>JADHZE010000007.1 GCA_026934365.1 Isoptericola sp. QY 916 | reverse complement strand
CGAGGTCCTCGACCGGGACGACGAGCGGTGGGCGGGCGGCGAGCCGCGGCAGGCCGCCTGCTGGGGCTACGCCGACCGCGCCGACGCCCCGGCCGTGCCGCGGACCGCCATGCCGACGGGAGGGGACGCATGAGGTTCGTCCTGCGCCGCGCGGCCTTCTACCTGTTCACCGCCTGGGCCGCGATCACCATCAACTTCTTCGTGCCGCGCCTGCTGCCGGGCGACCCGGTGACCGCCCTCATGGGGCGCATGCAGGGCCGGATCGACTCGAACGCCGAGGAGTCGCTGCGCGTCCTGTTCGGGCTCGACCAGGACATGTCCCTGTGGGACCAGTACGTGCACTACTGGCAGATGCTGCTGCACGGCGACCTCGGGCTGAGCTTCACCCACTTCCCGACACCGGTGGCCGACATCGTCACGCAGGCCCTGCCGTGGACGGTCGGGCTCGTGGGCATCGCCACGGTCATCGCGTTCCTGCTCGGGACGGCCGTGGGCACCGGCATCGGCTGGCGGCGCGGCACCTGGGCCGACTCGCTGCTGCCGATCACGACGTTCTTCTCCGCCGTGCCGTACTTCTGGCTCGGTCTCATCGCCATCGCGGTGTTCGCCGTGAACCTCGGCTGGTTCCCGTCGAACGGCAGCTACGACCGCGGCATGGTGCCGTCGCTGAGCTGGGAGTTCGTCGGCTCGGTGATCTACTACGGCACGCTGCCGGCGCTGACCATCGTCGTGTCGTCGATCTCCGGCTGGATCCTCGGGATGCGCAACATGATGGTCACCGTCTCCAGCGAGGACTACGTCACCGTGGCCCACGCCAAGGGGCTGCCCGCGCGGGCGGTCGTCGTGGGGTACGCGGCGCGCAACGCGATCCTGCCGCAGGTCTCCAGCTTCGCCCTGGCCCTCGGCTTCGTCGTCGGCGGCACGCTCGTCATGGAGATGGTCTTCAGCTACCAGGGCATCGGCTACACGCTCTACCAGGCGGTCTCCACCCACGACTACCCGCTGATGCAGGCCTGCTTCCTCGTCATCACGCTGTCCGTGCTGGTCGCCAACCTCGTGGCCGACCTGGCGTACGCGGCGCTCGACCCCCGCACCCGGCAGGAGGGCTGACATGGCCACATCGACCACCGCGATCGAGGTCGCGGCACCCACGGGGCCCGACGATGTCGCGCAGGGCGTCGCGCGCCCCGGCCGGCGCCCGCGGCTGCTGTTCCTGCGCAACTCCAAGGCGCTCGTCGGCATCGTGATCCTCGTCTTCTTCGGGATCCTTGCCGTCGTCGGGCCGTGGATCGCGCCCTACGACCCGGACCAGGTGAGCACAGCGCTGCTGCAGCCGCCGTCCGGCGCGCACTGGCTCGGCACCGACCACACCGGGCGCGACATCCTGTCCCAGATCATCGTCGGCACGCGCGGCGTGCTCGTCGTCGGGCTGGTCGCCGGGCTCGGGGCCACCGCGCTCGGCGTGATCGTCGGCGTGACGGCCGGGTTCGTCGGCGGCCTCGGCGACGAAGGGCTCTCGGCGCTGTCGAACGTGTTCCTCGTCATCCCGCAGCTGCCGCTGATCATCATCATCGCGGCGCAGCTGCCCAGCGCCGGGGGCATCACGGTGGCGCTCGTCATCGGCGTCACCGGGTGGGCCTGGGGCGCGCGCGTGCTGCGCGCCCAGACCCTGTCGCTGCGCAAGCGGGACTTCGTCGAGGCCGCGCGGGCCACGGGCGAGCGCACGTGGCGCATCGTGCTGGCCGAGGTGCTGCCCAACCTCACGGCGATCATCGCGGCGGGCTTCGTCGGCACCGTGACGTTCGCCGTCCTGAGCCAGGTGACCCTCGCGTTCATCGGCATCACGCCGGTGAGCGAGTGGAACTGGGGCACCATCCTGTTCTGGGCCCAGAACAACCTTGCGCTGCAGCGCGGCGCGTGGTGGTGGTTCGTCCCCGCCGGCCTGTGCATCGCCCTGCTCGGCATGGCGCTCACGCTGATCAACTTCGGCATCGACGAGCTGGTCAACCCGCGCCTGCGCAGCACCGGCATGCACGCCCGCACCCTGCGCCGCCGCGGCATCCGCCCGCGCGTCGGCTTCACCCCGGTGGTGAGGCCGACGGGGCCCGGGGTGCGCGACGTCGGGCGCCCCGCCCTGCACCACGCACCGCACACCGAGGAGGAACGATGAGCGAGCCCGTGCTGGAGATCCGCGACCTGCACGTGGACTACGGCTTCGGCGACGACCCGACGCACGTGCTGCGCGGCGTCGACCTCACGCTGCACCGCGGCGAGGTGCTGGGGCTGGCGGGGGAGTCGGGCTGCGGCAAGTCGACCCTCGCGTACGCCGCGACCCGGCTGCTGCCGCCGCCCGGCCTCATCACCGGCGGGGAGGTGTGGCTCACCGACCGCGACGGCCGGCGCAGCGACGTCCTCGGCCTCACCGACGCGCAGCTGCGCGCCGCCCGCTGGCGCGACGTCGCCATCGTGTTCCAGGGCGCGATGAGCTCCCTCAACCCGGTCTTCCGGATCGGGCGGCAGCTCACCGACGGCATCCGGGCACACCGGCCCGGGCTGTCGCCCCGGGACCTCGAGGCGCGGGCCGCGGAGCTGCTCGAGATGGTCGGCATCTCCGCCGACCGCCTCCGCGCGTACCCGCACCAGCTGTCCGGCGGCATGCGGCAGCGCGTGATGATCGCGATGGCGCTCGCCCTGGAGCCGCAGGTGCTGCTCATGGACGAGCCGACGACGGCGCTCGACGTCGTCATGCAGCGGCAGATCCTCGAGCAGATCATGGAGCTGCGCGACCGGCTCGGGTTCTCCGTCGTGCTCATCACCCACGACGTCTCCCTGCTGGTCGAGGTCGCCGACCGCATCGCGATCATGTACGCGGGGGAGATCGTGGAGGAGGCCACCGCGCAGGAGGTCTACCGCAGGCCCCGGCACCCCTACTCGTCGGGGCTGCTCGGGTCGTTCCCGCCGTTGCACGGCCCCCGGCGCGAGCTGTCCGGCATCCCCGGCGCCCCGCCCGACCTGCAGCGGCTCGGCGCCGGCTGCCCCTTCGCGCCGCGCTGCCCGCACGCGATGGACGTGTGCCGGCAGGTGCGCCCCGTGCTGGGGCCGCCGAGCACGGGCGAGGACCGGCGCGTCGCGTGCCACCTGCACGACGCCGACCTGGTGGGCGCGGGCGCGTCGTCCGGCCTGCCGCCGGAGCTCGCCCGCTGAACCCTCCGTCGCCGCCCGCGGCGGCCTGCGCCCGCCGACGAGATACCCCAGGGGCGTATGAAGTTCGGCAAACTGGGCAAAAGGTGCCCTTGGAGGGCTAGATCGGCGCCTGACCTGCCGCTATGTTCCACGCAGTCTCGACGGAGGGTGGTGTGCGCGTGGGCGCAGGAGTGCGGCGGAGGCTGGGGGCGATCGGCGCGATGCTGACGCTCGCCCTGATGTCGACCGGGCTGGCGGTGCCGACGGCCGTGGCCGACGTCGAGCAGGACAGCACGGTCGTCGCGCCCGTCCACGAGCGGTGGTGGCGGGGGCAGGACATCACCCTCGAGGTCAGCGTGACCCGGGACGGGGCACCCGGCGTCGGGCAGGTCTCCTGGCTGGCGGCCGGCTCGGGTGCACGCGCACCGCTGACGGACGGCCGGGCCACGATCGTGATCTCGAGTGCCGACCTCAGACCCGGCCCTCTCCGCGTCGTCGCGGGGCATGTCGACACGTCCGCGGGCGTCGACCCGGAGACCGGGCAGTACCCCGTCCGCTCGACCGGCTCGGTCGTGGTCGAGGTCGTCGAGCCCACGAGCCCCGTGCTGAGCGCGACGGAGTGGTACTACGGCGACGCGCACGCGCTCCGCTTCGACCTCACCGGCACGGACGAGCCGAGGGAGGGCGCGGTGACGGTCGACCTCGGCGGCGGCGTGGAGCGGTCGGCGCCGCTGGTCGACGGTGTCGCCGCGTTCGCCCTCGACGGCACGGAGGTGCCCGGCTGGCGGACCCTCCGGTTCCAGCACACGACCGCCGCGGGGGACCCCGTGTCGAGCTGGGGTGCCCGGGTGCACGCCACGAGCAAGCCGGTCACGGTGAAGGCCACGGTGCCGTCCTCGGTCCGCTACGGCTCCGACGTCGTCGTGCCGGTGCGGGTCACGTCCACGCTCGGGACGCCCGGTGGGCGCGTGTCCGTCACGCGCAGCAGCGACGGGAAATCGCTGGCCTCCGCCGCCGTGGTGGGCGGGAAGGCGACGCTGCGGTTCCCGGCGAGCCGGCTCGCGTTCGGCGACTCGTTCCTGGCGGTCGAGTTCGACGGCGCCCCGGAGTACGAGGAGCGCGTCGACCGGTGGCACGCGCTCGACGTCCGCCCGCGCGCCACGTCCGTCGCGGTGTCGACCGGGAGGACGTGGACCTACGGCAAGGGGCGTCGGATCGCTGTGACGGTCTCGTCGCCCGGCGCCACGCCGACGGGCCGGGTCGAGCTGTGGTCGTACGGCAAGAAGCTGCGCACCGGCACGCTCGCCAAGGGGAAGGCGTCCCTGTACGTCCCCGCCACCCGGGTGGAACCGCACGGCGGCGACAGGCAGTCCATGGTGGTCAAGTACGTCGGGCCGTCCACCTTCGAGCGGTCGCAGCGGTCCTGGAGCCAGAAGGTCGCCGAGGCGCGGCCGAAGGTCACCTTCCGCATGGACCGTCGATCCTTCCCCGCCGACTGGTCGGACCGGCGGTCGGTCCGCGCGACCGTCACGGTCACGACGGCGGGCCTCCCGGAGCGGGGCCGGCTGTGCCTCTGGACGCGCGACCCGCAGTCGCGCCACTCCAGGTGGGCCGGCTGCTGGACCAACTGGTCGTGGAAGGTCGACGACGGGCGGCGGACCATCCGGGTGCCCGGGGTGCTGCTGGCGGGCTCGCCCGGGAAGTCCTTCATCAAGGTCGAGTACATCCCCAAGGACCCCAACGTCCGCCAGGTCTTCTCCAACACGGTCACCCTGCGGCACACCGCCCCGTAGCGCTGAGAGGTCCCCACCCCGCGCATACGTTTCCGACACACCGGAGTCGGTAGCGTGGTCCCGTGCTCACGGAGACGCGCCCTCAGACGCCGCCGACCCCCTCGCAGGGGACGGCGGGCGTCGGTGCGCCGATCCTGCCGGTCGGCGCGTGGCGCGGACCGCGGGCCGTCCCGCAGGCGCGGACCGCGCCGCGGGTCGCGGCCGCGGTGGTCGCCGTCCTCGCCGCGCTCGGGGTGTGGCTCACCTGGCGGCTCTTCGTCGGCACCACGGCCGGCCAGCGGGTCGACGAGCTCGCGTTCCTCGGCGCCACGCACGGCCAGGGTCGCCTGTGGCGCGTCGCCGAGCCGGTGCTCGACGTCGTCTCCGTGGCCTTCGTCGTCGCGGGGGTCGGGGCGGCGATGCTCGTCGCCCTGGTGCGGCGCCGCTGGGCGCTGGCGCTGCAGGTCGCGGTGCTCGTGGGCGGTGCGAACGTCACCACGCAGGTGCTCAAGCACGGCGTCCTCGACAGGCCCGAGCTGCTGCCCGGGTGGACCGGGCCCAACACGTTGCCCAGCGGGCACACCACCGTCGCCGCGTCGGTGTCGGTCGCGCTGCTGCTCGTCACGCCGCGGGCCTGGCGACCGGTGGTCGCGATCCTCGGGGCCGCCTACACGGCGGCCACCGGCGTCTCGACGCTCGTGGGGCAGTGGCACCGCCCGTCGGACGTCGTCGCCGCGCTGCTCGTCGTCCTGGCGTGGGGGGCCGCCGTGTGCGCATTCACGCCCGCGTCGTCGACGGACGAGCCGCGCCGCCCGGGCGGGTCGTACGCGGCGCCCGCGTCGTACGTCGTCGCGGGCCTGCTGCTGGCCGCGTCGGCGGTCGGCGTCGTCGTCTCCGGGGGCACGCTGGTGGGGCTCGTCACGAACGGCGACCCGGTGCCCCTGTCGCCGGACCTCACCGCGTACGCGGCGGGCGCCCTGGGCGTGCTCGCGGTGACCGCGGCGGCGTTCGCGGCGCTGCTCGTGCTCCGCCAGCTCACCGCGCAGCCCCGCCGCACGTCTCGGTAGAGTGCCGCCCGGCGGCCGTGTCGGGGAAGTGACGAGCAGATGTCGTACCGTGACATGACCGGTCGGCCGGCCACCATCACCACCTCGGCAGCACGCCGCCCGCACCGCCGCAGCACCAGGGAAAGCAGGAACGGATGCCCCAGCCACGCAAGCTCGTGATCGTCGAGTCGCCCACCAAGGCCCGCAAGATCCAGGGCTACCTCGGTGACGACTTCGAGGTCGAGGCGAGCGTCGGGCACATCCGCGACCTGCCGCAGCCGCGCGACCTGCCGACGGACATGAAGAAGGGCCCGTACGGCAAGTTCGCCGTCGACGTCGACAACGGCTTCGACCCCTACTACGAGGTGCACGCGGACAAGAAACAGAAGGTCCGCGAGCTGAAGAAGGCCCTCAAGGAGGCCGACGAGCTCTACCTCGCCACCGATGAGGACCGCGAGGGCGAGGCCATCGCCTGGCACCTCATCCAGGAGCTCAAGCCCAAGGTGCCCGTCAAGCGGATGGTGTTCCACGAGATCACCCGCGAGGCGATCCTGCGGGCGCTCGAGAACACCCGCGAGCTCGACGAGGACCTCGTCGACGCGCAGGAGACCCGCCGCATCCTCGACCGCCTCTACGGCTACGAGGTGTCGCCGGTGCTGTGGCGCAAGGTGCGCCAGGGCCTGTCCGCGGGCCGCGTGCAGTCCGTCGCGACGCGGCTCGTCGTGGAGCGGGAGCGCGAGCGCATGGCGTTCGTCCCCGCCGACTACTGGGACGTCACCGGGCAGTTCGCGCCGACCGAGGGCGACGACGCCGGGCAGGCGTTCAGCGCCCGCCTCACCGGCCTCGGGGCCGACCGCGTGGCGTCCGGCCGGGACTTCGACGACCGCGGCCGCCTCAAGGTGCGCACCGGTGTGGTCCAGCTCGACGAGGCGTCGGCGCGCGCCGTCGTCGCGGGCCTCGCGGACGCCGCCTTCGCCGTCCGGTCGCTCGAGACCAAGCCGTACTCCCGCAAGCCTGCCGCTCCCTTCACCACGTCGACGATGCAGCAGGAGGCCGGCCGCAAGCTCCGCATGAGCGCGCGCCAGGCGATGCGCACCGCGCAGGCGCTGTACGAGAACGGCTACATCACCTACATGCGGACCGACTCGCCGTCGCTGTCCGCGGAGGCGACCGACGCCGCGCGCCGGCAGGCGGCCGAGCTGTACGGCCCGGAGTACGTGCCGGGCGCCCCGCGCCTGTACGCCTCCAAGAACAAGGGCGCGCAGGAGGCGCACGAGGCGATCCGCCCCGCGGGCGACTCGTTCCGCACCCCCGCCCAGGTGGCCCGCGAGATCTCCGGCGACCAGTTCAAGCTGTACGAGCTGATCTGGAAGCGCACCGTGGCCTCGCAGATGGCCGACGCCAAGGGGTCGACGGCGTCCGTGCGCCTCGCGGCCTCGCTGGCCGACGCCGCGGGCGGGCTCGCGGGCCGCGACGCCGTGTTCTCGGCGTCCGGCACCGTCATCACCTTCCGCGGCTTCCTGGCCGCGTACGAGGAGGGCACGGACGTCGCCGAGGGCGACGGCGCCGGCGCGTCGGGCAAGGACGCGCGGCTGCCGCGCATGGCCGAGGGCGACCCGCTGCGCGGCGACGACCTCGCCGCCGAGGGGCACTCGACCACCCCGCCCGCCCGCTACACCGAGGCGTCGCTGGTCAAGGCGCTGGAGGAGCTCGGCATCGGCCGCCCCTCCACGTACGCGGCGACGATCTCGACGGTCCAGGACCGCGGCTACGTGCGCACCAAGGGCCAGGCGCTGGTGCCGACGTGGCTCGCGTTCGCCGTCGTGAGGCTGCTCGAGGAGCACTTCCGCTGGCTGGTCGACTACGACTTCACGGCCGAGATGGAGGCCGACCTCGACCAGATCGCGTCGGGCAGCCGCGACCGCGTGGCGTGGCTGACGCGGTTCTACTTCGGCGACGGCTCGGGCGACAGCACCGGCTGGGGCCTGCACGAGCTGGTGGAGAACCTCGGCGAGATCGACCCTGTGGCGATCAACTCGGTCGAGATCGGCGAGGGCATCCGCGTGCGCGTGGGCCGGTACGGCCCGTACGTCGAGGACCTGGGCGCCGAGGTGGCGGAGGGGGAGAACCCGCCGCGCGCGTCCATCCCCGACGACGTCGCCCCCGACGAGCTCACGGTGGCGAAGGCGCGCGAGCTCCTGGCCGCGGGCGCGGAGGACGGCAAGGTGCTCGGCACCGACCCGGTGTCCGGGACCGAGATCATCGCGAAGAACGGCCGCTACGGCCCGTACGTGACCGAGGTGCTCGACCTGCCGGAGATCGACCCGAACCTGTCGGCGGCGGCGCAGAAGAAGGCGAAGGCCGCTCAGCCGAAGCCGCGCACCGGGTCGCTGCTGAAGTCGATGACGCTCGAGACGGTGACGATCGACGACGCCCTGAAGATCCTGTCGCTGCCGCGCGTGGTCGGCACCGACCCGGAGTCGGGCGACGAGATCACCGCGCAGAACGGCCGCTACGGCCCGTACCTCAAGAAGGGCACGGACTCGCGGACCATCGCGTCGGAGGAGCAGCTCTTCACGATCACGCTGGACGAGGCGCTGAAGATCTACGCCGAGCCCAAGCGCGGCCGGGGCGCCCGCGCGGCCACCCCGCCGCTGCGCGAGCTGGGCGACGACCCGACGAGCGGCAAGCCGATCGTGGTCAAGGACGGCCGCTTCGGCGCGTACGTCACCGACGGCGAGACCAACCGGACGCTGCCTCGCGACCTGACGCCCGAGAGCATCACGCCCGAGCGGGCGATCGAGCTCCTGGCGGAGAAGCGGGCCGCCGGCCCGGCCAAGAAGCGCACGACGACGCGCAAGCCGGCCGCGAAGAAGCCCGCGGCGAAGAAGTCCACCGCCAAGAAGTAGCGCCCCGCCACGAGGGCGGGGGTCAGTCCTTGCGCTCGACGAGGTACACGTGGCCGTCGGGGCGCGTGACGCGCTGCAGCGAGCTGCGGAGCGCGGCGTCCCGAGCCAGGTCCTCCGCGCTGGGCGGGATCGGCGGCGTGCGCCGGATGGACGCGGGCCCGAAGAACCGCAGCAGGCTCTCCGTGACCTTCATGCCCCAGGTCCGGTCGTCGTCCTCGCGGCGTGCCATGACACTCCCTCGCAAAACTTGGTGGGCCAACCATTAGTGCGCCAACTATATGTCGAACCGTAGGGTGGGCGCATGGACCTGCCCGCCGACCCGCTGCGCCTCGAGGCGCAGGTGTGCTTCTCGCTCTCCGCGGCCGCCCGGGCGATGGTGTCGATCTACCGCCCGATCCTCGAGCCGCTCGGGCTCACCCACCCGCAGTACCTCGTGATGCTCGGGCTGTGGCAGGACGACCGCGCCGGCGCGACGACGACGGTCACCGGGCTGAGCGCGCGGCTCCTGCTCGACCCGGGCACCCTCTCGCCGCTGCTCAAGCGGCTGGAGCGCCAGGGGCTGCTGGAGCGGCGCCGCGGCTCCGGCGACGCGCGCGTCGTCGAGCTGCACCTCACCACCCCCGGCCGCGCGCTGCGGGACCGGGCGGAGGAGGTGCCGGCGAAGGTGGTCGCGGCGAGCGGGCTGAGCCTGGTCGAGCTGGAGCAGGTGCGCGACGTCGCGAACCGAGTGGTCGCGGCGTCGCTCGGCGCCCCTGCATGAGATCGAGACGCCCCGCCGAGGTCGAGGCGGGAGGCTCGAGGTCGAAGTCCGTGACATCGACTTCGAGCGCTCGCCTCGACATCGCGCCCCTGCGGGTACCGTGTCGGCCATGACCGACGTCACACCCGCCTCGTTCGCGCCCGGCCTCACCACCGACGACCTCGCCGGGACGGTGCCCGACCCGCGGACCGCGCCGGCCGTGCGCTGGGGCGTGCTCGGTGCCGGCAACATCGCCGGGTCGTTCTCCGACGGTGTCCGGCAGCACACGGCGGCGGCCGTCGTCGCGGTGGGCTCGCGCGACGTCGCCAAGGCGGAGGCGTTCGCCGCCGCGCACGCCCCGGGCGCCCGGGCGCACGGCGACTACGACGCCCTGGTGACCGACCCCGACGTCGACGTCGTGTACGTCGCGACGCCGCACTCGCACCACCACGAGCACGCGCTGCTGGCGATCCGCGCGGGCAAGCACGTGCTCGTCGAGAAGGCCTTCACCCAGGACGCGGCGCAGGCGCGCGAGGTGCTCGACGCCGCCCGCGAGGCCGGCGTCTTCGTCATGGAGGCGATGTGGACGCGGTTCCTGCCGCACGTCGCGGCGCTGCGGGGCGTGATCGCGCGCGGCGAGATCGGCCGCGTCGTCGGCGTGATCGCCGACCACGGCCAGCAGTTCCCCTTCGACCCGGCCCACCGGCTCTACGCGCCCGGGCTGGCCGGCGGCGCGCTGCTGGACCTCGGCGTCTACCCCGTCTCCTTCGCGCAGGACCTGCTCGGCGCGCCCGAGACCGTGACCGCCGTCGGCGCGCTCACCGAGACGGGCGTCGACGGCCAGATCGGCATGGTGCTCGGCTACCCCGGCGGCACGCAGGCCACGCTGTCCACCACGCTGTGGGCGCGCACCGCCAACACGGCCGTGATCTCGGGCACCGAGGGGCGCATCGAGGTGGCGCGCACGTTCTACGCGCCCACCTCGTTCACCGTCGAGAGGCACGACGGCGCCACCTGGGCGTACGACGGCTTCCGCGGCGAGGGCAAGCAGTACCAGGCGGCCGAGGTGGCCCGCCGGATCGCGGCGGGGGACGTCGAGAGCCCGCGGATGTCGTGGGACGGCACGCTCGGGGTCATGCGCACCATGGACGACGTCCGTCGCCAGGTGGGCGTCGTCTACCCGGGGGAGTGACCGAGGGGCTCGCGCCCGTCAGCGCAGGTCGCCCGGCACCAGACGGCGGCCGGAGACCTCGCTCGGCGTGATGCGGACCCAGATGGTCTTGCCGTCCTCGAGGTAGCTGACGAGTCCGGTCGCGCGGGCCTCCTCCAGGTCCTCCTCCCGCTCGAGGACCTGCGCGCGGCCCTTGACCACGACGCTCCACGCCCCGTCGTCGCCGATCTCGTCGGCCTCGAACGCGACGCGGGGGCTGATCGTCACCTCGGCGAGCTTGGTGCCGGGCTGGGTGCGCAGGAAGATGCGCTGGCCGGCGACCGCGAAGCTCACGGGGAAGATCTCGGGCTCGCCGGCCACCGACGTGGCCAGCCGGCCGGTCTTCTGCCCGGCGAGCAGCGCCCAGCACTCTTCCTCGCTGAGCACGGTCTGGGAGGGTTGCGGCTGGGTGGACATCGAACCTCCTGCGTGTCGAGGGATCACTGCCATCGTGCCCCCGCACCGAGCCGGGCGCTACGGCGGGCGGCGGTGTCGTCGGTCACGGCTAGGGTGTCGGGAGTGAGCAGCGCACCCGGGTACTTCGTCTCGTTCGAGGGCGGCGACGGCGCCGGCAAGACCACGCACGTGCGCCTGCTGGGCGACTGGCTGCACGAGGTCACCGGCCGTGAGGTGGTCGTGACGCGCGAGCCGGGCGGCACGGACCTGGGGGCCACGCTGCGCCGGGAGGTGCTGCACGGCGAGGACCTGGACCCGCGCACGGAGGCCCTGCTGTACGCGGCGGACCGCGCCCACCACGTCACCACGGTGGTGCGGCCGGCGCTCGGGCGCGGGGCCGTCGTGGTGACCGACCGCTACCTCGACTCCTCGGTGGCGTACCAGGCCGGAGGCCGGGAGCTGTCGGAGGAGGAGATCGAGGCGCTCTCCCTGTGGGCCACGGCCGACCTGCTCCCCGACGTCACCGTGCTGCTGGACCTCGACCCGCTGGTCGGGGCCGCCCGGTTGTCGGGCGAGCCGGACCGGCTGGAGAGCGCGGGGGACGAGTTCCACCGCCGCACCCGCGACACGTTCCTGCGGCGGGCCGCCGCCGACCCCGAGCGCTGGGTCGTGGTGGACGCCTCGGCGAGCCTGGACGACGTGCAGGCGCAGGTGCGCGTGGACGTCGCCGCCCGGCTGGACCTCACGCCCGTGGTCGAGGAGGCCGCGGCCGCGCAGGACGCCGACCGGGACACGCAGGGCTCGGCCGGGGAGGGGCGCGAGTGAGCGTGTGGGACGACGTCGTCGGGCAGCCGGACGCCGTCGCCACCCTGCTCCGCGCGGCCACGGACCCGGCCGCGATGACGCACGCGTGGCTGCTCACCGGCCCGCCCGGCTCGGGCCGGTCGGTCGCGGCCCGTGCGTTCGCCGCGGCGTTGCAGTGCACCGGCACGGACGGCGAGACCGGCGGCTGCGGGAGGTGTCACGCCTGCACGACGACGCTCGCCGGCACGCACCCGGACCTCACGGTCGTCGCCACGGACAAGGTCGTCATCACCATCGACGAGGTGCGCGACCTCATCATGACCGCGGCGCGGACGCCGTCGTCCGGCCGGTACCGCGTGATCGTCGTCGAGGACGCGGACCGGATGGCCGAGCGCACCACGAACGTGCTGCTCAAGGCGATCGAGGAGCCCCCGCCGCACACCGTCTGGGTGCTGTGCGCCCCGAGCGCGCAGGACGTGCTGCCCACCATCCGCTCCCGCTGCCGCGGCGTCGTGCTGCGGGTGCCGCCGGCCCGGGACGTGGCGGACCTGCTGGTGCGCCGCGACGGCGTCGACCCGGCGGTCGCGCTCACGGCCGCCCGCGCCGCGCAGTCGCACGTCGGGCTGGCGCGGCGCCTCGCCCGCGACGCCGACGCGCGCGAGCGCCGCGACGCCGTCCTCGAGATCGCGCGGCGCATCCGCGGCGTCGGGGACGCCGTCCTCGCGGCGGGGGAGCTCGTGGACGTCGCGAAGGCCGAGGCCGTGGCGGCCACCGCCGAGCGCGACGCCGTCGAGAAGGCGGAGCTGATGCGCGCCCTCGGCGTGCAGGACGGCGACACCCTGCCGCCCCGGCTGCGCTCGCAGCTCAAGCAGCTCGAGGACGACCAGAAGCGGCGCGCCACGCGTCGGCAGCGCGACGTGCTCGACCGGTCGATGGTGGACCTGCTGTCCCTGTACCGGGACGTGCTCGTGGTGCAGCTGGGCGCCACGGTCGAGCTCGTGAACGCCGAGCACGACGGCGCCGTGCGCGCGCTCGCGGCGGACTCGACGCCCGAGCAGACGATCCGCCGGATGGACGCGATCGGCGTCGCCCGCGAGCGGCTCGAGGGCAACGTGGCGCCGCTCCTGGCGCTCGAGGCGATGGCCGTCGCGCTCCGCCCCCAGGGCTGACCACCCCGCGCGTGTCCCTGCGGCGACAGTTGCCTCATCACCCCTTCATGCGGTGAGGTGTTCCGCGGCGGGGGCCATGGTGGCCCCGCGACCAGACTGGGGGTTGGCATGAGGATCCTGCTGCTCGTCTCGGCGTTCAACGGGCTCACGCAGCGCGTGTGGGGGCACCTGGCGGACCGGGGCCACGACGTGGGCGTCGAGCTGGCGCCGGCGTTCGGCTCGCCGGAGGAGCTGACGGCGCGGGTCGAGGAGATCGGCCCGGACCTGGTCCTCGCGCCCTTCCTCAAGCACCGCGTGCCCGAGGACGTGTGGCGGCGGTGGACCACGGTCGTCGTGCACCCGGGCCCCGTGGGGGACCGCGGCCCCTCCTCCCTGGACCACGCGATCCTCGACGGCCGCGACCGCTGGGGCGTGACCGCCCTGTCCACGGTGGAGGAGATGGACGCCGGCCCCGTGTGGGCGACGTCGACGTTCGCGCTGCCCACGGGTCAGCAGGCGCCGATCGCCAAGAGCGCCCTGTACAACGGGCTCGTGGCGGACGCCGCGCTCGCGTGCGTCGAGGAGGTGCTGCGCAAGGTCGCGGCGGGGGAGGAGCCGACGCCCGCCGACCGCCTCGAGCGGGAGGTGCCGGGCACCGGCGAGCTGCCGCTGCTGCGCCGGGCCGCGTTCGAGCTCGACCTGTCCCGCCCCGCCGCCGAGCTGGCGCGCACGATCGCCGCGGCCGACGGCGCGCCCGGCGCCCCCGCGACGCTGCGGGGCGCGCGCTTCTGCCTGTTCGACGCCGTGGCCGTCCCCGAGCCGGTGGACCCGCTGGCCGCCCCCGGCACGGTGGTGGGGCGCGACGAGGACGCCGTGGCGATCGCCACCGGTGACGGCACGCTGTGGGTCGGGTACGCCGCGACCCTGGCCGAGAAGCGCGGCACCAAGCTGCCCGCGTCGTGGGTGCTCGACGTCGCCGGGGTGCCCTTCCGCCCGGCGCCGGCCGCCCTCGCGGAGTCCGTGTACGAGCGCGACGGCGACGTCGGCTACCTCACGATCCGGTCGTACAGCGGCGCCATGCACACCGCCCAGTGCCGCCGGCTGACCACGGCCGTGGAGAAGGCGCTCACGGAGGACACCCGGGTGCTGGTGGTGCGCGGCACCGAGCACGCGTTCTCCAACGGCATCCACCTGGGCGCGATCGAGGCGGCCGCCGACCCGGCCGCGGAGGCGTGGGCCAACATCCGCGCCATCGACGACCTGTGCGAGGCGATCGCCTCGGCCGACCAGCTCACCGTGGCCGCGTTCACCGCGAACGCCGGGGCCGGCGGCGTGATGGCGGGCCTGTGCGCGGACGTCGTCGTCGCGCGCGACGGCGTGGTGCTCAACCCCTACTACGACATGGGGATCTTCGGCTCCGAGCTGCACACGTGGACCGTCGCGTCCCGGCTCGGCGAGGTCGACGCCGACCGGCTGCTCAGCGACAAGCTGCCGGTGTCGGTCGCGGAGGCGGCGCGGACCGGCCTGGTGGACGCCGTGGGCCCGCGCGACCCGGCGCGGTTCGCCGGGTGGCTGGCCGATCGCGCCGCCGCGCTGGCGACGCCGGAGGGCCGCGCGGAGGCCGCCGCGGCCGCCCAGGTGCGTGCACCCCGTCGCCCGCTGTCGTACTACCGGACCATCGAGCTCGCCGAGATGGCGCGGGACATCTTCGACGACCGGCGCGGCTTCGCGGCCAAGCGGCGGGACTTCCTGCGCAAGGCGGCCCCGCAGGAGACGCCGGAGCGGTTGCGTTTCACGGACGTCCGCGAGACGGTCGCCCCGTGACGGCTCGCCCCCTCCGCGCTCTCCGCGGCCCGATGCTGGCGGGCGCCGCGGCCGCTCTCGCCGTGCTCGTGGCGGCCTGCGCGTCCGGTGGTTCGCCGGGAAGCGGGCCGACGTCCGGGTCGCCCGCCCCGGCGTCGCCGTCGTCGAGCCCGTCGCCCAGCCCGTCCGTCAGCCCGGCACCGTCCGACGGCGCGGCCGCGCCGGCGCCCGGGGAGCACGCGCGCGGCCTGCCCGAGGGCGCGGAGGGGACGTTCGACAGCCCCGCCGGCGTCGCCTGGTCGCCCACGCCCGGCGTGCTGCTGGTCGTGACGTACGGGTCGAGCACGTGCCCGCGCCTGGCCGAGGCCGAGGCCGGCTGGGACGACGCGCACGAGGCGGTCGTCGTCGGCATGGTCGAGCCGGAGCCGGGCCCGTGCACGATGGACTACGCCCCGACGACGAGCGCCGTCGCCGTCCCGCCGGACGCCGACGCGGGGACGCCCGTGACCGTGCGCCTCGGCGACCTGGGCGAGGTCGAGGTGTCGCCGCGTGCGAAGGACGCCACCGCGGGCCCGGTGGCCTGGGTCCCGGCCGCGGGCTGAGCGCGTCGGGGCAGGGTCTGCGGCGACGGTAGGTTGGGCGAGTGATCTCCGACGAGCGCCGCCCGACCGCCCGCCGCACCACCCCCCGCCCGAGCCTCCGCCGCACGAGGCGTCTTCGTTCCGCCGTGCGTGGCCTGTCCGTCGTCGTCGCCGGGGCGGTGCTGCTCGCCGGGTGCACGGCGCCCGCCAAGGAGCAGTCGCCGGTGGGCTCGGCCTCCGGCCCGGCGGCGTCGCAGGCGCCGGACGGGTTCGAGCAGTACTACGGGCAGGCGCTCGAGTGGGAGGACTGCGAGGACGGCCTGCAGTGCGCGACGGCGTCGGCTCCGCTCTCCTGGCAGGACGCGGACGCGGGCAGCATCGAGCTGTCCCTGGTGCGCAACCCGGCGGACGGCAAGGACCCGGAGGGCTCGCTCCTGGTGAACCCCGGCGGGCCGGGCGCGTCGGGCGTCGACTTCGTGCAGAGCGACGCCCAGTCCGACGGGTCGATCTTCGGCAAGCGGCTGCAGGACGCGTTCGACATCGTCGGCTTCGACCCGCGCGGCGTGCAGCGCTCCACGCCCGTGGCGTGCTTCGACGACGCCCGCAAGGGCGAGTCGTTGGCCAAGGACTTCGACCGCAGCACCGACGCCGGGCTGCAGGCGATGCAGGAGGAGTACGAGGCGTGGAACGCCGCGTGCGCCGAGAACTCGGGCGAGGTGCTCGGCCACGTGGACACGCAGAGCGCAGCGCGCGACATGGACATGCTGCGCGCGGTGCTCGGCGACGACGCCCTGAACTACCTCGGGTTCTCCTACGGCACCCAGCTCGGCGCGACGTACGCAGGGCTCTTCCCGGACCGCGCCGGCCGCCTCGTGCTCGACGGCGCGATCGACACCACGCTCAGCTCGGAGGAGATCTCCCACGGGCAGGCCGTCGGCTTCGAGAACGCCCTGCGGGCGTACGTGCAGGACTGCCAGGCGGGCGCGAGCTGTCCGCTCACCGGTGCGGTGGACGACGGCATGCGGCAGATCCGGCAGGTGCTGGACCATGCCTACGAGCGGCCGTACGAGACGTCGAGCTCCGGCCGCACGGTCACGCAGAGCCTCGCGTTCTACGGCATCGCCGTCACCCTCTACAACCAGGGCAGCTGGCCCGCGCTCACCCAGGCCCTGGACGAGGCGATCAACCAGGGCACGGGCAACGCGCTGCTCTACCTCTCCGACCAGTACTTCGACCGGAACGCGGACGGGAGCTACGCCACCAACTCGGAGGAGGCGATGCGCGCCGTGAGCTGCCTCGACGACCGGGCCACCACGGACGTCGAGCAGATGCGGGCGGACGCCGCCGCCATCGAGAAGGACGCGCCGACGATGGGCTCGTTCTTCGGCTACGGCGGGCTGACCTGCGCCGGCGCGGAGTACCCGCAGGTGAAGCAGGAGTTCGACCTGCACGCGAAGGGTGCCGCGCCGATCCTCGTCGTCGGCACCACCAACGACCCTGCCACCCCGTACGTCTGGGCCGAGGGCCTGGCGAGCACCCTCGACTCCGGGGTGCTGCTCACCTACGAGGGCGAGGGGCACACGGCGTACCAGCCGTCCCGGACGTGCGTGGCCGACGCCGTCGAGTCCTACCTCGTGGACGGCGAGGTGCCGGCCGACGGCGCGACCTGCTGAGCGCCCGTGCGCGACCAGTGCCGCAGGGCCAGCACGCCCAGCGCGGAGATGACGACCAGCCCGACCACGTAGAACACGGTCGACCAGGTGGAGGCGTTGTCGGCCGCGGCGGGCAGCAGCTGGCCGTACGCGAGCTCGTAGTGCACCCCGCCGGTGACCTTGATCGCGAGGTACGCGGAGATGAAGCCCATCGAGTCCCACAGGGCGTGCAGCGCGACCACGGTGAGGTAGGCGAGCAGCACGCCGCCGGTGAACCGGTACCTGCCGGCGGCCGACGCCGCGCCGAAGATCGCCGCGCCCAGGATCGCCGTCCAGAGGACGTGGCCCACCGGCGTCAGCAGGCCGCGGACCGCCTCCGTCTGCAGCAGGGAGTTCAGGTCGATCTGGCCCAGGCGGGTGAGGCTCGCGTTGAAGGCGTAGCCCGCGGACTCGAAGGCCGCGAACCCGGCGCCGACCGTCGCGCCGAGCAGCGCTCCCGTGAGCCCGGTCTTGTGCGCCACCCGGGCGCCGACCACCAGGAACACCGCGATCTTCACGGCCTCCTCGATCGCGCCCACGCCCACGTAGATCCACACCGAGGGCGACAGGTGCGACTCCAGGATCGACGCGCCCAGCACGCCGAAGATGCCGCCGAAGAAGAACGCGCCCAGCAGCAGCATGATGTCGATCGAGCCGTGGGCCTTCTCGACGACGAACAGCACCACGCTGAACGGGACGAGGAAGCTGCCGAGCAGGATCACCGTCGGGATGAGGTTCGAGTTCTGCGTGCTGAACGTCACGGCGGCGGTGACGGCCCACAGCAGGATGCCGAGGACGAGGGTCTTCCACCACCACCCTCGGCCTGTGGTGATGACGGTGCTCTGCGACGTCGTGGGCTGCATGGGCACGAGTATGCGGAGGTCAGCGCGTGCTGTCGCGCGGAACCGGCCGGCCGTTTTGGAGCCGGGCCCGGGCGTCAGGTACTGTAGGCGCGCTCGTTGATCCGGTTCCGCACCGGCGCACGGCACGCCGCCTTAGCTCAGTCGGTAGAGCGATTCACTCGTAATGAATAGGTCATCAGTTCGATTCTGATAGGCGGCTCAGGTCACGAAGGCCCGGAACCTCGCGGTTCCGGGCCTTCGTCGTCCCGTCACGCGCGGGATGGCGGCGCTCGTCGTGCCGCTGTTCCTCCCGTCGAGGACGCCGAGGTGGAGGCCCCGCTCGGTCGTGAAGGTGCGAGCACCGGGTCGGCCAGGTCGTCCCGCCCCCTGTCCTGCGGCGTCGTCCGATCCCTCCTGATGCGGTCCCGATCCCCCGCCATGAATCGAGACTCGCTGAGTCACGGTCGAACCTGGCCAGGGTGCGGGCATCGCGGCCCGGAGCGACGGTAGGAGCATGGCCACGGTGAAATTCGTGGCGTCGACCAGGTGCCTGGTGTGCGGTCAGGGGATCGCGGTGGCGGTGGTGCATGCGGAGCCCGGCTCCAGCAGCGCCGCCAGCCACACGATCATCGCCAACACCGGGTGGCACCTCCCGTGCAGGGGGCACGAGGACGTGGTGGAGGAGCTCTCCGCCCAGTGTCCCGAGTGCGAGGACCGCTGACCGCGGACCCGCGCGAGGGGATCGACGCAACCGGCGGCGCGACGCAGATGTCGTGCCGCGGGGCGCGGCCGTGCCAGGGTCAGGGCGTCCCGTGCGACGACGTCGGACGGTAGGCCGTGCCGAGGCCGCCGGAGAGGGTGGCGAACAGGCCGGCGACGGCGCCGCCGACGGCGGTGACGGTCTGCGCGGCGTCCGGCGCCACGGCGGCGGTGATGGTGGACGCGGCGGTGGCGAGCGCGCCGACGACGAGCGCGACGACGTACGCGTAGGTGCGCAGCCGGGGCGACACCGTGGCGTGCCCGGTCCCGCCCGAGACCACGGGCGGCGGGCGGCGCGGACGTGGGGACGGGCGCCGGGACGGGGGCCGACGACGCCGGGGCGGCCGTCGTCGCGGCGGTGGCGGATGCGTCGATCGCGGACATCGGAGGGCTCCTCGGTGGTGCGTCGGGCCGGGCGCACCGGCCCCTGCTTGGAACGACGCGCGCGACGGCCGTCTGATACCCCACCGGAACGAGCAGGGCGAGACCCCTACCGCACGAGGCAGGGCCGCTTCGGGTCGAACTCCCAGCCCGGCACGAGGTACTGCATCGCGACGGCGTCGTCCCGCGAGCCCAGCCGGTGCTCGCGGTACAGCTCGTGCGCCTCGGCCAGGCGGTCGGGGTCGAGCTCGACGCCGAGCCCGGGGGTGGTCGGCACCCGGATCTCGCCGTCGACGATGCGCAGCGGGTCGGTGGTGAGGCCCTGGCCGTCCTGCCAGATCCAGTGGGTGTCGAGCGCGGTGATCTCGCCGGGCGCCGCGGCGCCCACGTGCGTGAACATGGCCAGCGAGACGTCGAAGTGGTTGTTGGAGTGCGAGCCCCACGTGAGGCCGAGCTCGTGGCACAGCTGCGCGACGCGGACGGACCCGGCCATGGTCCAGAAGTGCGGGTCGGCGAGCGGGATGTCGACGGCGTCGGACCGGATCGCGTGCCCCAGCTCGCGCCAGTCGGTGGCGATCATGTTGGTCGCCGTCGACAGCCCGGTGGCGCGCCGGAACTCGGCCATCACCTCGCGGCCGGAGAACCGGCCCTCGGCGCCGCACGGGTCCTCGGCGTACGCGACGACGCCCCGCATCCGGCGCCCGAGCCGGACGGCGTCGTCCAGCAGCCAGCCGCCGTTCGGGTCGAGCGTGATCCGGGCGTCGGGGAACCGCTCCTTGAGCGCGACGACGGCGTCGACCTCCGCGTCGCCGGCCTGCACGCCGCCCTTGAGCTTGAAGTCGCGGAAGCCGTAGCGCCCCCGCGCGGCCTCGGCGAGCCGCACGACGGCGTCGGGCGTCGTGGCGGCCTCGCGGCGCAGCCGGGACCAGGCGTCGGGCCCGTCGGGCTCGCGCAGGTAGGGCAGGTCGGTGGCGTCCGGGTCGCCCACGTAGAACAGGTAGCCGAGCATCGGGACGGCGTCGCGCTGCTGCCCCTCGCCGAGCAGCTCGGCCACCGGGACGCCGAGGGCCTGCCCGTGCAGGTCGAGCAGGGCGGACTCCAGCCCGGTGACGGCGTGCACGGTGGTGCGCAGGTCGAAGGTCTGGTTCCCGCGCCCGCCCGCGTCCCGGCCGGCGAACCTGGCCGAGACGCCACGCAGCACGGACCGGAACCGTGCGACCGGCCGGCCGACGACGAGGGCCGCGGCCTCCTCGACCGTCGCGCGGATCTTCTCGCCGCCCGGCACCTCGCCCAGCCCGGTCCGGCCCTCGGAGTCCTCGACGACCACGACGTTGCGGGTGAAGAACGGCGCGTGCGCGCCGGACAGGTTGAGCAGCATGGAGTCGTGCCCCGCGACGGGCACGACCTGCACGCGGGCGACGGTCGGGGCGCTCATCGGACCTCCTCCGCACCGGCGGCGGGCCGGAGCACGCCGTCGACGCGGCGCGTCAGGCGCCACGGGTTGCCAGGCCGTACGGGCTCCGGCAGCAGGAACTCCGGCAGGTTCTGGTAGGCGACGGGCCGCAGGAACCGCTCGATCGCCAGCGTCCCGACGGATGTCGTGCGCCCGTCCGAGGTCGCGGGGAAGGGGCCGCCGTGCACCATCGCATGGCCCACCTCGACGCCCGTGGGCCAGCCGTTCGCGAGGATCCGCCCGGCCGTGCGCTCCAGCGCGGGCAGCAGTCGGACGGCGGTGGCGCGGTCGGCCTCGGTGAGGTGCAGGGTCGCGGTGAGCTGCCCCTCCAGGCGGCCGACGGCGGCGAGCAGCTCGTCGTCGTCGCCGTACCGGACGACCAGGGACGCGGCGCCGAAGATCTCGTCCTCCAGCACCGGGTTGGCGAGGAAGGTGGCGACGTCGGCGACGAAGACGGACGGCGCGGGCGCGTTGCGCGTGGCGCCCGGGGCGCCGGTACCGGCGACGGCGACGCCGTCCTGCGCGGCGAGGGCGTCCACGCCGTCCTGCCACGCCCGCGCGATGCCGGCGGTGAGCATGGTCTGCCCGGCGGCGGCCTCGGCGGCCCGGCGGACGGCGTCGACGAACGCGTCGCCGTGCGCGGAGCGCGGCACGAGGACGATGCCGGGTGCCGTGCAGAGCTGGCCGGACGACCCGGTCACCGACGCCAGGTACGCCGCGGCGAGGGCGTCGACGTCGGCGCCTCCGTCCGGGTCGAGCGCGCCAGGCAGCACGATCACGGGGTTGACCGAGCTCATCTCGGCGTAGACGGGGATCGGCACGGGGCGGGAGGCGGCCGCGGCGACGAGCGCGAGACCGCCGGAGCGGGAGCCGGTGAACCCGACGGCCCGGACCACGGGGTCGCTCACGAGCGCCCGGCCCACCTGCGCGCCCGGGCCGTAGACCAGGGAGAAGACGCCGGGGTGCAGCCCCTCGGCGGCGACGGCGTCGGCGACGGCGCGGCCTACCAGCTCGCCGGTGCCCGGGTGCGCGCCGTGCGCCTTGACGATCACCGGGCAGCCCGCGGCCAGCGCCGAGGCCGTGTCCCCGCCGGCGACGGAGAACGCGAGCGGGAAGTTGCTGGCGCCGAACACGGCGACCGGGCCCACGGGGACCTGGCGCTGGCGGATGTCGGCCCGCGGCAGGGGCGTGCGGTCCGGCCGGGCCGGGTCGACGCGGACGCCGCGGTGGTCGCCCTGGCGCACGACGGCGGCGAACAGGCGCAGCTGCCCCGTGGTGCGGGCGAGCTCGCCCGTCAGCCGGGCCTCGGGCAGGCCGGTCTCCCGCATCGCCCGCGCGACGATCGCAGGGCCGGCGGCCTCCAGGTTCTCGGCGACGCGGTCGAGGAAGCGGGCGTGCGGCTCGGGGGCGAGCGCGGAGAAGGACGCGACGGCCTCCTCCGCGGCGGCCGTGGCGTGCGCGAGCTGGTCGCCGGAGAGGAGCGAGTAGGCGGGCTCCAGCGCCTCGTCGGTGGCGGGGTCGTGGGCGACGGCCGTGCCGGCGGCGCCGACCAGCGGCTCCCCGGCGACGATCGAGTGCCCGGCGAGGACGGCGGTGACGGTCATGGGGTCCCTCCAGGGGTGCGCGGGTGGCGGGCGTCGGCGGTCAGCGGGCGAGGGCGACGTCGGCCGGGCGGACGCCGGCGGCGTCGACGAGGGCGCGCAGGTCGTCGACGTCGCGCTCGGTGAGGTCCTGCAGCGGGGGACGGACGCTGCCGAGGTCGCGCCCGACGGCCCGCAGGCCGCCCTTGACGATCGAGACGCCGTACCCCTTGGCCCGGTCGCGGATGTCGAGGTAGGGCAGCACGAAGCGCGTGAGCTTCTCGGTGACGGCGGCGCGGTCGAGGTTCCGCACGTCGCGGTAGAACTCGAGCGCGAACTCGGGCACGAAGTTGTACATCGCCGAGGAGTAGGTGCTCATGCCGAGCTGCAGCAGCGGCAGCGCGAACGTCTCCGCGGTGGGCAGGCCGCCGAGGTAGAAGAGGCGGTCGCCGTTGGTGGCGACCACGCGCGTGAGCTGCTCGATGTCGCCGAGGGCGTCCTTGAAGCCGATGAAGTTCGGGTGCCGGTCGGCGAGCCGGGCGACGGTCTGCGCGGAGTACACGGCGTTGGCGCGGTTGTAGACGATGACGCCGACGCTCGTCGCGGCGCACACCGCGGAGGCGTGCTCGAGCAGGCCGTCCTGGTCGCAGTCGGTGAGGTACGGGGGCAGCAGCAGGACGCCCTCGGCGCCTGCCTCCTCGGCCGCCCGCGCGTTCTCGACGGCCTGGGCCGTGTTGCCGGCGGCGCTGCCGAGCACCGGCGTCGCGCCGTCGGCCGCCTCGACGGCGAGCTCCACGACGCGCGCGGTCTCGGCCGGCGTGAGGCTGAAGCCCTCGCCCGTGCCGCCGGCGGCGAAGAGCCCGCCGATCCCGAAGCTCGTCTGCCACGCGATGTGCTCGGCGTACCGGGCCGCGTCGACCTCGCCGTCCGCGGCGAACGGGGTGACGGGGAACGACAGCAGGCCCTCCTTGAGGGTGGCGGCGAGCTCCGAGGGTGAGTACGTGGCCACGATGGCCCCTCCTGGTGACAGACGTCGGCGGTGACAGTTCGTCGGACAACCTAAGAAGGGTTCACGATGCCTGTCCAAGCCCGGAATGGCATCGGTTCATGCCGTGCGGGTATCGCCTGGGGCGCTCGCGGGCGGGGATCAGTCGTGCGCCGCCCGCAGGTGGCGCAGGAACTCGTGCAGGGCGGGGTTCTTGGAGCTCCGGTCCCACAGCGCGTGCAGCTCGACGACGGCGTGCGGCACGTCGGCCAGGTCGCAGAAGCGCACTCCCGGCAGGCCGAGCAGCCGGGCCGACTCGGGCACGAACGCGACGCCGCGCCCGGCCCCGACCAACGAGCACATGGTGAGGATCTGGCTCACCACGTGCACGACGTTCGCGTGCTCCACGTCCACGTACCGCACGACCATGTCGTAGAAGTACCGCGCCTTGGTGGGGTGGTGGCCGATGAGCGGGACGTCGCGCAGGTCGGCCGTCCGCACGGGCCGCCGCAGGGTCGCGAGGGGGTGCCCCTCGGGCACCACCAGCACGAGGTCCTCCGACAGGAGCAGGTGCGAGTCGAGCCGCGGGTCGTCGAAGGGCGGGCGGCCCAGCGCGAGGTCGAGCTCCCCGCGCCGGATGGCCTCGAGCTGCTCCACCGTCACGAGCTCCTGGAGGTCGAGGTCGACGTCGGGCATGACCTCGGCGATCTCCTGCACCAGGGTGCCGAGCAGGCTGAACCCCGTCGCCGCGGTGAACCCGAGCCGCAGCACGCCGGCGCGGCCCGCGGCGATCCGGCGGGCGAGGGCGGGCGCGGCGTCGGCCGACGTGAGCAGCCGGCGCGCCTCGGAGAGGAAGACCGCGCCGGCGGTGGTGAGCTCCACGTGCCGGTTGTCCCGCTCCAGCAGGGCCACGCCGACGGCGTGCTCGAGCTTCTGCACCTGCCGGCTCAGCGGGGGCTGCGTCATGCTCAGGCGCTCGGCGGCGCGGCCGAAGTGCAGCTCCTCCGCCACGGCCACGAAACAGCGGACCTGGTCGAGCGTGTAGGCGGTGGTCATCCCGGTGCGCTCCTCGCCCGTCAGGGGTGTGGTGATTGATGCCCTCGTTGGATCAAGCCATGCAGATTGAGGCTTAGACAGGCATCGTATGGCTCCCTAGAGTCGTCGCCCGACCGGACTTGCCGCGGCGCCGACGCTCGCGCCGCTCGATCGAGATCTCAACGAGGAGAGCCGTGATGAGACTTGCCCACCGCCGTGCCGTCGCCGGTGCCACCGCCGCCGTCGCCGCGCTCACCCTCGCCGCCTGCGGCGGCAACGTCGCCGGGGGGACGGGCGGCACCGAGGCGTCGTCGGAGTTCCCCTCCGGCCCCGTGACCCTCACCGTCGGGCAGGACGCCGGCGGCTCGACCGACCTCATCGCCCGGGCCCTCGCGGACGGCATGTCCGGCGACCTCGGCGTCTCGGTGCCCGTCGTGAACCGGGCCGGCGCGAACGGCGCCGTCGCCACGCAGGAGGTGGCGGGCAAGCCCGCCGACGGCTCGAACCTCGTGCTGCTCAACGCCTCGCTCATCACGATCACGCCGCTCGCGGTCTCCGAGGACGAGGCCGTCTCGCTCGACGACGTCGACGTCCTCAAGGGCCTCTCCCAGGACGACTACGTGCTGGTCGCGAGCAAGAAGTCAGGCTTCGAGGACCTCGACGACCTCCGGGCGGCGTCCGGCGAGGTCACCTACGGCACGACGGGCGTCGGCACCGGCTCGCAGCTCGCCCAGGCGGTGCTCTTCGCCCAGGCCGGGATCGAGGGGACGAGCGTGCCGTTCGACTCCGGCTCGCCCGCCCTGACCGCCGTCGTCGGCGACCAGGTGCAGGTCGCGACCATCCAGCTCGGCGAGGCCAAGCCGCAGATCGACGCCGGGAACGTGGTGCCGCTGCTCGCGTTCTCCGCCGAGCGCAACCAGTTCCTGCCCGACGTGCCCACCGCCGTCGAGGAGGGCTACGACGTGCCCGTCTCGCAGTACCGGGCGCTGGCCGCGCCGAAGGGGCTGCCGGAGGACGTCAAGGCGCGGCTCGTGGAGTCCGTCGACGCCGCCGTGGCCGAGGACGCGTACACGTCGTTCAACGAGAACAACCTGCTCACGCCGCACGAGATCAGCGGCGAGGAGGTCGTCGAGGAGTGGACGGCGCTCGCGGAGAAGTACCAGGACCTGACCGCGGAGTACGACATCTCGCTCGCCGAGTGAGCGACGACCCCGCCGGAGGAGACCGATGACGACCGCCCCGCACCCGCCGGACCCCGAGCCCGCCGTCGAGCCCACCGTCGAGCCGGCGGTCGAGCCCGAGGCGCACGACGACGGGCCGCCCCCCGCCGGGCCGCTCGCCAACCTCGGCGCCGGCCTCGTCACCCTCGCGCTCGGCGTCGGCGGTGTCGTGGTCTCCCTCGCCCTCGGCGTGGGCACGCCCGCGCAGCCCGGCTCGGGCATGTGGCCGCTCGTGGTGAGCGTGGGGCTCGTCGTCCTCTCGCTGGCACAGCTCGTCGTGGGCCGGGCCGGCGGGGACGGCGAGCGGTTCACGCGCCACTCGTGGATGCCGCTGGTCGGGCTCGCGACGCTGCTCGGCCTCGTGGCCCTGCTGCCCGTGATCGGCTTCGAGATCCCGTCCCTGCTGCTCAGCCTCGTGTGGATGCGGTTCCTCGGCGGGGAGTCGTGGCGCACGTCGGTCGTGTGCTCGCTGGGCGCGGTCGTCGCGCTGTACCTCGTGTTCGTGGCCGCGCTCGGCACCAACGTGCCGCACCTGTTCTGACCCGCCCGTTCCGACCCTCTGAAGGAGACGTCTCGTGGACAACCTGCAGAACGTCATGGCCGGGTTCGAGGTCGTGCTGGAGCCCACCAACCTGCTCTACTGCCTGGTCGGGGTGCTCATCGGGATGCTGATCGGGGTGCTGCCGGGCCTCGGCCCGGCGGCGACGATCGCGATCCTGCTGCCGCTCACCTACGGGATCGAGCCGGTGACGGCGATCATCATGCTCGCCGGCATCTTCTACGGCGCCCAGTACGGCGGCACCATCACGTCGGTGCTGCTGCGGCTGCCCGGCGAGGCGAGCTCCGTGGTCACAGTGCTCGACGGGCACGCGCTGGCCCGGCAGGGCAAGGCCGGCACGGCGCTCGGCATCGCGGCCATCGGGTCGTTCGTCGGCGGCACCGTCGCCATCGTGGGGCTCACGTTCCTGGCGCCGGTCGTCGCGAGCTTCGCCCTCGACTTCGGCCCGCCGGAGTACGCCGCCCTTGCGCTGCTCGGCATCCTGCTCGTCTCGACCATCGCGTCCGGCGCGCGGGTCAAGGCCCTGGTGGCCGCCGCGCTCGGCCTGCTGCTCGCCACCGTGGGCCGCGACGCCTTCACCGGCACGGAGCGGTTCACGTTCGGCAGCCTCGACCTCGCCGACGGGATCGACTTCGTGCCCGTCGCGATGGGCCTCTTCGGGCTCGGGGAGATCCTCTACAACCTCGAGGAGCGGCACCGGGCCGTGCACGCCCCGGGCAAGGTGACGAACGTGTGGCCGTCGCGGTCCGACCTGCGCGAGTCGTCCGGCGCCGTGACGCGCGGGTCCGTGCTCGGCTTCTTCCTCGGCATCCTGCCGGGCGGCGGCGCGACCATCGCGTCGATGGCGGCCTACGCGGCCGAGAAGAAGCGGGCCAAGGACCCGTCGCGCTTCGGCAAGGGCGCCATCGAGGGCGTCGCGGGCCCCGAGACGGCGAACAACGCCGCCGCCACCAGCTCGTTCATCCCGCTGCTCACCCTCGGCATCCCGGCCAACGCGACGATGGCGCTGATGTTCGGCGCGCTGCTCATCCAGGGCATCACGCCCGGCCCGCAGCTCGTCGACCAGCACCCCGAGCTGTTCTGGGGCGTCGTCAACTCGATGTACGTCGGCAACATCCTGCTGCTGATCATGTCGATCCCGCTGGTGGGCGTCTTCGTGCGCATCCTGCGGGTGCGGGCCGCGATCCTCGCCCCGATCACCGCGCTCATCACGATGATCGGCGCGTACACGATCAACAACTCCGTCTTCGACGTGCTGCTCGTCGTCGTCTTCGGCGCCGTCGGCTACCTCATGAAGAAGTTCGGCTTCGAGCCCGGCCCGCTGGTGCTGGCCTTCGTGCTCGGGTCTCTGCTGGAGGAGAGCGTGCGGCGCTCGCTGCTGCTGTTCGGCGGCGACCCCACCGGGTTCGTCACCCGCCCCATCTCCGCCGTGCTGCTCGCCCTGTTCGTCGTCGTCGCGGTCTGGCCCCTCGTGCAGTCCGCCCGTCGCCGTCGGCCCGCGCAGGCGCCGACCCCCGACCGAGAGGAAGCGTCCGTATGAGCATCGTCGTGGGATACGTCCCCACCCCGGTGGGGGAGGCCGCCGCCACGGCGGCCATCACCGAGGCCCGGCTCCGGGGCGAGGACCTGCTCGTCGTGAACTCCGCGCGCGAGGGGTCGCTCGTCGAGACGACGGTCGCGACGGACGACGACCTCGACCGGGTGCTCGCCGCGGCGTCCGACGCCGGCGTCGCCGCCCGGGTCGTGCGCGGCACGCACCGCGACGACTTCAGCGACGAGATCCTCGAGCTCGCCGAGCGGCACGACGCGACCCTCATCGTCATCGGGCTGCGCCGCCGCAGCCCGGTGGGGAAGTTCATCATGGGCTCCGTCGCGCAGCGCATCCTGCTGCAGGCCGAGCACCCCGTGCTGGCGGTCAAGCCGTCGTCGTAGCCGTGCTCACCGCGGGCGCGGGGCCGCCAGCTTGTCGAGGACGACGAGGTAGCGGCACGACGACCGCGTCGCGTTGACGAAGGTGCAGTCGGCCGGGGCGCCGAGCTGGAGGCAGTCGCCGGGGCCGAGGTCGTGCACCTGCTCTCCCTCGACGAACCGCAGCGCGCCGTCGAGCACCCAGATCTGCTGGTCGACGAACCGGTACGACTCGGCGGGGTAGGTCACCTCGGCGCCGGGCGGGAGCTCGACCTCCACGAGCTCCAGCGCGGCGCTCGCCGGCGGGGACACCGCGCGCCGGACGTACCCCGTCCCCGCATCGGTCCACGTCGGCTGCTCCGCCCGCCGGGCCAGCCGCCTCGTGTCGCCCTCGGCGCGGGCCACCAGCTCGGAAAGCGTCATGCCGAGCGCGGCGGCGAGCCGCCCGAGGAGCGCGGCGGTGGGCTGGGCGTCCTCGCGCTCGATGCGGGAGATCATCGCGCGCGAGACGCCCGACGCCTCGGCGAGCGCGGCGACGCTCAGCCCGCGGTCGGCCCGGGCAGCCTGCAGGGCGTGGGCGAGGGCGGCGCCGAGGTCGTCCGTCACGTGCGGCCCGCGAATACGATAGTGAACACGATCGCTACTATATGCGCATGATCCTCCGCGACGCCGTCCACTCCGACCTCGATGCCCTCCTGGAGATCCACAACGCGGCCATCCGCACGTCGACCGCGATCTGGACGGACGACGAGGTGCCGCGCGGCGAGCGGGAGGAGTGGTTCGGCGCCCAGACGGCGGCCGGCAACCCGATCCTCGTGGCCGACGACGACGGCACCGTCGCCGGGTACGCCACCTACGCGCAGTGGCGCGCCAAGGTCGGCTACCGCCACACGGTCGAGGACTCGGTCTACGTGGCCGAGGGATACCAGGGCCGGGGGCTGGGCCGGGCGCTGCTGGTCGAGCTCGTCGCCCGTGCCCGCGCCGCCGGGCACCACGTCATGCTCGCCGACATCGAGGCCGGGAACGCCGCGTCCGTCCGGTTGCACGAGTCGCTCGGGTTCGCCCCCGTCGGGCGGCTGCCCGAGGTCGGCACCAAGTTCGGTCGGTGGCTGGACCTGACGATCCTCGCCCTGCCGCTGGGCGGCACGCGGGCGGGCTGAGCCCGCGGTCAGCGGCCGCCCGACTCCGCCAGCAGCCGGCGCCGGGAGCCGGCCAGGTGCACGCGCATCGCGGCCGCGGCGGCGAGCGGGTCCCGGGCGGCCAGGGCGTCGAGGATCGCGCGGTGCTCCTGCGTGACGGTCGCGAACCGCCCTGTCGTGCCGTCCCCCGTGCCCGCGGACGGCGCGGCGGAGGAGCCCAGGCGCCCGCGCGGCATCGCGATCATCTGCGGGCCGAGGCGGTCCAGGGCGTCCAGGAGGTACCGGTTCTGCGCCGCCTCCGCGACGAGCCGGTGGAACGCGAAGTCGTGCTGCATCGCCGTCGCCGGGTGCCCCGGGGTGCCGTCGAGGTCGCGCAGGCGGGCGGCGAGCGCGTCGAGGTGGGCGTCCGAGCGGCGCTCCGCGGCGAGGGCGGCCGCCTGCGTCTCGACGCCCAACCGGAAGTCGATCAGGCCGAGCCGGTCCTCGAGCGAGCGCGCGACGGGCACGTCGTCGCCGTCCCCGGCGGGCGGCGCGAGCGCGTAGCTGCCGCTGCCGCGCCGGGTGTGGACCAGCCCCTCGAGGTTGAGGCGGGCGATCGCCTCGCGCACGACGGTGCGGCTGACCTGGTGCTCGACGGCGAGCGCGGTCTCGCTGGGCAGCTTCTCGCCGGGGGCGATGTCACCGTCGACGATCCGCGCCCGCAGCGCGGCGACGAGCGCGCCGCTCAGGGTCGGGGGCATGGGCTCATGCTTCCATCATCCGGCGCACCCCGGCCGGCGCGTCCTGACCGGGCCTCACCGCGACCCGACCAGCACGCTGTCCGTGGTCCACGCCCGCGCCTGCTCGGTGAGCGTCACGCCGAGCCCCGGGCGGTCGGGCACGAGCATCCGGCCGTCCTTCGTCTCCAGGCGCTCCTCGAACAGCGGGTCGAGCCAGTCGAAGTGCTCCACCCATGGCTCGCGCGGGTACGTGGCCGCCAGGTGCAGGTGGATCTCCATCGCGAAGTGGGGCGCGAGGTCCAGCCCGGCCTGGTCGGCGAGGGTGAGCAGGCGGAGGAACTGCGTGATGCCGCCGACACGCGGGGCGTCGGGCTGGATGATGTCGCAGGCCCGGGCGGCGATGAGGCGCTCGTGCTCGGCCACCGACGCGAGCATCTCGCCGGTCGCCACCGGCGTGTCCAGGGCGGCGGCGAGGGCGGCGTGGCCCTCGGCGTCGTAGGCGTCCAGCGGCTCCTCGATCCACACCAGGTCGTACGGCTCGAGTCGCCGCCCCATGCGCAGCGCGGTGGTGCGGTCCCACTGCTGGTTCGCGTCGACCATGAGCGGGACGTCCGGGCCGAGGTGCTCGCGCACGGCCTCGACGCGGGCCAGGTCGGCGCGGGTGTCCGGCAGGCCCACCTTGATCTTGATGCCGCCGATACCCTCGGCCAGCGACAGCGACGCGCGGTCCTTCACCTCGTCGATGCCGGCGTGCAGGAAGCCGCCGGAGGTGTTGTAGGTGCGCACCGAGTCGCGGTGCGCGCCGAGCAGCTTGGCCAGCGGCAGGCCCGCGCGCTTGGCCTTGAGGTCGTAGAGCGCGATGTCGATCGCGGCGAGGGCCTGCGTCGCGACGCCGGAGCGGCCCATGGACGCTCCCGCCCACAGCAGCTTCGTGTACAGCCTGGCGATGTCGTTGGGGTCCTCGCCGAGCGCCGCGTCGGCGACCTCCTTGGCGTGCGCGTACTGGGCCGGCCCGCCCGCGCGCTTGGAGTAGGAGAAGCCGAGACCCTTGTGGCCCTGCTCGGTGGTGATCTCGGCGACGAGGAACACGACCTCGGTCATCGGCTTCTGCCGCCCGGTGAACACCTTGGCGTCGGAGACGGCGGTGGCCAGCGGCAGCGTGAGCGTCGAGAGCTGCACGGACCGGATGGCGTCGGGCTGGTAGGGCAGCTGGTGAGACATTGGCGCTCCTTCGCGTCTGCGGGCCGCCGTCGCGGCCGGCCCGGGGTCGTCCCCGGGCTCGTCCCCGGCGACCCGAGTGAGCATACAAGTCTGAAACCTGTATGACTAGAAGCGACGGGGGCGCCGCCACCACATGGTGAGCACCGCCTCGGCCGACGCCCCGCCCAGCGCGCGGTACCCGTGCCGGGAGTCGGCGTTCCACTGCAGGGACTCGCCGACGCCGAGCTCGACGGTGGCGTCGAGGGGGCCGACCTCGGCCCGGCCGCGGGTGACCAGCAGGTGCTCGGTCACGTGGGCGCCGTGCGCCTCCGAGCGGTGCATCGGACCGCGGTCGAGCCGCAGCGCGAAGACCTCCACCGTGACCTCGTCCTCCTGCGTGGCGGCCAGCAGCCGGGTGTGGATGCCGGGGGAGGACACCTCGGCCCCCGCGCGTTCGGCGAGCAGCCACGACATCGGGACGTCGAGGGCTCCGGCGAGGGCGTAGAGGGTGGCGAGGTTCGGGTTGCGCGACCCGCCCTCGATCTCCGACAGCGAGCCCTTGCCGATCCCGGCGGCACGGGCGAGGGCCCCGAGGGAGAGCCCCCGGACGGCGCGGGCGGAGGTGAGGCGCTCGCCGATGAGCGCGGAGAGCTCGGCGGATCGCACGGCGTCATCCTAGCGTTCTGTTTGCGGAACGCGGCGGGCCGGGCCTACCGTTCCGTTCGTGGAACGTTCGCTCGCGCAGCCGGTCGGTGTCGGGATCGTCGCCGCCCTCGTCGGCTTCACCAGCTCGTTCGCGGTCGTCGTCACGGGCCTGCGGGCGGTCGGTGCCACACCGGAGCAGGCGGCGTCCGGCCTCCTCGTGCTGTGCGTCGTCCAGGGGCTCGGGATGATCTGGCTCAGCCGCCGCCACCGCGCGCCCCTGACCCTGGCGTGGTCGACGCCCGGCGCCGCCGTCCTCGCGGGTGCGGGCGGGGTCGCCGGCGGGTGGCCCGCCGTCGTCGGGGCGTTCGTCGTGTGCGGCGCCCTGATCGGGCTCACCGCGGCGTGGCCCGCGCTCGGCCGGCTCGTCGCGGCCATCCCCGTGCCCGTGGCCCAGGCCATGCTCGCGGGGGTGCTCCTCTCGCTGTGCCTGGAGCCGCTGGTCGCCGTCGCGGCCGCGCCGCTGCTCGTCGGGCCGGTGATCGTCGTGTGGCTCGTCCTCGCCCGCCTGGCGCCGCGGTGGGCCACGCCCGTCGCCTTCGGGCTCGGCGTCGTCCTCGTCCTGGCGGCGGTGGCCGCGGGGGACGCCACGCTCGGGCTCCGGCCGCCGGGCCTCGTGCTGACGCCGCCCGAGCTCACGCTGCCCGCCGTCGTGGGCATCGCCCTCCCGCTGTACGTCGTGACGATGGCGTCGCAGAACGTGCCCGGGGTCAGCGTCCTGGCCTCCTTCGGCTACGCGGTCCCCTGGCGCGAGACGCTGCTGGTCACCGGGGCCGGAACGATGGTGGGGGCGTTCGCCGGCGGCCACGCGGTCAACCTGGCCGCCATCACGGCGGCGCTGCCGGCGTCGGCCGAGGCGCACCCCGACCCCCGGCGTCGCTGGGTCGCGACGCAGAGCGCCGGGTGGGCCTACCTCGTCCTCTCCGTCCTGTCGCCGCTGGTCACGGCGCTCGTCGCGGCGTCCCCGGCCGGGGTGTTCGAGACGGTCGCCGGCCTCGCGCTGCTCACCACCCTCGGCACCGCCCTGGCGGCCGCCCTCCGCGACGAGTCGCACCGGGTCGCCGCGACGGCCACGTTCCTCACGGCGGCCAGCCCCCTCGTGGTGCTCGGCGTGGGGTCCGCCTTCTGGGCCCTCGTCGTGGGGCTGGTGGTGTGGGCGCTGCTCGTCGCGCGGCCGCGGCGCGCCCGTCGCCGGGTTGTTGGCGACCGGGCCGCAGGGGGACGACAGTGGGGGCCATGGCGAACAACGAGGTGAAGTTCAAGATCGACGTCCCCGCCGAGCTCGAGGGAGGGGTCCCGGCGGACTTCGCGTCGCTGTGGCACACGTCGACGTCGTTCGTCATCGACTTCGTCGCCGCCACCAAGCCGCCGCAGCCGGTGACCGACCCCGACACCGGGGCGGTCACCGGCCGCGTGGTGCCGGGCAAGGTGGTCTCCCGGGTACGCATCCCGCCGCAGCAGGTGTTCGAACTGGCGCGGGCGCTCACCCAGCAGCTCGACGCCTGGGAGCGGGAGACCGGGAAGAAGACCGACGGCTCCGCCGGCTGACCCGCGACGTCAGAGCGCGCGCTCGGGCCGGGCGAGGATCCCCGGCACGAGGCGGGCGCTGAGCGCCGCCGCGCCACGGACGGAGAGGAACCCGAGCGCGAAGACGGCCAGCGCGGTGACGATCGCGACGGGCTGGACGAAGATCGCCATCCCGACCAGCGGGAACAGCAGCACGGCCGCGCAGAGCGCCGAGCCGCCGGCCACCATCCACAGGGCCGACATCACGGCGCGCCGCGCGGCCTCGCTCATCACCTCGCGCGGCACGCCGAGCCGGTCGAGCGAGACGTGCACGGCGGCCCGGTCGAGCGTCGAGGCGGCCTGGTTGATGCCCACCGAGCACGCGACCATGAGGAACGACACCGCCACGGTGACGAGGACGCCGGTGGAGACGTCCTGCATGAGCCACCGCTCGTCGGGGTCCATGCCCTCGGTCGACGTCATGTCCGCCATGGCGAGCCCGACGGCGCCGAAGACGCCGACGAAGCTGGTCATCGCCACGCCGCTGACCTGCCGCCACGCCGCCTTCGGGTCCTCGAGCACCATGCGCGCGGCGAGCAGGCGAGGCACCGTCTGCGCCTTGCGCGCCTGGCGCCGCGCCCGCACGCGCACGAACCACGGGCCCAGGGCGTCGAGGGCGAGCAGCATGCCGCCGAAGATCGCCGCGAGCGTGCCGACGATCGCGACGATGCCGCCCATCTCGCCGAGCACGCCCAGCACCTGCATGAGCCCCAGCCCGACGACGAGCACGCCGACGGCGATCACGACGCGCACCCAGTGCGCGGTGCCGGCCTTCTGCCGCGTCCGCACGCCCAGCGGCGTCACGACGACGGCGCGCAGGCCGACGACGGCGCTCGCCGCGGCCAGCAGCGCCACGCCGAGCACGGCGAGCGGCAGCCACCACCAGGGCACCCACATCTGCGCGCCGAGCGCCTCGCCGCGGAAGTGCAGCAGCCCCACGAGCGGCGCGAGGACCGCGTAGAGCATGACGCCGAGGACGGCGCCGGCCAGCGCCGTCACCGCCGCCTCGAGCACGGTGAGCGCGGTGATCGTGCCGGTGGTCGCGCCGAGCAGGCGCAGGGACGCGAGCCGCTCGTCGCGCCGTCGGGCGGCGAGGCGGGCGGCGGACGCGCCCACCGTGGCGAGCGGCACGAGGAGCAGCACGACGGCGATGACGGCGAGCGTCTCGTAGGTGGAGGCGAGCTCGTCGTCCCAGCCGAAGAAGGCCTGCGCACCGCCCAGCACCACGAGCAGCAGGGCCGTGACCACGGCGAAGCTCGCCACGGGCAGCGCGGTGGCCAGGCGGTCGCCGTCGCGTCGCCGCCGGAACAGCGGGGCGAGGTGGACGGCCGTCGCGAGGGCTCCGGTCGGCCGCGCGCCCGGCACGGTGGTCGGCGCGGGTGCCGGGGCGGTGGCGGTCATCGCGACACCTCGGCGGCGGGCGCGGCGGTGCCCGAGGTGGCGGCCGGGGCCGCCGTGTCGGAGACGACGCGGCCGTCGCGCAGGACGACGGTGCGGGCGCAGCGGCGCGCGACGTCGGCGTCGTGCGTGACGACGACGAGCGTGCGGCCCTGCGCGGTGGCGGAGAGCAGCAGGTCGAGCACCTCGACGGACGTGGCGGAGTCCAGGGCGCCGGTGGGCTCGTCGGCGAAGATCAGCCGGGCGCCCGTCACCTGGGCGCGCGCGATCGCGACGCGCTGCGCCTGGCCGCCCGACAGCTCGCCGAGGCGCCGCTGCTCCAGGCCCGCGAGGCCCAGGTACTGCAGCCACTGCGCGGCCTCCGCCTCGGCCTGGCCGCGCGGCACCCCGCCGAGCATCCGGGCCACGGCCACGTTCTCGAGCGCCGTGAGCTCGTCGAGCAGCAGGCCCTGCTGGAACACGAAGCCGAGCTCCTCGCGCCGCAGCCGCGACCGGGCCGCGTCGTCCAGCGACTCGACCCGCACCAGCCCCTGCCCCGACGCGAAGGTCACCGACCCGGCGGTCGGCCGCAGGATGCCCGCGAGGCAGTGCAGCAACGTCGTCTTGCCGGAGCCGGACGCGCCCATGATCGCCACCGACTCGCCCGCGGCGATGTCGAGGTCCACGCCGTCCAGGGCGGGCGTGACCCCGCCGGGGTACTGCATCGTCAGGCCACGCGCGCTCAGCAGAGGTGTCATGACACCTACGGTGCCCGCGGCGGGCCGCCGGCCGCGTCGGACCACGAGCGGATTCCTCCCGGACCGGGGTCCCCCTGGGGTATGACGCGCCTCCGGGGGACCCCGGAGGTCAGGCGGTGGGGGCCCGGCCCTGCCGCCCTCGCCTAGGCTCTGTCCCATGGCTTGGAGCTTCGGTCGACGTCGGCCCACCACGTACCTGCTGGGGGAGCCGGCCGACCCGTACCCGGCCCAGGCGCCGGAGGCGGCGCGCGGCCGCGTGCTGCGGATCACCGAGATCGGCGAGCCCGTGCTGCACGCGCCGGCGGCGACGGTCGAGGAGTTCTCCACCCCGGAGCTCGCGCGCCTGATTGACGACATGTTCGCCACGATGGAGAACGCCGAGGGCGTGGGGCTGGCGGCGCCGCAGGTCGGCGTCGGGCTCCGGCTGTTCGTGTACGACGTCACGGACGAGCGCGGCGACCGGCACGTGGGGCACGTGGTCAACCCGGTGCTCGAGGTGGACGCGGACGCCGACCCCGAGACCGAGGACGAGGGCTGCCTGTCCGTGCCCGGCGCGTACGAGCCGCTGGAGCGGCCCGGCGCCGCCACCGTGCGGGGCGTGGACCAGCACGGCGGCCCCGTGCAGCTGTCGGGCCGCGGGTTCCTGGCCCGCGCCTTCATCCACGAGGCGCAGCACCTGGACGGCACCCTGTACTGGGACCACCTCTCGCCCGAGCTCCAGGCGGACGCGCTGCGCCAGCGCGACGAGGAGCGCCCGGACATCCTCGCCGGCCGGCACGAGCTCGCCGTCGAGCTGGGCAAGCGACCCGCCGAGTACCCGGAGAAGCCCGCGGGCGGCCGCTGAGCGACCGTCCGCGGGCGGTCGCTCAGCCCAGCATCCCCGGGGCGATGGAGAAGAACTCCTTGACGCCGTCGTCCAGGCTCGTGCTGCCGAACCCGATGTCCTGCGCGATGCGGGTGAACTCGACCTCCACGGCGCCGGCGCCCTCGGGCGGCGGCGGGGGAGTGTCGCCGGCCACCTCGGACAGCTGCGTCCAGTAGTCGAGGATCTCCTTGTCGAGCCCCTCCGGCTCGAGCGCGTCGAGCGCCGGCTGCGAGATGGGCGCACCGCGCGACAGGCCGAACTCCTTGCTCACGGCGGGGTCGTTGGCGATGAAGTCGATGAACTTCGCCGCCTCCTGCGGGTGCTCGCTGCTCGCCGACATCGACAGCTCGAGCGACGGCTTGAGGTAGAGCCCGCGGTTGCTCGCGTCGTCGGCCGGGGGGAGCGTCATCGCGAAGTCGCCGGCCGCGCTGCCCTCCGAGAAGCGGACGAGGAAGTTGTAGAAGCTCAGCTCGCTGGCCGTGATGCCTGAGCCGAGGGGGTCCGCGCCGTTGAGCTGCTCGGCCCGCTTGGGGTCGATGAACCCGCCGTCCTCGAACAGGGGCGTCGCTCGCTCCCACCAGGTCGCGAGGTCCGCCTCGGTGAAGCCGAGCGCTCCGTCGGCGGTGAACAGCGCCTTGCCCTGCTGCGCGAGCCAGATCTCGAACACCGTCCAGATCTGGGTGTACTGCACCGAGCCGCTCACCTGCGGGTCGGCGTCCGCGCCGGCCTTGCCGACCTGCGACAGGACCGCGTCGTACTCGTCCCACGTCAGGTCGCCGGTGGGCACGTCCACGCCCAGGTCCCCGAGCAGCCCCGTGTTGAAGAAGGTCGCGATGCCGCCCGTGCTGGTCGGGATGCCGACGATCTTCCCGTCCACCTTGGCGGCTGGCATGACCGTCTCGGGGAACGTGGAGATGTCGATCGTGCCGTCATGCGTGAACTCGTCGAGGGGCGCGATCTGGCCGCTGCTGCCGTACTGCGACAGATAGGTCACGTCCATCTGGAACACGTCCGGCAGGCTGCCGCTCGCGGCCTCCGTGTTCCGGGAGGTCCAGTAGTCGGCGAACGACGCGTACGACGACTGGACGGTGACGTGCGGGTTCTTCTCCTCGTACAGGTCGATCGCCTTCTCGTACCGCTCGGCGCGCGACGCGTCGCCCCACCACGCGAAGGTGAGGGTGACGTCCTCACCGTCGCCGCCCGAGGCGTCGCCGCCGCTGCAGGCGCCGAGCGCGGCGACGGCGCCGACGGCGAGGAACGCGACGCCGGAGCGTCGGAGCTTTCTCGTGGACATGAGGGCCTCCTTGCACACATGTGCCGTCGGTCGACGGTCGTGACGTGTCAGATGCTGGCAGGCCGACGGTCGTGCCGAGCGCGAGCGGACAAAAGCGCGCATCGGTGGACATGCGAGCGGGAGGGGATGGTCAGAGCGTGCGCGCCCAGTCCGCGACGGCGGCCGCGACGTCGTCGTCCTTGCCCCGGACGTCGTGCGCGCCGGGCAGGATGACGGCCGTGACGGGACCGGGGATGGCCGCGGCGTGCTCGGCCAGCTCGTCGGGGCTCCCGAACGGGTCGCGGTCGCCGGAGACGAACAGCACCGGCACCGTGAGGTCGGGGAAGTGGTCGACGCGCAGCTTCTCGGGCTTGCCCGGCGGGTGCAGCGGATAGCTGAGCAGCACCAGCCCTGCGGCGGGTAGGCCCTCGGCCACCGCCATCGAGCACATCCGCCCGCCGTACGAGCGGCCGCCCAGCAGGAGCGCGTCGGTCCCGACGCCGAGCGACCCGGCGAACCGTTCCGCCTCGGCCCGCAGGTGCGCGACGGCGACGGGAGGCCGGTCCGGCATCCGCTTGCCCGCCAGCCGGTACGGGAAGTCCAGACGCTCCGTGGGCAGCGGCGGGTCGAGCGCGGCCAGCCGCCGCTCCACCGCCACGAGCGTGTGGTGGTCGCGGCTCGCGCCCGCGCCGGGCGTCAGGACCAGGCCTCGGGGCGTCGTCGTGTCGGGCACGGGTCCAGTGTCACCCGCGCCGCCGAGGGACCACCCGTCCACCGCGGGGGAGTGCGGAACCCCGCGAGGTAGTACGGAACCTGCCGAGGTAGTACGGAACCCCGCGAGGTAGTACCGGACCTGCCGAGGTAGTACGGAACCCCGTGAGGTAGTACTCGTGCCCGCGAGGTAGTCCCGGGCGGGCCGTGCCGTGCGCGCGATGTCGGATCGAGACGCGAGGTCAGGTACTACCTCGCCGGTTCCGGTACTACCTCGCCGGTTCCGGTACTACCTCGGCAGGTCCGGTACTACCTCGCCGACTCGGGTGCTACCTCGCGGAGGCCCCTGGCCGGCTCGTGCAGGGGGTGTCGCCGGGGCGGGCTAGCGTGCGGGGATGAGCGACGTCGAGCGGGGGCCCGTACCGGACGCGATCGAGCCGGGCAGCACCGTGCGGGGCGAGGACTGGTACGGCCGGGACCTGTCCGGCGGCACCTTCGAGCGGGTGGAGCTCGTGGAGGTCGACCTCACCGAGGTGACGGCCACCGGCGCCACCTTCGTGGAGTGCACGTTCCGCGGTGCGCGGTTCAACGCCTCGGTGTGGCGCGAGACCGCGTTCACGGGGTGCACGTTCAGCCGCACCAACCTGTTCGACGCGTCGTTCGAGGGCTGCAAGCTCGTGGGCTCGCGCTTCGACGACTGCCGCTTCGACCTGCTGCGGGCGGAGCGCGGCGACTGGTCCTTCGTCACGCTGCGGCGGGCGGCGATGGACGGCGTCCACCTCGAGGGCCTGCGGATGCGCGAGGCCGACCTCGACGGGGCGCGGCTGGCCGGTGCCACCGTGATCGGGGTGGACCTGTCCGGCGCGGAGCTGGGCGACGTCGACCTGCGCGGCGCCGTCCTGCGGGGCACGGACCTCTCGGCGCTGGACCCGCGTGCGGCGCGCCTGACCGGTGCGGTGATCGACCACGCCCAGGCCGTGGTCCTCGCCGAGTCGCTGGGGCTCGTCGTCACGCCCTGAGCCGCCTCGGGCCCGCGCGACGCGTGGGCCTCGTCACACCGCGCTCCCCTTCGTCCAGGTCATGGCGCCGTTGTCGGCGCCGACGTCGCGGACGTCACTCCGGTCACTGGTTTACATCGTTTACATTCTTGGTGGAGCAGCGCTCGATGCGCTCTGCCGGACCAGTGCAGGACACCGGAGGATGAGACACCAATGACGGACCAGGTCACGGTCAACCCGATCGTGCTGCAGCGCGCCGACCCGTGCGTGCTCCGGCACGAGGGGACCTACTACTTCACGGGCTCGCACCCCCGGTACGACCGCATCGTGCTCCGGCGCGCCGACCGCCTCGAGGACCTGCAGAAGGCCGAGGAGGTGACCGTCTGGGAGCGGCACGCCACCGGGCCGCAGTCGCAGCTCGTCTGGGCGCCCGAGATCCACCGCGTGCACGGCGCCTGGTACATCTACTACGCCGCCGCCCCCGTGGACCACGGCACCGTGGACGCGCCGAGCGAGAACGAGACGTTCAACCACCGCGTCTTCGTGCTGGAGAACACCGCCGACGACCCCTTCGAGGGGGAGTGGGTGGAACGTGGCCAGGTCGACACCGGCTGGGAGTCGTTCGCCCTGGACGCCACGAGCTTCGTGCTCGGCGGCGAGCAGTACCTCGTCTGGGCGCAGCAGGACCTCACGGTGCGCGGCCACTCCAACCTGTACATCGCCCGCATGGCGAACCCGTGGACGCTCGCGACCCCGGCCGTCGAGCTGACCCGTCCCGAGTTCGACTGGGAGACCAAGGGCTTCTGGGTCAACGAGGGCCCGTCCGTCCTCGTGCGCGGCGGCCGCGTGTTCCTCACCTACTCCGGCGCCGCCACGGGCATCGACTACGCGATGGGCCTGCTCACCGCCGACGCCGGCGCCGACCTCCTCGACCCGGCGTCGTGGACCAAGAGCACCGAGCCCGTGTTCGTCAGCGACCCGTCCGCGGGCCAGTACGGGCCCGGCCACAACTCGTTCACCGAGACGCCCGACGGCGACGCCGTCCTCGTCTACCACGCACGCACCTACACCGAGATCTCCGGCGACCCGCTGTGGGACCCGAACCGCCACGCCCGCGCGCAGGTGCTGCCCTTCGACGCCGACGGCGACCCCGTGTGGGGCACGCCGGTGCCCGACACCCGCCCCACCCCCACCTCGACCGAGGTCCTCCCCGCTGACGGAGCGTTCTGATGAGCACCACCACCGCGACGCCCGACGGCGCCACCGCCACGCCTCGCGCCCGCGACTCCCTGAAGAAGCTCGCGTTCTGGAACTTCGGCGGGCTGTTCTTCTTCTACTTCGCCATCTGGCAACTCGTGATGACGTTCCTCGCGCCCTGGCTCGAGGAGCAGCTGGGGATGTCGTCGGGCAACATCGGCCTCCTCCAGTCGATGATGGCGCTCACGGCCCTGTGCCTGCAGCCGTTCTACGGCTACATCCAGGACCGGCTCGGGTTCCGCAAGAACCTGTTCGCGTTCGTCGTCGTCATGGGCGCGCTCATGGGCCCCTTCTTCGCGTTCGTCTTCCCGGCGATCGTGGACGCCAACCAGGTGCTGGGCGCGCTCGTCGGCGGCGTCTTCCTGTCGCTGGTGCTCAACTCGGGCGTCGGCGTGGTGGAGGCGTTCAACGAGCGCAACTCCCGGGCCAACGGGTTCGAGTACGGGCACGTGCGGCTCTTCGGCTCGCTGGCCGGCGCGACGGCGTCCCTCGTGGGCGGCTTCATCTGGGCGGCCAACCCTGACAACATCTGGTGGGTCGGCACGTTCTCCGCGATCGTCCTCGGGGCGCTGCTGTTCGCGGCCCGCACGCCGAAGGCGGACTCCGCGGCGCAGGCCCAGGTGGCCGCCGAGACCAAGGAGCGGCCGAAGGTCAGCAAGGACACGCTCAAGCACCTGCTGCGCGACCGCTCGTTCGTCGGCTTCATGGTGCTGATGTTCGGCACGGCCGCGCTCTACGACGTCTTCGACGGGCAGTACGCGATCTACTTCGGCCACCACGTGACCGGCTCGGGCGACCCGCAGGTGCTGTTCTCCCGCGTCGTGTTCGTGCAGATCCTGCTCGAGGCCGCCGTCATGGTGGCGATGCCGTTCATCATCAACAAGATCGGCGCCAAGCGGGGCCTGCAGATCTTCGCCCTCGTCCTCGTGGTCCGCGTGGTGGGCTCGGCCCTCTTCACGTCGACCGAGATGCTCATCGTGTGGCGCCTGCTGGCCTCGATCGAGATGCCGCTGATGCTGGTCTCGGTGATGAAGTACATCACCCGCATGTTCGACGTCCGGATCTCCGCCACCGCCTACATGGTCGGCTTCAACACGGCCAAGCAGGTCGGCGTCTTCATCTTCTCGTGGGTCTTCGGCCTGTCGTACGACGCGATCGGGTTCTCCTCGTCCTACCTCGTCATGGGGGCCGTGGCCCTGGCCGTCCTCGTCGTCGCGAGCTTCCTGATGCGCAACGACAAGGGGCGCCCCGACCCCGTGGGCCCCGCCGCCGAGCCGGCCGCCCTCCCCGCCTGACCGGGTCCGACCTGTTCGGCGTCGGCGGCGGCGGGCGGCAGAGGCCCGGCGGTGCCAGGGTGGGCGCATGACCGCACCGCTCGTCGTCCGCTCGCTGGCGCTGGGGGTGGCCGCGGGGTCGCGCGCGACGCTCGGCGT
>JADHZE010000069.1 GCA_026934365.1 Isoptericola sp. QY 916 | reverse complement strand
GCGGCGGCGGGCTGCGCCTGGGCCTGCCGGACGGCGGCGGCCTCGAGGTGCGGCTGCGCGTGCCCGCGCTGGCGACGGTCGACGGCGCGCCCCTCGACCCCGCGGCGGAGGTGACGCCGTGAGGGCCGGGTCGACCGCGGACCGGTCGCGGGCGGCTCGCCTCGCGACGCTGCTGGTCACGGCGCTGGTGGCGCTGCCGTTGCTCACCGCGTGCGTGGGCGACGACGGCGCCGGCGACCCGTGGGACGGGCAGCGCCCCGACGCGCTCACCGTGGCGACCGGCGGCTCCACCGGCATCTACCACGCGTACGGGACGGCGCTGGCGCAGGTGCTCGAGGACCGCTACGACGTGCCGGTCGTGGTCGACGAGTCCGGGGGGTCGGTGGAGAACCTCGACAGCCTCGACGCCGGCACGGCGCAGGTGGCGTTCAGCGCCGCCGACGCCGCGCGGGACGCCGTCGCGGGCGAGGGGGAGTTCGACGAGCCGCTCGAGGTGCGCGCCCTGGCCCGCGTGTACGACGACTTCCTCCACCTCGTCGTGCCGGCGGGCTCCCGGGTCCGCACCATCGACGACCTTCGGGGCAGGCGCGTCTCGCTCGGCGCGCCGCAGTCCGGCACGGCCCTCATCGCCCACCGGCTGCTCATGGCGGCCGACGTGCCCGCCGAGGACCTCACCGACGTGAGCCTCGGCCTCGACGGCTCGATCGAGGCGCTGCGCGCGGGCGAGATCGACGCGTTCTTCTGGTCCGGCGGGCTGCGCACCCCGGGCCTGACGGCGCTCGCCGACGACGTCCCGGTGCGCCTCGTGCCCCTGGGCGACCTGGTCGAGGACGTGCGGTCCCGGTACGGCAGCGGCTACCGGCACGGCATCGTGCCCGAGGGCATTTACGGGTCGTCGCGGGCGGTCGAGACGCTCGCGGTGCCGAACTTCCTCATGGTGCGCGCCGACATGCCGGACGCCGAGGCTCGCACCCTGGTGTCCACCCTGTTCGACGCGAGGGGTCAGATCGCGGAGCAGGTGCCGTCGGCGGCGAACCTCGACCGGGTGCGGGCGATCTTCACCGACCCGGTCGAGCTGCACCCCGGCGCGCTGCGGTACTACCGCGTCACGAAGGACTGACGGTCCCGCGGCGGCGCTACCAGGCCGCGGCGGCCGGCACGGCGGAGACGAGCCGCAGGCGGTGTCCCACGCCGCCGCGCCACGGTGCGGACGGCGCCAGGGTCGTCGGGTACCCGGTGGGGTTGCGCTGGTGCCAGCGCCACAGGTCGAGGCAGATGTCCTCGATGCCGCGGGTGGCGCTCCAGCCGAGCTCGGCCTCGGCGCGGGCGGGGTCGGCGTACGACACGGCGACGTCGCCCTCCCGGCGGGCGGCGACGCGGTACGGCACGGTGCGGCCGGTCGCGGTCTCGAACGCGCGGACCAGCTCGAGGACGCTGGTGGGGCGGCCGCTGCCGAGGTTCCAGGTGGACAGCTGCTCCTCGGCGTCGCCGAGGGCCGCCAGGGCCGCGACGTGCCCGGCCGCCAGGTCGTCCACGTGCACGTAGTCGCGCATGGCCGTGCCGTCGGGGGTCGGGTGGTCGACCCCGTGCACCTCGAGGCCGTCGCGCAGCCCGGCGGCGGCCTCCGCGACGGCGGTGAGCAGGCCCGCGGACGCCCCCGTCCGGTCGGGCCCGAGGGATCCCGAGGGGTGCGCGCCCGCCGCCGAGAAGTGCCGCACGACGCCCACCCGCAGGGCGGGGCCGGCGTCGGCGGCGACGTCGCGCAGGATCTGCTCGTTCATCGCGTGGCTGCGGCCCACCGGGCCGGTGGGGGCGAGCGGCGCGTCCTCGGCGTGCGGCAGGTCGCGACCCTCGCCGTACACGGCCGCCGACGACGACACGACGAGGCGGTCGACGCCGTACCAGGCCATGCAGCGCAGCAGCGTGAAGGTGGTGCCGAGGTTGGTTTCGTAGCTGTCCAGCGGGCGGACGCCGCGGGCGCTGGGGCTCTTGATGCCCGCGAGGTGCAGCACGGCGTCGAAGCCCTCGGTGTCGAAGAGCCGCTCGAGGGCGTCGATGTCCGCCCCGTCGAAGACGTGCACCGGCACGGGCTGGCCCGCCAGGACCTCCACCCGCTCCAGCGCCGCCGGGGCGCCACGGGAGAAGTCGTCCACCACGACGACGTCGTGCCCGGCCTCGAGCAGCCGGAGCACCGTGTGCGACCCGACGTACCCGGCGCCTCCGGTGACCAGGACGCGCATGGGGGTTCCTCGCTTCACAGCTCGCGGCGGTTGATGTCGCGTCGTCATCTTGGTGGCCGGGACCGGGCGCCCGCAGGCGATTTGAGGAAGGTCAGAGGGTGCGAACCGTCGCTCGACCGTCAGAGGACCGGCACCTGCGCGAGCTCCTGCGTGCACCGGGTGAGCGCCACGTAGAGCCCGTTCCAGCCCCGCGGCTCGGCCGCGATGCCGTCCGGGTCGACCACGACGGCGGCGTCCCACTCGAGGCCCTTGGCGCCCGTCGCGGAGAGTGCGGGCACGCCGTCCGGCAGCACCTCGCGGAGCGCGGCCAGCCGGGAGGCGGGGGCGACGACGCCGACCGTGCCGCCCTCGTAGCGGCCGGTCATCCCGGCGACGGCGTCGACGACGACGCCCGGCCACGTGCGCTCGTCGGCGTCGGCCCACCAGGGCGCGACCGGCGCGGACCGGACGGCGCGGGGCGGGGCGTTGCGGCTGCCGGCCCGCCGCAGCACGGGGACGGTGAGCTCCATGACCTCGCGCGGCGTGCGGTAGCAGATGGTGAGGTCGGCCCGCCGCCACCGGTCGCCGAGGGAGTCGCCCACGGCCTCGCCCCAGTCGGTCTGGCGGTGCGCGGACGACGCCTGGTCGATGTCGCCGACGGCGGTGACGGACCGGGTGGGGCAGCGGCGCACCACCATGTGCCACTGCATGCCGGACAGCTCCTGCGCCTCGTCCACCACCACGTGCCCGTACGTCCAGTCCCGGCGGGCGGCGGCCCGCGCGGCGACGAAGACGTCGTGGTCGTCGCCGTCGGACCCGTCGTCGAGCGCGGCGCCGGCAGCCTCGCGAGGGTCGCCGAGCAGGTCGGCGAGGGCGTCGAGGAGCGGGACGTCGCTGCTCGCCCAGCCGTCCGCGCCACCCGCAGGTTCGGCGACGACGCGCGCGACCTCCGCGGCCGTGAGGTCGGGGGCGTGCACGGCCAGGAGCTCCCGGTCGTGCAGCAGGCGGGCGAGCTCGGCGGCCGGGTCGCGCCTCGGCCACCACGCCTCGAGCGTCGCGGCGACGCCGCGGTCGGCGGCGACCCGCGCGTGCAGCGCCTCGAGGTCGGACTCGGACAGCACGCCGTCGACGTCGGAGCCCGTCGCGCCGGTGTGCACGGCCCGGTCGTCGGCGGCGGCCAGCCGGGCGTCGAGCTGGCCCAGCACGTCCTCGAAGCCCTCCTCGGCGCGGGCGAGCAGCTCGGCCTGGCGGTCCGCGACGGCGTCGACCAGGAGGTCGTGCACGCGCTCGGTCACCCGGTCGCGGGCCCGGTGGTAGGAGCCGGCGCCCACCGCGCCGCGGCGCGCGGCGGCCACCTGGGCCGCGGGCAGCACGTACTCCTCGCCGTCGAGCGCGAGGGCGAGCGGGCCGTCGTCCGGCTCGAGCGACGCGACGAACCGGCGCAGGGTCGGCAGCCACGACGACCGGCCCTTGAGCTCCGCGACGTCGCGCCCCTCGGTGCGCGCGGGCCGCACGCCCGGCACGAGCGTGTCGCAGGTGGCGGAGACGACCGCCGTCTCCCCGAGCGCCGGCAGCACCTGGGCGATGTAGTCGAGGAAGCGTGTCGACGGGCCCAGCACGAGCACGCCGCGCTCCGCCAGGTGCGGCTGCGCGAAGAGGAGGTAGGCGACGCGGTGCAGCGCGACGACCGTCTTGCCGGTCCCCGGGCCGCCCTGCACCACCAGCGGGGTGCGGGCGTCCGCGCGCACGACGTCGTCCTGCTCCCGCTGCAGGGTGGCGACGGCGGTGCCCATCCGGCCGGTGCGCCGCTCGTCCAGCGCGGCGAGCAGCGCCCCCTCGCCGACGAGGCCCGAGTCGTCGAGCCCGCCGTCGAGCGGCTCGTCGTCGACGCCGACGACCTCCGGCCCGCGGGTGCGCACGTGCCGCCGGCGGCGCACGCCCTGCGCGTCGACCGGTGTCGCCGTGTAGAACGGGCGGGCGACGGCGGCGCGCCAGTCCACGACCAACGGCTCGTCGTCCTCGGTGGCGCCGGGCAGCCCGACGCGGCCGAGCCGGCGCACCGAACCGTCGTCGCCGTCGAGCCGGCCGAAGACCAGGCCGTGGTCCGCCGCCCGCAGCTCCGCGCGCCGGCTCCGCAGCCGCGCGATCCGCGCGCGGGCCGCGGCGTCCTCGGGGCGCGCTGTGGCGAGGGTGCGCTCCAGGTCGTCGAGCACCGCGGCGCGTCGTGACCACGCGGCGTCGAGGGCGGCCTGCTCCTCGTCGATCGCGCCGGCGACGACCGCGCTGGTGACGACGTCGTCGGCGGTGCCGGAGGTCGTGTCGGAGGAGGTGGCGGCGGTGTGCGGGGTGGCGGGCTGGGGCACGAGACCTCTTTCGTACGGCGTACGGGGCCCTGCCCCAACGCGCCGCCCGTCGCGATTGTTCCCGGCCCGCCCGCCCACTCATGCCGGTTCGGCGACGCCGCGGGGTGGCGGCGTCAGTCGACGTACGGCCAGCCGGCGTCGTCGTAGCCGAGCAGGTTGATGCCGAGGAACGACGCGCCCGAGCCGGCGTAGTAGTGGTACATCAGCACGTCGGCGTCGACGTCGGAGAAGACGGTCTGATGCCCCGGGCCGTGGATCGACCCGTGCCCGGCGAGCACCTGCGTGCCGCCGCCCTGGGTCAGGGGGACGCCGGTGCGGTCGACGTACGGGCCGGTGACCGACGTCGAGCGCCCGACCATGACGCGGTAGGTGGAGTCTGCGCCCTGGCAGCACACGTCGAACGACACGTAGAGGTAGTAGTAGTCCCCGCGGCGGTGGATCGTGGGTGCCTCGATCGCGCCGCCCCCACGACCGGCGACCGAGTGGAACGCGGTGCCCGAGCGCAGGCCCGACTGCGGGTCGAGGCGGATCATCTTGATGCCCGACCAGAACGAGCCGAAGCTCAGCCACCACCGGCCGTCGGCGTCGACGACGAGCGCGGGGTCGATGGCGTTGAAGTCGTCGGAGGTGCTCGACTCCACGACCGTGCCGCGGTGCGTCCAGGTGCCCGGGTCGCCGGTCGGGCTGGTGGCCAGGAAGATCGCGGACCGGTTCACGCCGAACGACGACGCCGAGTACCAGAGGTAGTACCGGCCGTTCGCGTACGCGATCTCCGGCGCCCACAGGTGGGTGCTGCCGCCGGTGTACGTGTCGGCCCAGGGCGCGCCGTCCGGGAACGCGGCGCCGACCTCGGTCCAGCGCGTGCGGTCGGTGGACCAGGGTCGCGGAATACCGGCGTGGGGTATATGGTTGCCGGCAGCGGGGATACCCCAGGGGGGTATAAACCGAGATCGCGAACCCGTCCGTCCGAGGTAAGGATCGAGCTGTGGACCACTCCTCTCACGACCAGCACACGGGGCACCGGCGCCCCGACGCCGCGCGCGTCCTGGAGAACGACCACCACGCGCACGAGGGTCACGACGCGCACACCGGTCACGACGCGCACACCGGTCACGACATGCACGCGGGCCATGACATGTCGGGCCATGACATGCCGGGTCACGGCGGCCACAGCGGTCACGGCGACCACGTCGGTCAGTTCCGCCGCCTGTTCTGGATCATGCTGGCGCTGGCGGTGCCGACCGTCGCGCTGTCGCCGATGTTCGCGATGGTGCTCGGTGCCGAGCTCCCCGACGCAGCGTGGGTCGACTGGGTCTCGCCGGTCCTCGGCACGGTGATCTACGTGTGGGGCGGCCGGCCGTTCCTCACGGGGGCGGTGTCGGAGCTCAAGGCCCGCAAGCCCGGGATGATGCTGCTCATCGGCCTGGCGATCACGGTCGCGTTCGTCGCGTCGCTGGGCGCCAGCCTCGGCGTGCTCGACCACCAGCTCGACTTCTGGTGGGAGCTCGCGCTGCTGGTCGTCATCATGCTGCTGGGCCACTGGATCGAGATGCGGTCCCTGGCGCAGACCACCTCCGCGCTCGACTCGCTGGCGGCGCTGCTGCCGGACGAGGCGGAGCGCGTGGAGGGCGAGCAGGTCGTCACGGTCCCGCCGGCGTCCCTGCGCGTGGGCGACGTCGTCCTCGTCCGGCCCGGCGGCAGCGTCCCCGCCGACGGCCGTGTGGTCGACGGCCGCGCGGAGATGGACGAGTCGATGGTCACCGGCGAGTCGCGCACGGTGGGCCGCACGGTGGGCGACGCCGTCACCGCCGGCACGGTCGCGACCGACTCCGGCCTGCGCGTCGAGGTCACCGCGACCGGCGACGACACCGCGCTCGCCGGCATCCAGCGCCTGGTCGCCGAGGCGCAGGCCTCGTCGTCGCGGGCCCAGCGGCTCGCCGACCGCGCGGCGGGGTGGCTCTTCTGGTTCGCGCTCGGCGCCGCCGTCGTCACCGCGATCGCCTGGACGGCGTCCGGGCTGCCGGACGACGCCGTGATCCGCACCATCACGGTGCTGGTCATCGCCTGCCCCCACGCGCTGGGCCTGGCCATCCCGCTGGTCGTCTCCATCGCCACCGAGCGAGCCGCCCGCGGCGGCGTCCTCATCAAGGACCGCCTGGCGCTCGAGAGCATGCGCACCGTGGACGTCGTCCTCTTCGACAAGACCGGCACCCTCACCAAGGGCGAGCCGACGGTCGCGGAGGTTGCGACGGTGGCGGGGACGAACTCGGGCCCGGACGAGGACGCGGTGCTGGCGCTGGCGGCCGCCGCCGAGGCGGACAGCGAGCACCCGTTGGCCCGGGCGATCGTCCGGGCGGCGGAGGCCCGCGGCCTCGACGTCCCGCGCGCGACGGACTTCTCGTCGTCGCCCGCTGTCGGCGTCGTCGCGACGGTCGACGGGCACGAGGTGCGCGTGGGCGGCCCCCGCCTGCTCGAGGAGCAGCGGGTCGACGAGGTGGCAGAGGCCGAGGCATGGCGGGGCGACGGCGCGATCATCCTGCACGTGCTGCGCGACGGCGCCGTCGTCGGCGGGCTGAAGCTCGCGGACGAGGTGCGGCCGGAGTCCGCCGAGGCGGTCGAGGCGCTGCACCGGCGGGGCGTGCAGGTCGTGATGATCACGGGCGACGCCGAGGCGGTGGCGCGGTCCGTGGCCGACGAGCTCGGCGTCGACCGGTTCTTCGCGGGCGTGCGCCCGGAGGACAAGTCGGCGCGCGTGGCGGGGTTGCAGGCCGAGGGCCACAGGGTCGCGATGGTCGGCGACGGCGTCAACGACGCCCCGGCGCTCGCGCAGGCGGACGTCGGCATCGCGATCGGCGCCGGCACGGACGTCGCGATCGCGTCGGCGGGCGTGATCCTCGCCAGCGACGACCCCCGGTCGGTGCTGTCCGTGATCGAGCTCTCGCGGGCCGGCTACCGCAAGATGACGCAGAACCTCTGGTGGGCGGCGGGCTACAACCTGCTGTCCGTGCCGCTGGCGGCGGGCGTGCTCGCCCCGGTCGGGTTCGTGCTCCCGATGTCCGTCGGCGCACTGCTGATGTCGCTGTCCACCGTGGTGGTGGCGCTCAACGCCCAGCTGCTGCGGCGGCTGGACCTGCGGCCCGACGTCGTGTCCCGCGACGTCCTCGGACGCTGACGGCGGGGCCCTGACATCGGTCCTCCGGTGCGAGATCGGTCGACATCCCGACCGATCTCGCACCGGAGGACCGATGTCGGCTCAGCCGATCTCGAGCCGGACGGCGTCGTAGGCCGCCTCGTTCCACAGGTGCTCGGCGCCGGCGTTGATCTGCAGCGTGATCTCGTTGCCGGCCGGCTTCAGCAGGCCCGCGTCGAAGGCGATCTCGCGGGTGTAGTTCCGCCCGCCGCGCGCGCTGCGGTAGGTGGCCCCCTTCGCGTCCTCGGGGCCGAAGGTCCAGACGAACGGCTCCCCGTTGACCGTGATCGTGAGGTTGCTGTTCTCCGGCGGCACCGGCAGCGCGGAGCCCATGGCCCACGCCGCCAGCGCGATCGTCAGGGTGGCCTGCGCGCCCGCCGCCGGCGCGCGGTCGAGGTCGAACAGGATGCGCCACGGGCTCTCCTGCCGGGTGACGTGCAGCCGGTACGTCGTCGCCCCGCCGTCGCCGTCGCTCACCACGAGCTCGAGGACGGTGCGCTGCGCGTGCAGGGCCACGGCGAGCCCCTCCTCCGGCACGACGTCGCCCCCGATCGTGACCTGCGCGCCGCCGCGGCCCGCGGCCCGGACGACGACGGACTCCTGGTCCCAGGGCAGGTCGACGGCGAAGTCGGAGCGGAACGTGCTGAAGCCGGGCACCAGGTCCGCGCCGTCGACCTCGAGGCCCCCGAGCACGGGGAGGGCGGCGTCCGCCGCGAGGATCTCGACGGCGTTGAGGCGGCCGTCGCCGCCGGCGAGGAGGTCGAGCCGGCCCCCGGTGACGGTCACCGTCGCGGTGTGCACGGCGTACTCGCCCCGGCCGGAGTCGAGGGCCACCGGCTCGCCGCCGCCGAACGAGACCTGGGTCTTGTTGGCCGCGATGTCGTCGCCGGAGAGCACGGTGACCTCGTACTCGCCGTCGGGCAGGTCCACCGCGAAGGTGTAGCCGGACCCGACGACGAAGTCGCGCTGCAGGTCCCCGTCCGACCCGCGGTCGCGGGAGTCGACCGCCCGGTCGAGGCCGAAGCCCGCCCCGGCGGAGTACAGCGTGTTCTGCGCGACCCGCTGGTACCCGGCGGCGACGGGGCTGGACGCGGTGCCGAAGTCGAACAGCCGGACGCCGTCGGCATCCTCGGGGAGCACCGTGCCCTCCGGCGCCTGCACCGGGTACGACCGCTGGTACTGGATGTAGTTCCAGTCCTTCGCCGTGCTCGTGCCGACCGTGTACGTGACGCCGTCGGGGAAGTCGTCGTGGAACGACTCGAACAGGCCGTAGCGCCGGAACTCCCGGCCGTGCCGGAACTCCCGGGAGTCGCGGGTGGGGGTGCCGAGCTGGAACACCGTGCGCCCGTGGCTCGGGGGCTCCCACAGCATGCGGCCCAGCGTGACCTCCTGGCCGGCGCCCACCTCGACGTCGTCGATCACGTACTCGCCCCAGAGGCCGCCGCCGTAGACGGTGAGGCGGTAGGTGCCGGGGCGCACGTGGTCGAGCGTGAACTGCCCTCCCCGACCGAGGTCGGCCCAGTAGTTGTGGCCGAGCACGGAGTCCTGCATGGGCGTCCCGTTGTCCGACAGCACGACGACGGCGCCCTCCAGGTTCGGCGTGCCGGGGACCCGCACCGTGCCGCGCACGCGGGAGCGCTTCGCGGTGGGCGTCCAGCCCTCGATCGCGAGCCGGTCGTAGAACTCGGCGTGCGCCTCGAAGCGCGCCTGGCGGGCGGCGTCGCGGCGCAGGGCGCGTGGGTCGTCGCCCTTGTTGAGGTAGACGAAGTACGGCCCGTACGTCTTCTGCCACGCCTGCCCGGCCGCGACGCGCACCGGCGGCGCGCCGTAGTGGGTGGCCTGCGGCTCCACGAGCAGCACGGGGGTGTCGCCGGTCTGGTGCAGGATCAGGTCCTGGCGCACCGGGCCGCCGCTGAACCCCTCGAGGTTCGGCAGGGCGGCCCACATGCCGTAGCCGCTGCCGTACAGCCCGTGCAGGCTGTGGTCCTTCATGGACACGGCCCAGTCGTACTTCGTGTAGTAGCGGCGGGGGTAGGCGGAGCCGGTGCCCTCGAGGTCGTAGGTCGCGTCCATCACCATCTCGGCGCGCGAGATCTCGCCGCCTGTGGGCATGCGTGCCGCGGCCTCGCGCCACCGGACGGCGTCGGCGTCGTCCTCCACCGAGGCGTGCGTGAAGACGCCGCCCGCCGTGTAGAAGACGTACCGGTGCTGGTCGGTGCGGAAGCCGTGCAGCTCCGCGGGGTGGTCGTAGCTGTACGCGAGGTGGATGCCGGCCTCGCCGGAGCGCACGACGTGGTGCCGCACCAGCCAGCACGGCATGTCGCCGGACGGGCTGTGGTGGTACGCGACGTCGACGAAGTCCTGCTCGACCCGGACGGTGAGGTGGTTGTCCGCCGGCGGGAGCGGAAGCCCCCCGCCCTCGCGGACGGTGTTCATGTCGTAGTTCCCGCGGCCGACCAGGTTCACGCCGTCGTAGACGAGCGAGGTGGTCCGACCATTCGACTTGTCGACGGTGAGGCGGACGAGGCCGTTGTCCACGACGACGTGCGTGTCCGTCTCGACGACCTCAGGCGGTCCCGAGGCGGCGGCGCGTGGGGCTTGCGCCCACGGCAGCAGCGCTGTTGCGGTGATCCCGGCCAGCTTCCCGAACGTGCGCCGCGTCATTGCGGCCGATGTGGTCATGCCACGGGAAATTAGCACGATTCAATCGTCGATTGGAAGGATTCATTAGACGACTGGAGTGTCGAGCTCAGGTCGCGGGCGGGAGGGCGGCGGTCAGGTCCACCTCGACGAGCTGCCCGGGGAATCCCAGCTGGGCCACCCCGAGCAGCGTGCTGGCGCTGGTGAACGCGGGGGCGAGGGTGATTCCCTGCCTCCACGATCGTGACGTGGTGGTAGCCCGGAGTCACGTGCAGGCCCGCGGGGTCGAGGCGCGTGATCGTCATGACCCGAGTGTCACGGCCTCCGGCGTCGCGGTCGACGGGTTTCGCGCTCCGCCGCGACGGAGGATCACGAGGTTGAGCGCGGCCGCGGCGAGCAGCACGACGGCCGTGGCGACGAAGACGGCGCGCAGGCCGGCCTGCGCGGCGACCAGGCCGCCGAGCACGGGGCCGGCGACCTGCCCCACGTACTGCGCGGAGACGCCGAGCCCCAGCACCCGGCCGACGGCGTCCGGCGGGGCGAGGTGGCGCACGGCCGCGGTGATCGACGGCAGCAGGCCGCCGAGGCTCAGGCCCAGCAGCACGCGCAGCACGCCGAGCTGCCAGACGTTCGTCACGAGCGCCTGCGCCAGGGCGAGCACGCCCGCCGCCGCGAGGCAGGCGACGACCACGCGCGTGTGCCCGACCCGGTCCGCGAGCCGGCCCACCCGCGGCGCCGCGACGACGCTGCCCACGGCGGTCAGCGCGACGAGGATCCCCGCGACGCCGGCGGCGTGCGAGAGCTGGCCCAGGTCCTCGACGTAGACGGTGACGATCGGCTCGATCGACATCGTCGAGAACAGCAGCAGGCTCGACGTCGCCAGCAGCGCGACGACGGCGCCCGGGCGCTGCACCTGCGACCACACGCCGTGACGGCGGGTGGCGGCCCGGGGCGGACGCGGCCCGGCCGGCGGCTCGCGGAGCAGGAACGTCGTGGCGAGGAACGCCACGAAGATCACGGCCCCGCACACGACGAACGTCGTCCGGATGCCCACCCAGGCGGGCACGAAGCCGCCGACCAGCGGCCCGACGACGTTGCCCGCCAGGATGCCCGACGACAGCACCCCGAGGGCCCACGCGCTGCGGTCCTTCGGCGTCTGCGCGGCCACGAGGATGGTGGCCCCGGAGGAGTAGCCGCCGAGCAGGCCCACCAGCAGCCGCACCGCGACGAGCTGCTCGACGCTCTGCACGAACCCGAGCAGCGTCATCGCGACCGCCATGCCCAGGCTGGCGCGCACCAGCATGGACTTGCGGCCGAACCGGTCGCCGAGCGCTCCCCACAGCGGCGCGGTGAGCGCCGCCGTGAGGAACGTGGCCCCGTACGCGACGCCCGACCAGCGCACGACCGCGGCCGGGTCGTCCACGCCGAGCTGCCGCACGTACTCCGGCAGGAACGGCACCAGCAGCGTCATCGCGACGAGCGTGGTGAACGACCCGACCGTGCCGACGGCGAGGTTCCGCCGCCAGTACCGCTGCTCGGGGTCGGCGACGGCGGGGTCCTCGACGTCAGGGCTGGTCATGCCCCAGGTCTACACCCGATGTCCGTTCAGTGGGACTATCTGTCTCGTATGGTGGCTACGCGTTCACGGTGAGACGCACCGTCGCGAACGCCGCGGGCGGCAGCTCCGCGGTGAGGGCACCGCCCTCGAGACGCACGCCGTCGAGCGGGCGCGGCGCGACGGCGTCGGGCGCGTCGAAGGTGTTGTGCGCGGCGGGGTCGTCCGCCGCCAGCACCGTGGCGACGGGGTCGCTCACCGCGTGACCGCGCAGGTCGATCCGCACCGTGGCGCCGGCGTCGGGGTCGAGGTTGGTCAGCGACACCAGCACCGCACCGTCCTTCGTCGACGCCGACGCCGAGACCGTCCCCACGGCCGTGCCGTCGACGTCGTGCGTGGCCCGCGGCGACCGCTCGCGCACCGGCAGGCTCGCGGCGTCGTGGTGGCCCGCGCTCATCGCGAAGGCGTGGAACGTCGGCGTCTTGATCATCTTCGCGCCGTCGGTGAGCAGCATCGACTGCAGCACGTTCACCGTCTGCGCGATGTTCGCGAGGCGCAGCCGGCGGGCGTGGTCGTGGAAGGCGTCGAAGTGCACCGACGCGACGAGGGCGTCGCGCATCGCGTTCTGCTGGTACAGGAAGCCGGGGTTGGTGTCCTTCTCGACGTTCCACCACGTGCCCCACTCGTCGAGCGCCAGACCGAGCCTGGCCTCGGGGTCGTAGGCGTCCATCACGGCCGAGTGCCCGGCGATGATGCGGCGCACGTCGAGCGCCTTGCGCATCGTGGCCCAGTACTCGTCGCGCGTGAACTCGGTGGCGGCGCCCTTGTCCCCCCACGTCCCGGCGAACGTGTAGAAGTGGAACGACACCATCTGCCACAGGTCGCGCGGCTCCGCGTCGCCGAGCTTCGCGACCTGCTGCATGAGCGTCTCGGTCCACGCGTAGTCGTCGTCCGACGCGCCCGCCGCGACCCGCACCAGGCGGTTGCCGCCGTGGTCGCGCGCGTACGTCGCGTGCTGCCGCGCCAGCGAGGCGAACTGGTCCGCGCGCAGGTTGCCGCCGCAGCCCCACGGCTCGTTGCCGATGCCGAAGAACGACACGCCCCACGGCTCGTCGCGGCCGTGCTCGCGGCGCAGGCGGGCCATGGGCGAGTCGTCGCCGCGGGTCAGGTACTCGACCCAGTCCGCCGTCTCCTGGACCGTGCCCGAGCCGACGTTCCCCGAGATGTACGGGGCGGTGCCGAGCAGGTCGCACAGCGCCATGAACTCGTGCGTGCCGAAGGAGTTGTCCTCCACGACGTCGCCCCAGTGCGTGTTGACGATGCGGGGACGGTCGGCCGCCGGGCCCACGCCGTCACGCCAGTGGTACGTGTCGGCGAAGCAGCCGCCCGGCCAGCGCAGGTTGGGGATCGCCAGCTCCCGCAGCGCCTCGACGACGTCGGTGCGGATGCCGCCGACGTTCGGGATGTCGGAGTCCTCGCCCACCCAGAAGCCCTCGTAGATGCACCGGCCGAGGTGCTCGGCGAAGTGCCCGTACAGGTGGCGGCTGATCGTGGGGCCGGGGACGTCGAGGTCGACGACGGCGTCGAGGGCGAGGTCGGGCGTGCTCGTGGACAGGTCGGTCACGGGGGGATCCTCCAACGTTGCAGGTGGCGGTCAGACGATACCCGCGGAGCCCCGCGCGGATGCCAGACTCCTCATGTGCCGAACACCCCGGATCCCGCCCCCGTACCGGCCCTCGCCCCCACCTGGCTGCGTGTCGCCACGCTCGTCGTCGCGGCCGCCGCCGTCCTCGTCGTCGCGTGGGCGTGCGCGACGGCGTGGGGTGCGGTGGTGCACGGCCACCCGGCGTACGCGGTGCTGCTGGCGCTGACGCTGGTGGGCGCGGTCGCCGCCGGGGTGCGGGCGCTGCGCCGTCGTCCCGCCCGCCCGGGGTGGCGGCGCGCGGGACGGGTGGCGCTGCTCGTGGTCGGTGCGGCCTGGATCGTGCTGGTCGCGTGGCTGCGGCCGTTCGGCGCGGTCGAGCCGGCGCTCGCGGACCTGCGCTCGGACGACGCGGTGACGGTGACCGAGGGCGCCACCCGGTACGTGCTGACCCCGGCCGGCGGGGGCGACGGGACGGCCGTGTTCTTCCAGCCCGGGGCGAGGGTCGACGCCCGCGCGTACGCGGCGGTGCTGCGTCCGCTCACCGAGGCGGGGCACACCGTCGTCGTCGCGAAGCAGCCGCTCGGGATCGCGTTCCTCGCCACCGGTGCGTTCGACGACGCCCGCGCGGCGGTGGACGCGGACCGATGGGTGGTGGGCGGCCACTCGCTCGGCGGCACCGTCGCGGCCATGGCGGCGGAAACCGCGGACGACGACGCCGAGGCACCCGCGGCCGGGCTGCTGCTGTTCGCCTCCTACCCGGCGGGTGACATGAGCGGCACGCTGACCGCCGCCGTCGCGTCCGTCTCCGGCAGCGAGGACGGTCTCGCGACGCCGGCGAAGATCGACGCGTCGCGCGCCGACCTGCCCGCCGACGCCGCGTTCACCGTCGTCGAGGGCGCCGGGCACGCGTACTTCGGCGACTACGGCCCGCAGCCCGGCGACGGCACCCCGACGATCTCGCACGACGACGCCCGCGCGCAGATCTCCGGCGCCGCCGTCGCGTTCGTCGACGGCCTCGCGCGGTAGCCGCGAGGTACTACCTCGCCGGGACGGGTACTACCTCGGCGAGAGCGGTGCTACCTCGTGCCGGGGTCACACCCCGTCCAGGGTGAGGTGCACGACCACGTCGTCGCCGTCGTCCACGCCCTCGGGGCGGCGCACGGCGTCCTTGAGCGGCACGAGATAGCCGCCGTCCCTGGGGAACAGGGAGGTGGTGAACGTGGTGCCGCCGAGGCGGCCGGTCACGGGGATGACGCCCCAGCCGTACGTGACCAGCGCCGCGACCGCGGCGATCCGCTCCGCCTCGGCGTCGGGAACGGCCACGTAGTAGTACGGCGCGGGACCGCGCCACTGGAACACCTCGCCGCGCACCTCGAGCTCCATGCGCCCAGGCTGCCGCGAGACGCTGACACGGTCGAGCTCACGCGAGGTCGAGGACGGCGTACCCGTGCCCGTCGAGGTGCACGACGTCGCCGTCCCTGCTCAGGCCGCGCGCCTCGACCTCGCGGGCACCGGCCGCCCCGGGCACGGCGATCGACACGGACGCGCGGCCCGGGTTGAGCACGACGGCGAGCGTGCCGCCGCGCAGGTACGCGAACGGGTAGCCGGTGGCCAGCACGTCGACGTCGGCGGTGGCGTCGAGCCGCGGGTCCGAGGTGCGCAGGTGCGCCAGGTGGCGTACCAGGTGCAGCAGCGAGCCCTCGTCGTCCAGCTGAGCGGCCACGGTGGGGCGGTCCCGGTCCGGGTCCTGCGGCAGGTAGCGCGACTCCGCCACGTCCGTCCCGAGCCGGCCGGGCGGCACGTCGCCCCACTGCATCGGGGTGCGCGAGCCCGCACGGTCGTAGGTGGGGTTGAGCCGGGAGCCCTCGAGCGTGGGAGTCTCGGGGACGAACCGCATGCCGATCTCGTCGCCGTAGTAGATCGACGGCATGGAGGGCCAGGTGAGGGTGAGGACGAGGGCCGCCCGCGCCTGCTCGGCGTCGCGCGCCCCCGCGACGAGCCGCGTGAAGTCGTGGTTCGACGTCGGCAGGCCGGTGAGCCCGCCGCGCCCGGCCGCCGCGATGGCGCCCGTCGCCTCCTCCCAGGCGCGGACGAAGGTGCCCGCGTCGCCGCGTGCCTCGGCGTCGGCCCAGCTGGGCACGTCGCCCCACGACGGCTGCACCGTCCCTGCGCCGTTGTTCCACAGCGAGCGCAGCGGCAGGCCGTCGTCGTCGCCCCCGAACTGGAGGAAGAAGTCGGCGTGGAAGCCGGACGGCACGGAGACGCGCGGGTCGCCCCACTCGCTGATCAGCACGCGGCCGGGATAGGTGGCGTCGAGCCAGGCGCGGTTCTCGCGCCACAGGCGGCCGGTCTCGACCAGCCCTGGGTCGTCCTTGACGAGCGACGCCGCCATGTCGACGCGGAACCCGGCGACGCCGAGGTCGAACCAGTGCGCCATGATCTCGCGCAACGCGGCCCGGTTCGCCTGCGGTCCCGCGGCGTCGACCGGGCTGCGCCACGGCTGGGCGGGGTCGGGCCGCGCGAACCCGAAGTTCAGCGCCGGCTGCACCGGGAAGAAGTTCGGCAGGTAGAACCCGCCGCGCCGGCCGGGGCCGGGCTCGAATCCGTCGACGGGGACGTCGCTCCACACGTACCGGTCGTCGTCGGGGTCGTCCGCGGACGCGGCGAACCAGGGATGCTGGTCGGACGTGTGCCCGGCCACGAGATCGAGCAGCACGGCGATGCCGCGCCTGCCCGCCTCCTCGGTGAGCTCCGCCAGGTCGTCGTTGGTGCCGTACCGCGGCGCGATCGTCATGAAGTCCGCGACGTCGTACCCGGCGTCGGCGAACGGGGACACGAAGCACGGGTCGAGCCACACCGCGCCCACGCCGAGCCAGCGCAGGTAGTCGAGACGCGCCGTGATGCCGGCGAGGTCGCCGATCCCGTCGCCGTTCCCGTCGGCGAAGCTCTGCGGGTACAGCTGGTACAGGACGGTACGCCCGAGGCGCGGGGCGAGGTCGACGGCAGCGTGCGGGGACGTGGGGGAGTGGGTCGGCACCGAGGCTCCTGTGGATCGGGATCGGGATCGGGATCGGGATCGGGTCGGACGGGACAGCAGGCGGGGTCAGACGACGCCGGTCGTGCCGAGCAGCGACCCGAGGGCGAAGGTCACGCCGAGGGCCAGCGCGCCGCCGACGACGACGCGCGCGACGGACCGGCTGCGAGACGACCCGCCGATCCAGGCGGCGATCGAGCCGGCCGCGCCGAGGGCGGCGAGCACGACGACGAACGTGCCGGCGACCTTCCACGGCTCGGGGACGAGCAGCACGGCCAGCATCGGGAGCACGCCGCCGCACAGGAACGCGAGCAGCGACGCCCACGCGGCGTGCCACGGGCTGACGACGTCGTCGGGGTCGATGTTGAGCTCGGCGGACAGGTGGGCGCCGAGGGCGTCGTGGTGCGTGAGCTCGGTGGCGACCTGCCGCGCCGTGCCCTCGCTGAGGCCCTGCTGACGGTAGAGGCCGACGAGCTCGTCGAACTCCTCGTCCGGCATGGTCGCGAGCTCGTGCTGCTCCTTGGCGATGAGCGCCTTCTCGCTGTCCGACTGGCTGGACACCGACACGTACTCGCCGAGCGCCATCGAGATCGCGCCGCCCACCAGGGCCGCGAGCCCGGCCGTGAGCACGGGCGCCCGCTCCGGCGTCGCGCCGGCGACGCCCACGACGACGGCGGCCACGGAGACGATGCCGTCGTTGGCGCCCAGCACGCCCGCCCGCAACCAGTTCAGCCGCTGGGCGAGGCCGCCGGCGTGCGGCTCGTCGGGATGGCCGGTCGGGTCGGTCTCGGTGCGCTCGGACATGTGCTCAGCACAGCATCGCTCGGTGGGTGCCGCCAGCACGACGCCCGACCGGGCACGGCACGGACCGCGGGCTCAGGCGTGCGTGGGGTGCTCGTGCTCCGGGTGGGTGTCCGGCTCGACCTGGAAGGTGGAGTGCTCGACCGCGACGTCGAAGTGGGTGGCCACGCAGTCCTGCAGCTCGTCGAGGATGCGGCCGGCGTGCCCGTCGGTGAAGCAGCCCGAGTCGACGACGACGTGCGCCGACAGGATCGGCAGGCCGGTGGCGATGAGGGAGGCGTGCACGTCGTGCACGTCGCGCACGTGGTCCACCTCCAGCAGGTGGGCGCGCACCTCGTCGAGGTCCAGCCCGGGCGGGGTGGACTCCAGCAGCACCGACCCCGCGGCTCGCAGGAGCTTCACGGCGCGCGGCAGGATGAGCGCCCCGATGAGGAGCGCGGCGACGGCGTCTGCCCGCTGCCAGCCGGTGGTGGCGATGACGATCGCGGCGACGATGACGCCCACCGACCCCAGCGCGTCGTTGACGACCTCGAGGAAGGCGGCTCGCAGGTTGAGGTTCGCGTCGCGGCGGCCCGCGAGGACGGCCATCGACGCAAGGTTCCCGACCAGCCCGATGACGCCGAAGACGACGAGCTGCGTGGAGGGGATCTCCGGCGGGTCGGCGAGCCGCAGCACCGCCTCCACCAGCACGTACACGCCGACCACGAGCAGCACGGCCGCCTGCGCCAGCGCGGCCAGCACCTCCGCCCGCCGGTAGCCCCACGTACGCTGCGGCGACGCCGGCCGCAGCGACAGGTGCGCGGCGAACAGGGCGAGCGCGAGGCCCCCGGCGTCGGTGAGCATGTGGGCCGTGTCGACCAGCAGCGCGAGGCTGCCGGTGAGCAGCGCCCCGACGGCCTGGGCGACCAGGATCGTGGCGGTGATGCCGAACGCGATCGCGAGCCGGCCCCGGTGGTCGGCGGCGCCGTGCGCGTGGTCGTGGTCGTGGCTCACGCGGCGTCCTCGGAGCCGGCGCGTCCGTGGGGCGTGCCCGGCGTCGCGCACGTGCAGTCCGGCCCGCAGCAGTCCGGGTCGACGACGAGCGCCAGCCGCAGCATGTCGCCGAGCGCGTGCGCGAGGTGCGGGTCGGACAGCCGGTACTCGGTGCGGCGCCCGTCCTGGCGGCCCACGACCAGGCCGCAGCCGCGCAGGCACGCGAGCTGGTTGCTCATCACCTGCTTGGAGACGCCGAGCGTGGCGGCCAGGTCGGACGGGTAGGCGGGGGCGTCGCGCAGCGCGAGCAGGATGCGCGCGCGGGTGCCGTCCGACAGCGCGTGCCCGAGCCGCGCCAGCGCCGCCGTGTGCGTGAGGGTCACCGTCTCCATGGGCGCGACGGTACATGCCTCCATGTACTCACGCCAGGCTGTCGGCAGGCGCGGGCGGGGTGCTCAGGCGGTCGCCGGGGCGATCGCGTCGAGGACGGCGAGGTCGTCGTCGGTCAGCCGGAGCGCCGCGGCGGCGACGTTCTGCTCCAGGTGCGCGACGTCGCCCGTGCCCGGGATGGCGAGCACGTGCGGCCCGCGGTGCAGCGTCCACGCCAGCCGCACCTGGGCCGGCGTCGCGCCGTGCCGCGCCGCGACGTC
>JADHZE010000068.1 GCA_026934365.1 Isoptericola sp. QY 916 | reverse complement strand
CAGCCCGCCCGTGGGCGGGCTGCTGCGCCGGATCGCCGGGCCGCGCGGCCTGCTCGTGGGCGACGCCGCGGGCGCCGTCTCGCCCCTCACGGCGGGCGGCCTCGACCCGTGCCTGCGGCTGTCCGCGCACGCGGCCTACGTCCTCGACCGTGCCCTGCGCACCGGCGACCGGCGCGAGCTCTCGCGGTACGACGGCGCGGCGCTGCGCGCCCGGTTCCGCGGGCGGCTCACGATGCGCCGCGGGCTGTCGCTGGTGCGTACGCCCGCCGTCGCCGCCGCGGGCGTCGCCGCGCTGCGCACCCCGCCCGGTCGCGCCGCCGCCCGGCGGATCCTCTTCGGGCACGGGTCGTTCCCCGATCTTCACCCTGTCACCAAGCCACAGTTAAGGCTAGCGCGCTAGGCTTAACTGTGGCTCGGTGAAGGGAAGGGTTGACGTGTCCGCCGACGAACGCACGTTGTGGGTGCGAGAGGTTCAGGAACCTGACCTCGGTGCCATGCGGTCGGCCGACCGGCGTGGCGGCGCGTACCGGCGCTACTTCCCGGTCGGGTTGGACCTGCGGATGGCGCTGTTGCTGGACGCCGACGCTCTGGAGGCCATCACCGACGTCTCCGCCGGCATCGCCCGCACCGCCGAGCGGCTCCGCGCTCGACCTCAGCCGATCCTCTACGCGACGCTGGTGCGCTCCGAGTCCATCTCCTCCTCGTGGGTGGAAGGGCTGCGCGAGACTCCTCGGAACGTCATGGTCGCCCAACTCAAGGACCTGGATCCCGGCCTGGAGGGCCATCAGTTCGACCGGCTCGACACCGCCCACGCCATCCTCCGCAACCTGAACTCCGTGCGCGACGGCGTGGAATCTCTCCGCGACCCGTGGGACGACGTGTCGGTGCACGACATCCACCGTGCCATCGCGCCGCACGTGCACAAGGGTGGGTACCGCGAGGTCGACGTCCAGATCGGCGGCTCGTCGAAGCTGACCGCTTCCTACGTCGCGCCGCCGGCCGAGCGCGTGCCGCCGCTCATGGGCGACCTGCTGGACTACGCCAACCGCAGCCCGGACAGTCCGCTGGTCAAGGCAGCGCTGATCCATGCCCAGTTCGAGACGATCCACCCGTACGAGGACGGCAACGGACGCACCGGGCGCGTGCTCGTGCACGGCTACCTCGCCCGCGCCGCCGTGCTCGAGCGGGGCGTGCTCCCTCTGTCCGTCGTGCTGCGCCGGGACACCGACGAGTACGTCCGCCGCCTCACGGACTTCCGGCACGGAGACCCTGCCGACAGGTCCGAGGCGGTGAGCCAGTTCGTCGCCTACTTCGCCGACATCCTGGCCGATGCCTGCGACGAGACCGAGCGCATCCTGACCGAGGCTGCCGAGGTGCAGCACGACTGGGCCGGGCAGGTGTCCCGATTCCGCTCCGACTCGAAGGTGCACGACGCCCTGCGCATCCTTGCCGAACAACCGGTCGTCACCGCCCGCTACCTCCAGCGGGCCCTCGGAACATCCGGGGTCACGGCCCGGAAGGTGATCGACAACCTGCTCGACGCCCAGATCCTGGAACCGTCCGGCGGCCGGTTCCGGCGCTCGGAGGTCTACCAGGCCCCGAGCCTGCTGCGGATGATGGACCGCCTCGTTCCTGGCATCCAGCCCACCGCCCTGCCGACCCCCCGCCCCGCACCGCGGCGCCCGGGTTCCTCCGGGCCCGGTGCGGGGCTAGGTTGAGCCCGTGCCGCCCGTCGAGTCGCTCCTCGCCTTCGCGCTCGCCTCGGTCGTGCTCGTCGCGATCCCGGGGCCGAGCGTGCTGTTCGTGATCGGCAGGTCGCTGTCGCTCGGTCGACGGGGCGGGCTGCTGAGCGTGGTCGGCAACGAGCTCGGGTCGCTGGTGCCGATCACCCTGGTGGCGCTCGGCGTCGGCTCGGTCGTGGCGCAGTCGGTCGCCGTGTTCACGGTGGTCAAGCTGCTCGGCGCCGCCTACCTGGGGTACCTCGGGGTCCAGGCGATCCGGCACCGCCGCGAGGGCGCCGACGTCGCGGTCGACCCGCGGGTGCGTCCCGCGTCGTCGTGGACCACCCTGCGGCAGGGCTTCGTCGTCGGCGCGACCAACCCCAAGACGATCGTGTTCTTCGTCGCCGCGCTCCCCCAGTTCGTCGACTTCCACGCCGGCGCCGTGCCTTTGCAGATGCTCGTGCTGGGCCTGGTGTTCACGCTCATCGCGCTGGTGCTCGACGGCACCTGGGCGGTGCTGGCCGGCACGGCGCGCGCGTGGTTCGCGCGGTCGCCGCGCCGGCTGTCCGCCGTCCGCGCCACCGGCGGCGGGATGATGCTCGGCCTCGCCGGCACGCTGGTGCTCACGCCCGCGAAGGCCTGAGCGCCGGCCGGCTCAGACGGTGAGCAGCACCTTGGTGGCGCGGCGCTCGTCCATGGCCGCGTAGCCCTCCGCCGCCCTCTCGAGGGGCAGCGTGAGGTCGAAGACCTGGCCCGGGTCGATCTCGCGGTCCCAGATCAGGCGGATCAGCTCGGGCAGGAAGCGGCGCACGGGCGCGGGCCCGCCGTGCAGGTGGATGCCGGCCATGAACATGTCGTCGCCGGGCAGCGCGACGTCGTGGGAGACGCCCACGAAGCCCATGTGGCCGCCGGGGCGGGTCGAGCGCACGGCCTGCATCATCGACTCCTGCGTGCCGACGGCCTCGATCACCGAGTGCGCGCCCAGCCCGCCGGTCAGCTCCTTGATGCGGGCCACGCCCGCGTCGCCGCGCTCCTCCACGATGTCGGTGGCGCCGAAGCGGCGGGCCAGCGCCTGCCGGTCGGCGTGCCGGGACATCGCGATGATGCGCTCGGCGCCGAGCTGCTTCGCGGCGAGGACGCCGAGCAGCCCGACCGCTCCGTCGCCCACGACGGCGACCGTCTTGCCGGGGCCCGCCTCGGCGGCGACGGCCGCGAACCAGCCCGTGCCCAGGACGTCGGAGGCGGCGAGCAGCGACGGCACGAGGTCGGCGTCGGGCATGCCGGGCGTCGCGACGAGCGTGCCGTCCGCGAGGGGGATGCGGGCCCGCTCGGACTGGGTGCCGAGGGTGCCCATGAGCACCCGGTGCACGCAGTAGGCCTGGTAGCCGGACTCGCAGATCTCGCAGGTGTTGTCCGACGCCCAGAAGGAGCCGACGACGAAGTCGCCGACCTTGACGGTCCGCACGTCGGCGCCGATCTCCTCGACGACGCCCACGTACTCGTGGCCCATGACGGCGTCGTGGACGTCCTCGACGCCGCGGTAGGGCCACAGGTCGGACCCGCAGATGCAGGTGGCGGTGACGCGGATGATCGCGTCGGTGGGCTCGATGATCCGAGGGTCCTCGCGCTCGATGACGCGCACGTCGCCGGGGGCGTGCAGGACGACTCCACGCATGGTGGTGCTCCGTTCGTTGGTGTGACTCAGTAGCGGATCGGGGTACGCCGGCGGGCGGCGGAGGTGGCGGCGGAGGTGGCGACGGCCGCGGCGAGCGCCACGGCGACGACGGTGACGAGGCCCAGGGGCAGGATCGTCGCGGCGCCGGCGAGCCCGACCAGCGGGGCGGCCACGCCGCCGAAGCCGAAGCGGACCATGCCGAGCAGGGACGACGCCGTGCCCGCGAGCCGCGGGTAGCCGACGAGGGCGAGCGTCGTCGCGGGCGGGGACGTCGTGGCCACGCCGCTCGCCAGGGCCAGCAGCGACACGACGACGACCCACAGCGGCGTCGTCGTCAGGCCCGACACCAGCAGCCCGAGCGCGCCGAGGCCCGCGAGGCCGGTGCCGACGGCGAGGGTGCCTGGCACGTTCCAGCGCTCGGCGGCGCGGCCCGCGAGGAACCCGCAGGCCATGAAGCCGGCGGAGTTGAGGCCGAACGCGAGCGCGTACCCCTGCGGCGACAGGCCGTAGATGCCCTGCAGCACGAACGTCGCGCCGGACAGGTACGCGAACAGCGCCGCGTACACGAACCCCTGGTGCAGGATCGCGCCGACGAACACCCGGTCGGACAGCAGCACGCGGAAGTCGCGGCCCGTCTGGACGAAGCCGCCGGCCGTGCGGCGCTCGGCGGGCAGCGTCTCGGGAAACGCGACGAGCGCGGCGACGAGGATGGCCGCGCCCGCGGCCGCGAGGAAGACGAACAGCCCGCGCCAGTCGGTGACGGTGTTCAGCTGCCCGCCCAGCAGCGGGCCGACGATCGCGGCGAGCCCGCCGACCACGGTGAGGCGGCCGTAGAAGCGGATCAGGGCGCCGCCGTCGTAGACGTCACGCCCCGCGGCCTGCGCGATGACGATGCCGACGCCGCCCGCGAGGCCCTGCACGAAGCGGGCGCCGATCAGCAGCTCCACGGTGGGGCTGACCGCGCACAGCGCCGACGTCCCGACGTACGCGACGACGCCGACCAGCAGGACGCCGCGCCGCCCGTACTGGTCGGACAGCGGGCCCGCCACCAACTGTCCGAGGGCGAGCCCCACGAGGCAGGCGGTCACCGTGAGCTGGGCGACCGACGTCGCCGCCCCGAGGTCCGCGGTGAGCGCGGGCAGCGCCGGGAGGTACAGGTCCATCGAGATCGGGCCGAAGACCGTGAAGAGGAGCAGCAGGGCGGGCGCGGGCATGGCACCCAGCGTCCGTCCCCCGCCCGCCCGGCGGGAGTCCCTGACGAACCGTGTACCGGCAGTACACCCATCACGGCCGCCGCGGCGCGGTGTCCGTGCCTAGCCTGACGGTATGGACAACCGAGCGGAGGTGCGCGAGTTCCTCATGTCGCGCCGCGCCAAGGTCACCCCCGACGAGGCGGGTCTGCCCGGGGGCTCGAACCGCCGGGTGCCCGGCCTCCGGCGCAGCGAGGTGGCGATGATGGCCGGGGTCAGCGTCGAGTACTACGCGAAGCTCGAGCGCGGCGCGATCGCGGGCGCGAGCGCGTCGGTGCTCGACGCCGTGTCGCGGGCCCTCAACCTGGACGACGCCGAGCGGGCGCACCTCCTCGACCTCGCGCGGGCGGCCGACGGCATCCCGACGTCGGGGCGCTCGCGCGGCCGTGCCACCCGGCCGGCGGGCCCTCGCCCGAGCCTGCAGTGGGCGCTGGAGGCGATCACCGACGGCGTCGCGTTCGTCCGCGACCCGCGGCAGAACCTGCTCGCGACCAACGCCCTGGGCCGCGCGTTCTACGCCCCCGTCATCGGCGACGGCGGTCGCACGCCCAACCTCGCGCGCTTCCAGTTCCTCGACCCGGCGGCCCGCGACTTCTACCCCGACTGGGACCTGTTCGCGCAGATGTGCGTGGGCGTGATGCGCGCGGAGGCGGGACGCAACCCCCACGACAAGGCCTTCCAGGACCTGGTGGGCGAGCTGTCCACGCGCAGCGAGACGTTCCGCACGCTCTGGGCCGCGCACGACGTCCGCATCCACGGCACCGGGACCAAGCGGTTCCGCCACCCCGTGGTCGGCGAGCTGACCCTCGCGTTCGAGGAGCTCGCCATCACCGCCGAGCCCGGCCAGGTGCTGCTCGTGTACACCGCGGAGCCCGGGTCGCCGTCCGCCGAGCGACTGCGGCTGCTGGCGTCGTGGGGCGCCGGCGAGGACGCCCCGGGCGTCGCGACGGGCCGGGCGGGCTGAGTTCACCCGGCCCCGGCGGTGGTGACGGCGACAGCGCGGGATACCGTCCCGCCATGCGGATGAACGCCGTCTGGGCGCCGGCGATGCAACCCGTGCGGGGGCGTGCGGTGGCCCCCGTCGCATGGACGCTGGCCTGGACGAACGCTCCCGCCCGGGCCCGGAGGACCGTGGCGGCGGTGACGTGGCCGCTGTGGGTGGCGGTCGTCGTGGTCCTCGACGGTTTCGTGCACCACGAGCGCACGGTCGTGGCGCGCCTCACGCGCCGGAACCCGTGGCCGTCGGTGGGGATGTTCGCCCGCGGGGTGGGGGTCGCGGTCCTCGTCGGCGCCGCGCTCGGCACAGCCGCGGGCCAGGCGTCGTTCGCGCCGACCGTCGCATCGGTCGGCGTCGCCGTGGTGGTCCTCGGCTGGTTCGCCGCGGCGGTCCTGATCCTCGCGTTCGCCGCGGCCCGCACCTGGACCGCCGTGGCCCGCGCCCAGCGCGCCGCCCTGAGGGCGGCGTCGCGGGAGCAGCGTCGCGCCGACGTCGCGCGGTTCCGCGCGGCGGACTGGACGGTCGACTCCGTCGCGTCGCGGGGGCGAGACGGCGCGCTCGCGCTCGTCGCCCGCCACGTCGGCGATGTCGTCGCTCCGCACGAGACCGTGGGGACCGTCGCCGCCACGACCCGGCACGCCGCGGTCTACCGACGCTTCGGCCTCGAGCCGCTGCCCAGCCGGCCCCTGGTCCTCGTGGGGTCAGCGCCCGCGCGCTGAGCCGGGCACCGCCGTGACGACCTGGCAGGATGGCCGGCACTCCCCACGAAGGACGGACGACCCATGGCCTACTTCCGCCGCACCGGCGCGACGACGTTCCAGCCCACCGAGCACGTCGGCGGCGCCTGGAAGACCGACGAGCAGCACGTGGCTCCCACGCTCGGGCTGCTCACCCACCTGGTGGAGGCGGACCGCGAGAAGCGGGGCCGCGAGGACCTGGCCGCCACGCGGCTGACGTTCGACATCTGGGGCCCCTACCGCCTCGAGGAGATGACCGCCGACGTCCGCGTGCTGCGCCCCGGGCGCGGCGTCGAGCTGGTCGAGGCGTCGGTGGCCTGCGCCGGCCGCACGGTGGTGACGCTGCGCGCGTGGCTCGCCGCCGTCGGCGACACGACGGCGCTCGCCGGGGGCGCGCCCGCGCCGCTGCCCGGCCCCGACGCGACCCCCGCCTGGGACCCCGCGGCGGACTGGCCGGGCGGCTTCGTCGAGTCGATCGACGTGCGCCGCGCCCTCGCCGGGCCGGGCCGCGGGCACGTCTGGGTCCGCACCGGGCACGCGCTCGTCGAGGACGAGGACGTGAGCCCGCTCGCCCGCACCGTCGGGCTGTTCGACCTCGCGAACGGCATGACGGTGCGCGCCGACCCGCGCCGCGTCGCCTTTCCCAACGTCGACCTCTCGGCGCACCTGCACCGCGCGCCCGAGGGCGGGTGGCTGGGCCTCGACACGAGCGTCGTCTTCGGCGCGACCGGTGCCGGCCTCACGTCCAGCGTGCTGCACGACGAACGCGGCGCGTTCGGGACGCTCGCGCAGGGGCTCGTCGTCCGCGCCCTCGACGCGCCGTGAGCCCCGACGTCCTGCGGGCCCGGGTGGCGGACGCCTACGACCGCCTCGGCCTGCCGTCCTGGGCGCCGCCCCGGGCCGAGGGCGTGGAGCCGCGCGACGAGGAGTACTCCCGGGTCTCCGACCTGCACAAGTACCGGGTGGTGCACGGCCGCGCCCATGCGTGGACCGAGGTGCTCGGCGCGCTGCCGGGCGTCGTCGTCGAGCGCCTCGGCCCCGTCACCACGGAGCGGCACGGGTTCGCGCGCGGCGTGCGCATCGTCTCCCCCGTGCCCGGCACGCTGCCGCTCGTGCTGCTGGAGCAGGACGCCGGCTCCACGGAGCACGGGGACGCGCCGGACTTCCTCCACCTCGCAGTGCAGGACCCCGACCACCGGATCGACCACGGCGTTCCCGACTGCGGCTGCGACGCCTGCGACTTCGGGTCGGCGGGCCTCCTGGAGGCGATCGACGACGACGTCCTCAGCATCGTCACCGGCCCGTTCGTCCTGCTGGTGGGCAAGGGCTGGAAGGCCACCTGGTACCCCGACGGCGGCAGCATGGAGGGGGACACGAGAGCGCCGTCGGACTTCAGCGCCGTGATGCGAGCGTGCCGCACGCTCGCCGACGGCGGCGCCCCTCGTCTCCCCCGATCGTCCACCGCGCTCGTCGGCCGGTCGTGGCTGGACGCCCCGGCCTGACGGGCCGACGCGTCGCGGCAGCGCGTCCACCGGGCGGGCGGTACGCGTGTCGTACGGCGAGGGACGACGTCGGCGACCGGTGATCGCGGGCCGTCAGGCCGGGCTGTCCTCGCGGGCGTCGTCGACCCTGCGGCGCACGAGCTCGACGATGCGCCCGACATTGACCGTCCAGCCCACGCCGAAGACGTGCGGGCTGAGGAGGTGCTCGCCCTCCGGGTCCCAGACGCGCTCGCGGATGCGCTCGATGGTCGGGATGCGGAACTCGTAGGGGACGAACCCGGCGACGGTGCCGTGCCAGGTGCGGTCCTCCTTGTCCTTCTGGAGCTCCTTGGTGACGGCCGCGACGACCAGGCCGACCATGATCAGCTGGAACAGCCCCGGCCCCCGCTTCCGGCCGCGGCCCGCCTTCCCGTGCTGGATCTCCTGCTTCGTGCCCATCTCGGCCTCCGCTCGTCGCGTGTCGGTGTCCTCACCCATCGTGCACCAGGCGGACGTCGTCAGCGCGAGGGTCGGGTGAGCACCACGGCGACGGCGGCCACGACGCACACCACGGCGGTGGTGAGCAGCCCGACGGAGAACGACGTCCCCGCGGCGATGAAGCCGACGACCAGGGAGCCGAGCCCGGTGCCGGCGTCGAACCCGATGTTCCACACGGCGCTGGCGGTGCTGTGCTGGCGCGCGGGCACGGCCGCGAACGCGGCGACGAGGGTGAGGTTCTGCAGGCTGCCGTAGGAGACGCCGACCATGGTCATCCCCAGCACGAGGAGCACCGGGCGGGGGCCGCCGTCGGCGATCGCCCCCGCGCACACCCCCAGCCCGGCGGCGCAGAACGCGAGCAGCGGCGCGAGGAAGACGCGCGGGCCGAACCGGTCGGCGAGGCCGCCCACGCCCCAGCGGGACAGCGCCGTCGCGGCAGTGAAGCCGAGCAGCCCCGCCACCGCCGCGCCCGCTCCCCCGGCGAACTGCGGCGCGAACGTCAGCAGCGCGCCGCCGGGCGTCGTCACCGCGAGCAGCACGAGCGACGGCATGACCAGCGCGAGAAGGACGCGACCGCGCCCCGGCCCGCCGTCGTCGACGGGCCGCCCGGCGCGCGCGGCGTCGCCGTCGAGGCACCGGCCGAGCAGGACGGCGAACGGCACGGCGAGCACGGGCAGCGCGCCGAGCGCGAAGACCACGCGGAAGTCGAGCGTCTCGGCGATCCACGCGGCGCTGGGGACCAGCACCAGCTGCGGGAACGCGATCGACAGCCCGTACAGCCCGATCGCGCGGCCGTGCCGCGGCCCGTCCACCAGGGCGGCCACGGCGCTCGACCCGCAGACGGTCAGCACGGCGAACCCCATGCCGCGCACCGCCGAGAGCCCGAGCAGCCACCCGAGCTGGTCCGTGGCCATGAACAGCAACGACGGCGCGCCGAGCAGCACCACGCCGGCCGTCATCGTGAGCCGCCAGCCCACCCGGCGCAGCAGCCACGGCACCGTGGTCTGCGTGAGCACGGTGGCGAGCATGAGCACCGCGTTGACGAGCCCGGCGCCGCCCTCGCCCGCGCCGCCGTGCACCGCCCACAGCGGCGCCGCCGGCAGCAGCAGCGCGTACCCCGAGAAGCCCAGCGCCGACATCGCGAGCAACGGCCGGAACCCCGGCACGCGCGCGACGGACGACGAGGGCTGAGGGGCGGGACGACGCATCGGGCGAACCTATCGCGCGGTCCACGCCGCACCGCCGGGCGGTCAGCCCCCGACCAGCGCCTCCCCCAGCGGCGTGCGCTCGTGCAGGACCCGCGGGCCGTCGCGGCGCGAGTCGACCAGCCGCGCGGCGCGCAGCAGCCCCAGGTGGTGCGACGCCGTCGACACGGCGAGCCCGCCGGCGGCGGCGACCTCGCTCGTGGACAGCGGGCCGCGCAGCGCGAGCAGCACGCCCGCCCGTCCCGCCCCGAGCAGGTCCGCGAGCGCCCCGGACTGGTCCGGGGCGCCGTCGGACCACCGCTCGGAGATCCCCAGCGCCGGGTAGAAGAGCGTCGGCTGCGCGGGCGGCTCGGTGACCACCGAGCAGCGCGGCGCCATCACGGACGGCACCAGCACCAGGCCGCTGCCCGCGCAGTCGAGCACCTCGCCGTGCAGCCGCAGTCGCACGTGCACCGCGTCGGGGGCCCAGGCCACGGCCTCGTGCAGGGTCTCGACCATCGTGCCCAGCCCGTGCGTCGTCACACGGCGGGAGCGGGCGCCGATGTCCGCGCGCAGGATCCGCTCGAGCTGCCGCCACGACGGCGCGAGCACCGCGTCCCACACCTGCCGCCAGGCGTCGACGGCGAGGCCGCGGGCGTGCGCCGGGTCGTCGGCGAGGGCCTGCAGCAGCCGCCGGTCCGCGCCGTCGGTGCGGTCGACGCGCTTGAGCAGGTCGACCCGCAGCGGGCCGAGGTCGGCCTCCCGGAGGCGTTCGAGCTCCTCGTCGGGGCCGAGGTCCCAGCCGGGCGTGGAGGTGAGGAAGTCCGGCAGGTACCCGTCGGCGCCGACCAGCAGGGTCAGCAGCGCGAGGGGGCGCGCCGGGGCGCGGCCCCGCGCCGTGCGGAGCCACCCCCACTGCAGCGGGTGGTACGCGGGCTGGGCCAGCACGCGCACCGCGTGCGCCAGCTCGTGGCCGGGCGAGACGCCGAACCGGATCGCCGAGACGTCGTCGGGCGCGAGGCGGAACTCCACGACGTTCCTGCGCGAGCGGCTGTCCACGGCCACACCGTAGCGTCGGCGGACCGTGGTGGGACGGCGGCCTCCTCGAGCGGGTCCCGCCGTACCTGGCGATCCTGCACGCGGACGCGGAGCTGATCGTCGTCGTGCCCGACGACCCTGCCGCGACGACGTCGTACCACCCGGGCGGACTCATCTCAGCAGCCCGTTGATCCGGTCGTTCACCTCCGTGAGCGTGGAGACGTCGCGGTCGCCGATGTAGATCTCGTCCATGATCGGCTGGACGATCGCCTCGATGGAGCCGAACGAGTCCGTCACCGGGAAGTACAGGGTGTTGCCGTCCTCCACGAGGTCCGTGAACACGGAGACGTCGAGGCCTCGCTCGGCGAACGCCTCGACCGCGGCCTCGGTGCCGGCGGGCCGCGCCGGGAAGACCACGCCCGCCTCCCCCACGATGCGCTGGCAGTCGTCGGACCCGAGGAACTCCACCCACCGGGCGGCCTCCTCGGGGTCCTCGGACTGGGCGCTGATCGAGTCCGCGAGGCCGTTGTACATCGACACCGGGTGGCCCACCGGGCCGCTCGGCAGGGAGGCGATCCCCAGGTCCACGCCCTCCAGGTTGGCGTAGGTGCCGAGCATCCAGGACCCGTTCGCGGAGATCGCCGCCCGGCCCGAGCCGAGCGCCTGCTGCGGGTTGGGCTCTGTGCCGACCTCCTCGAACGGCGCCATGTACCCCTTCTCCACCAGGCCGAACAGCCACTCCAGGGAGTCCTGCACCCGCGGGTCGTCGAAGTGGTACTCCGTGCCCCACACGTCCTTGTCGGTGAACTTCCAGCCGGTCGCGCCCGCCAGCCAGGACCAGGTGGTCTGCCCGGCGGTGCCACCCGCTCCGTTCGAGGCCAGCCCGTAGACGGCGACGTTGTCGGCGTCGAAGCCCTCCTCGTCGCCCCGGACCCCGTTCTCGTCCACGGTGAGGTGGGCGAGCACCTTCTCGAAGCTGCCGCCGTCCTGGGGGTCCCAGTCGAGGCCCTCCAGGTCCTCCGGGCGCAACCCGGCCTCCTCGATCACGTTCGTGTCGTAGAACAGCGCGACGGTGTCGAAGTCCTTCGGCATGCCGTACTGCCCACCGTCCTGCCCCACCCACAGGTCCGGGAGCCCCTCCTGGAACTCGCCGTAGTCGACGTCGGCCGTGGCGTCCAGGGTGTTCAGGTCGCGGAGCAGGCCCTTCTGGGCGAAGCCCGGGTACTGGGTGAGGTGGTCGGTGAAGACGTCCGGACCCGCCCCGGCCACGAACGCCGCGGTGAGCTTGCGCCAGTAGTCGTCGTACCCGTACTGGCTGATCCGCACCTGCAGGTCGGGGTTCTCCTCCTCGAAGGCGTCCGCGCAGCGCTGGTAGGCGGGCAGCTGGTTCGCGTCCCACAGCCAGTAGTCCAGGGTGACCGAGCCCTCGGCGGCGCCCGGGTCGGCGGGGCTCGCGCACCCGGCCAGGACGAGGGTGCCGGCGGTGAGCGCCGCGGTCAGGGTGGCCGTCGTCCGACGTGCGTGATTCATGGTCTGCCCCTCACTTGATCCCGCTGAAGCCGATGGAGTTGACGATCCGCTTCGCGAACGCGAGGAAGAGCAGGATCATCGGCAGCGCCGCCACCAGGGTCGCGGCCATCAGCCCGGCCCAGTCCGGCCCCGTCTGCGGGGTCTGCGCGGTGAAGTTGCCCAGCGCCACGGTGAGCACCCGGGACTCGTCGGTGTACGAGACCATCAGCGGCCAGAAGTAGTCGTTCCACGACCCGATGTAGGTCAGGATCGAGATCGTCGCGATGGGCCCCACCGACATCGGGATGATGAGCGCGAAGAACACCCGCACCTTGCTGGCGCCGTCGATGAGCGCGGCCTCCTCCACCTCCGTGGAGACGTTCATGAAGAACTGCCGCAGGAAGAAGATCGCGAACGGCGTCATGAACAGCCCGGGGAGCATGATGCCGAGCAGCGTGTCGATCAGGCCCAGGTCCCGGATCAGGATGAAGTTCGGCAGCAGGGTGAAGATCACCGGCACCATCAGCGACAGCAGGAAGACGCCGAAGACGACGTTGCGGCCCCGCCAGCGCAGCCGGGAGAACGCGTACGCGGCCATCGCCGAGAAGAACACCTGGCAGACGGTGACCACCGTGGCCACGATCACCGAGTTGCGCAGGTAGAGCCAGAAGTCGATGGACGCGCCGGAGCCGCCCTGCGCGATGGCCTCCTCGGTGGTCTGGAGGCCGAAGACCCGCTCGAACCCGCCCCAGCTGAAGTCGGCGGGCAGCAGGGACGTGGAGTTGGCGTACAGGGCCCCGTTGCTGGACAGCGCCGTGCGCAGGATCCAGTAGAAGGGGAACAGCGTGATGAGCAGCAGCAGGATCATCACCACCCAGGCCAGCACCCGGCCGACGCTGGGTGGGCGGCGTCGGCGGCGCACGGCCGCCGCGGGCGGCGGGGCGGACACCCCGGTGGTCGTCGGTTCGGCTGGCGCCGTCGTGGTCCCGGTCATGGTCTCCGCCCTCCTAGTTCAGGTCCGTCTGGCCGGCCCGCGTCACGCGGTACTGGAAGAAGGTGACCACCACCAGGATCAGCAGCATGGCCACGCTCAGTGCGGACGCGTACCCGAAGTCGAACTGGGCGAACGCCTTGTCGTAGATGTAGAGCTGCAGCACCCGGCTGGCGTCCACCGGACCGCCGTTGGTGGTGACCGCCACGGTGTCGAACACCTGGAACGACCCGATCACGGAGATGATCAGCACCAGCCCGAGGATCGGACGCAGCAGCGGCACCGTGATGCGGAAGAACATCCGCAGCTCGGACGCGCCGTCGACCCGGGCCGCCTCGTACATGGTGGGCGGGATGGTCTGCAGGCCGGCGAAGATCAGCAGCGCGGTGTAGCCCATGTGCCGCCAGACGTTCACCGCGGCGATGGTCGGGATGGCCCAGGTCTCGTCGGTGAAGAACCCGATGCGGTCGAGCCCGACCCACTCCAGCAGCTGGTTCCCGATGCCGAGCTGGTAGTCGAGGATCCACAGGAACACCAGGGCGGCGACCACGTTGGACACGAGGTACGGGGCGAGCACCAGCGAGCGCAGCAGCGTGGAGCGGCTGAGCCGCTGCATCAGCACGGCGATCACCAGGGCCACGACCGTCTGCAGCCCGATGTTGATGACCACGTAGAGCAGCGTCACGCGGACGGCGTTCCAGAACACCGGGTCCGCGACCATCTCGCGGTAGTTGTCGAGGCCCACGAACTGGGCCGGGCTGAGCAGGTCCCACGACGTGAAGCTCAGCCAGATGCCGCGGACCAGCGGCCAGAAGTAGAAGACCAGCAGGCCGATGCTGGCCGGCAGGATGAAGAGCAGGGCGAGCCGGGTGTCGTCCCGGCGGCCCGACCGTCGGACGGTCGGTACGGGTGGCGCGGTCGGTGCAGCCATCAGGTTCCTCCTTGCGTCGTTGCAAGCAGTGCTCGGACAGTGCGGTGCGGCCCGGCGTCGTGGACGACGCCGGGCCGCGGGTGGTGCTCAGTCGCGCGCGGAGCGGCTCCCGAAGTCCGGGATCGGCAGGCGCTCGCCACCGGCCAGCGCCGACGCGTGCGCCACGATGCCGGGGGCCGTGAACTTCGCGGAGAGCCAGGCGTCCACGGGCGCGTGCTCGCCCGTGACCACGGCGCGCACGAAGTCGTCAGCGAGGAAGTGATGCGAGCCCTCGTGCCCGTTCGGCGCGTCGGCGTAGGTGGCGGGCAGCCGCGTCCGGTCGTGCACCGGCGCGGAGCCCGAGGTGAACGCCTCGCGCAGCGCCGGATCGACGTCGGCGAGGTCCGCGTCGTCGCCCCCGCCCCGGACCGGGACGAAGTCGGCCGACACGTCCGTGGACGTCTCCTTGTCGTTCCACACGCTCTGGTGGGCGAGCTGCTCGAAGCTGGCCTCGGTGCCGAAGAAACGGAACCGCGACTCGCGGATGTGCGAGGGGTAGCCCACCCGGCGCATCTCGTTGGTGCGCATCGCGCCGCCGTCGGCCAGCTCGAACAGCGCCGTGGCATTGGAGAAGCTGTTCCCGAACTGGCTGACCTCCCGGTCGAAGACGCCGTCGCCCCGGCGGTCCTCCACGCCGATGCAGCTCACGCTCACCGCGCGGGTCGGCAGCGCACCGAGGACGCCGCCGATCGCGTGCGTCGGGTAGAGCATGGGCGGGTAGCTCGCGGTGGCCTTCCAGTTCTCGCCGCCGCTGTACTGGTACGCGGCGTAGAAGCCGAGGTCCATGTCGTGCACGTAGTCGCCCTCGGCGTAGAAGACCTGGCCGAGCGCGCCCTCGCGGACCTTCTCCCGGACGAAGACGGTGGCCGGGTTGTAGTAGCTCGTCTCGCCCATCATGTAGGTGAGCCCGGTGCGCTCGACGGCGGCGATGATCGCCTCGATGTCGGTGATCTCGGTGGCCATCGGCACGGCCGAGTAGACGTGCTTGCCGGCCTCCAGCGCCGCCTGCACCAGCGGCGCGTGGGTCCAGCGCTGGGTGAAGATGGCGACGGCGTCGACGTCCGAGTCGAGCATCTCCTCGAAGCTGTCGACGACGGTGGCGCGGTCGTAGCGGTCGGCCAGCGACTTGGCCCGCTCCGGCACCAGGTCGGTGATCGTGAGCCGGTCGACGTTCGGGTGCAGGTCCCAGAGCGTCGCGAAGCTGCGTGAGAACTGGCCCGCGCCGACGATGCCGATGCTGATCGAGCCGGCATCCTCTGCGAGCGGGGCGGTCGGGTCGAGGGGAAGTGCGGACAACGGTGCCTCCTGCTGGTGTGTCGGGTCAGGCCAGGTCGGTGCGGTACGGCGGCGGGTCGACGAGCATCCACTGGCACGCGACGACCGCCGCGCCGCGGGCCCACTCGTCGAAGCCGGAGGAGAACGTCACCACGGTGGGGCGGGTGGCGTGGGGGTCGAGGTGGTCGGCGAGCGCGGCGTCGAGGGACGGACGGGCGTGGGCGAGCATGCCGAGGCCGTCGCCGGCGAGGATCACGGCGGGCAGGCCGAGCGTGTTCGCGAGCTGGGCGATCAGCACCCCCAGGGCGCGCCCGGCGTCGGCGAAGACGCGCAGCGCGACCGCGTCGCCGTCGTCCGCCAGCGCGAGGGCGGCGTCCAGGTCCAGGTCGGCCCGCCCGCGCGGCACCCCGATGCCCTGGGTGATGGCCGCCGTGGTGAGGAACGCCGACGCGCAGCCGCGGTGCCCGCGCTCGCACACCGGCCCGGAGTCCGCGACCCGCATGTGCCCGATCCGGCCGACCCTGCCCGACGGACCGGCGAGCACCCGGTCCTCGATGACGATGCCCAGCCCGACGCCGACGCCGACGGTCAGCACGGCGAGGTCGCTCATGCCGCGGCCGGGGCCGGACCACTGGACCCCGGCCGTCAGGGCCCGGGCGTCCTCGCTGAGCACGGTGGGGATCCCCGTCGCCCGCTCGAGGATGCCCGCGAGGGGCACCTCGTCCCAGCCGAGGAAGGGGTTGTGGCGCACGGTGTCGTCGAACCGGGACATCCGGCCGGCCAGCCCGACGCCGAGCGCCTGGATCTCCCCCGGCTCGCGCAGTTCGTTCACCAGTTCAAGGATCTGCGCGACGACGGTCTCCTGCTCGACGTCGGCGAGGTCGCGGTGCCCGGACGCCTGCACGACGCCGGCGGCGTCCGTGCGGACCGCGAACACCTCGTTCGACGTCACCTTGACGCCGATGAACAGGTGGCGCCCGGCCAGGAGGACCAGCGGGACGCCCGGGCGCCCCCGGCTCTCGCCCGGGACCGCCGGTTCCTCGGCGATCCGGCCCGCATCCTCAGCGACCAGCCCGGCGGCCAGCAGCGGCTGCGTGGTCTTGGTGATGCTCGCCGGGGAGCGCTCGAGGCGCCGCGCGAGCTCCGCCCGGGAGAGCGGCCCGGCCAGGAGCAGGGCGCGCACGACCGCTCGGGCGGAGGGCTCCAGGGAGCCGAGGCGGGGAACGTCTGCGCGGCGCTGCACGCCCCGAGCCTGACGCCTGTTCCTTCACCGTGTCAATGAAATGCCGAAAACTCCCGCGCTGGTGCTCGCCCTCCTCGAGGAGCGCGACGACCCGGTGGACGCCGTCGTGCACGCGTTCGACTCCGCGGCCCGCGACCTCGTGGCGTCCGGTGACGCCGACGGCTGCCCCGCCGCCACGATGGCGCTCGACGTCGTGGACACGAACGAGGCCCTCCGCGGCGCCGCCGCGGACGTCGTCGCCGCGTGGGTCGAGGGCGCGTTCCTGCTCGCCCGCACCACCCGCGACCCGGAGCCGATGCGTTCCGCAGGGCGCACGCGGGCCGCCCAGCTCGCCGCGGCCCGCTGACCCTCGACCTAGCGGGTCTTCCTTTCGACGTCGGTCGAAACGCTCGTGGCCCGGCGCGGGGAGCCCGAGGCTGGGAACACGCCGCGGGCAGCCGCCCGGGGCGCACACCGCACCTCGAGGGAGAGCCACCATGGCCGCCGTCGTCCCCGCCGACACCATCCGCATCCCGGGCTCGCGCACGCTGCGCTTCGAGGGAGGCGATCATGGCTCCGGCGTGTCGTTCTTCCTCGTCACGAACGACCCCGGCAAGGGCCCGGACCTGCACCGCCACCCCTACACGGAGACGTGGTCGGTGCTGGAGGGCGAGGCGACCATCCGCATCGGCGCCGAGACCGTCGTCGCCCGCGCCGGGGACACCGCCGTCGTCGGGCCCGACGTCTGGCACGGCTTCACGAACACCGGCACCGGCGTGCTGCGCATGATGTGCATCCACGCCTCCGCCACCATGATCCAGGAGAACAAGAGCGAGGAGCACCGCTGATGTCGTTCCAGGCCTACCTCGACACCGTCGAGACGAAGACCGGGCTCACGCCGCGCCAGATCGTGGACGCCGCCGCCGCGCAGGGCCTCGGCCCCGAGAGCAAGACCATGGCCGTCGTCGCCTGGCTCAAGGAGACGTACGGGATCGGGCACGGGCACGCGCAGGCCATGGCGCACGTGATCGTCAAGGGCGACCGGATCGGCACCAAGCACGTCGGGACCGCCGGCTCGCACCGCGACGCGAGCGACCGGCTGTGGCTCGACGGCAAGGACTCGCGGCCCGCGGACTGGTGAGAGCGGGCCTGACACCGGTCAGTCGCCCGGCCACTCCCCCGTCCAACGCTCGAACGCGCGGGCGCCGCCGCGGTCGATGGCCGCCTTCACGACGGAGAAGATCGCGCCCTGCAGCAGCGACGCGAGCAGGATCTCCCGCATCCGGTACTCGGACTGCAGCGGCGTGGGCGCGTCGTCGGGGTGCCCGGGCGCAACCCGCTTGTAGACCTGCTTGAAGACCTGCCCCGCCACGATGCCGCCGACGATCGAGCTCACGATGCCCACCGGCCGGTACAGGATCTTCGCCGCCTTGCTGCCCGACTTCTCGGTCCGGATCACGTCGTTGTCCTCGCTCATCCCCCGACGCTAGGCCGGGCCGGGCCGTCCCGCACGGGGCGCCGCCCGACGCCGGCCGCGCGTTGGTTACAGTGCCAGGGTCGCCCGCCGGTACCTGCCACGACGCCCCGCTCGAAGGAGGACGCATGATCCGCACCGTGCGCCCCCTGCTGACGAGCCGTCGCGGGCGCCTGGCCGGGGTGCTGCTGGTGCTCGCCCTCGTCGTGGGCGTCGTCCTCATGCACGCCATGAGCGGCTCTTCGACCCGGCACGCCGCCCACCACGCCCCTGCCGCCGTGGTGGTTCAGGCGCACACGACGCCGGGCACGACGGCGGCCGCCCCCGCAGACAGTGCGCACGCCGGTGCGCCGGTCGTCCAGGACGCCGGCGCCCCCTCCGGCTGCGGTACCGGCGGCTGCAGCGGGCACGAGATGGTCACGGCCATGTGCCTCATGATCCTGGCGGTGCTGCTCACGCTCGTCGGCCCCGTGCCGCGCGCCCTGCTGCGCGCCGAGGGCCCGCGCCTCGTGGCACGGGTCCCGCTCCCGGTCGAGGCCCGCCCGGCGGCCGGCCCCAGCCTGCACGCCCTCGGGATCTCTCGGACGTAGGACCGCCCGGGCCCGCCCCCCGGACCGGGGCGGAGGCCCACCGCGGATCCCACGAGAGACCCCGAGAAAGGCCCACCCCTCATGACGCACACCTTCCTGGCGCGTGCCCGCGTGCCCGCGCTCGCCCTCGCCGTCGCCCTGACGCTCGCCGCGTGCGGCGCGGACGACGGCGCCGACCACGACATGGCCGACACGGGCGGCGCCTCGTCGTCGCCCGACGCGCCGTCGGACACCGCGACGGACGCCCCGTACGACGCCGCGGACGTGATGTTCGCCCAGATGATGCTCCCGCACCACGAGCAGGCGATCGAGATGTCCGACGCCCTGCTCGCCAAGGACGGCATCAGCCCCGAGCTCGTCGACCTGGCGGAGCAGATCAAGGCCGCCCAGGGTCCCGAGATCGACACCCTCACCGCCTGGCTGGGCGACTGGGGCGCCGACCCGGAGGCCGGCGCCGGCACGGGCCACGACGGCCACGGCATGGCCGGCATGATGTCGACCGAGGACATGCAGGCCCTCGAGGACGCGACGGGGGCCGACGCCGAGCGCCTGTTCCTCGAGCAGATGGTCGCCCACCACGAGGGCGCTGTCGAGATGGCGCAGGCCGAGGTGTCCGGCGGCGAGCACGCCGGCGCCGTCGAGATGGCGCAGTCGGTCGTCGACACCCAGACGGCCGAGATCCAGCAGATTCGGGACCTCCTGGCGTCCCGCTGACGCGCCGGTGACCCGGGCCCGGGCGGCCCGGGTCACCGCTCCCCGACCAGCTCGTGATCGTTTCGTGACATTCCACCCGCCGGTGCGGTACGTTCCTCCGGGCCGGTGGTTCAGGCAGCAGGAGAGGTCGCATGACAACCCACGTTCACAGGAGCACCGCGCACCGCGGCGCACCCGCTCCGTCCGACGCCTCGGCGCAGGCCGCGCGATGACGCAGACGCAGCCCGCACCGGCCCCCGCCACCCGCACCTACCCGAGCCGACGCGACCCCGGACGCGGCGGGCGCAGCCGTCCCGTCACCGCCGTCCGGCACGTCCCGGAGCCCGTCCGCGAGACCGCCCCGCCCCGAGCCGCTGTCCCGG
>JADHZE010000067.1 GCA_026934365.1 Isoptericola sp. QY 916 | reverse complement strand
CCGCACGGCGGCGGCGGGCAGCGCCGCCAGCTCGGACAGCACGCCGATCGCGGAGCCGACCACCCGTGCGCCCGGCGCGAGCCCGCGCTCTCCCACCGCGACGCCCTCGCCGAGGGCGACCACGTCGCCGCACAGCTCGATGCCGGGCACGAACGGCGGCTCGGGCCGCACCTGGTACTCGCCGCGGGCCAGCAGGACGTCGGGGAAGTTCACCGCGACGGCGCGCACCCGCACGAGCACCTCCCCCGGCCCCGGCTCGGGCGCGGGCACCTCGTCGAGCCGCAGCACGTCGGCAGGTTCGCCCGGGCCGGTCACGCGCCAGGCGCGCATCGTCGCGGGACCGTCGGCGGCGGGGGTACGGGCGGGGGTCGTGCCGGGCAGCGTCGTCATCGTCGCTCTCGTCTCGTCGGTGTCGTGCCCGCCCGGTCGTCGGCGCCGCGGCGGACCTGGTCAGTCCGCGGCGGTCCGGATCCCGCGCAGGAACAGCTCCGTGAGCTGCTCGGCCACCTCGGACTTCGTCTCGGGCCCCTCGGGCGAGTACCAGTGCGACAGGTAGTGCACGTCGCTGAAGAAGTGCGCCACCAGCAGCGGCCGCGGGACGTCGGTGCGGAAGACGCCCTCGTCCTGGCCGCGCCGCAGGAGCGCCGCGAACGCGTCGTGGTACTCGCGACGGCGCTGCGTGACCTCCTTGAGCCGCGGCTCGGTGAGCATGTGCATGCTGCGGAAGAAGACGGTGCCCTCCGGCAGGAAGTCGATCGACGTCTCGACGACGTCGACGCACACGGCCCGCACGACGTCCTCGACCGGCCCGCCCGCGGCGACGATCTGGTCGAGGTGGGCCTTCTGCAGCGCCAGCATCCGGTCGTAGATGGCGAACAGGAGGTCGTCCTTGGACTGGAAGTAGTGGTACATGGCGCCCTTGGTGACGCCCGCGGCCTCGACGATCTGCTGCACGCTGGTGGTGGCGTACCCCTGCGTGGCGAACAGGTCCAGGGCGGCCGCGGTGACCCGGTCGGCGACGTTCGTGCTCTTCATGCCCCCATCCTTCACCCGACGGGCGCGATGCTCGCGCCGCCGTCGATCCGGAGCGTCTGGCCGGTGACCCAGGCCGCGTCGTCCGAGAGCAGGAAGGCGACCGGCCCGGCGACGTCGTCGGGCACGCCCAGCCGCGCGAGAGGGTAGCGCTCGGCCACCTGCCCCTCGTGCCCCTCGTAGAGCGCGCGGGAGAACCGCGTCTTCACGACGGCCGGGGCGACGGCGTTGACCCGGAGCGCGGGCGCCAGCTCCTGGGCGAGCTGCTGGGTGAGGTTGATGAGGGCAGCCTTGGACGCGCCGTAGAAGGCGATGTTCGGGCTGGACGACGTCCCGGAGATCGACGCCACGTTCACGACAGACCGGCTCAGCCCGCCGACGACGGCGTCGCGGGTCCACTCGAGCGCGGACACGACGTTGACCTCGAGGATCTTGCGCGCGACGCCCGGGTCCACCTCGAGCGCGGGCCCCCACGCCGGGTTGATGCCGGCGTTGTTCACGAGGTGGTCCAGGCGCCCGTGGCGCTCGGCGACGTGAGCCAGGACGGCGGCGCGGTGCGCGGGGTCGTCGACCCGGCCCGCCACGCCCGAGGCGCGCTCCGGCCCGAGGGCCGCGACGGCCTCGTCGAGCGCCTCCTGCTTGCGCCCGGTGACGACGACGGCGCAGCCCTCGTCCACGAGCCGCCGCGCGACCGCGAGCCCGATGCCCCGGCTGCCGCCGGTCACCAGCGCGACCCTGCCCGTGAACCTGCCCGTGAACCTGTCGACCGACCCCACCATCGCCTCCTCGCGACGCTCCCTGCCGACTGGCGTACCGTCCGGTCGGTTTGCGCGAGCACCGTACCACGGCCCGCCCGCGCCGCGCTCTGGCCTGCATCGCCGCCCTGGCCAGCACCGCGGGCGGTCGGGCAGCATGGCCCCATGACAGGCACGGACACAGGCATGGAATTCGCACGACCGCTGCCCCCGGACCCGTACTCGCTGCTCCCCGTCCCGGCGACGTTCACGCTCAAGAGCGCGGACGTCACCGACGGCGAGCCGCTCGCCGTCGAGTTCAGCGTCGACGGCGCCGACGTGTCGCCCCACCTCGCGTGGTCGGGCGCGCCCGCGGCGACGCGGTCGTTCGTGGTGAGCTGCTTCGACCCGGACGCACCGACGCCGTCGGGCTACTGGCACTGGACCGCCGTCGACGTCCCCGCGGACGTCACCTCGCTGGAGCGCGGCGCGGGCGCGGTCGGCGGGGCGAGCCTCCCGGCCGGGGCGTTCCACGTGCCGAGCGACGGCGGACGGCTCGGCTTCGAGGGGGCCGGCCCGCCGCCCGGCGACCACCCGCACCGCTACGTCTTCGCGGTGCACGCCCTCGACGTCCCGTCGCTCGGCCTGTCCGAGGAGAACAGCCCGGTGCACGTCGCGTTCAACGTCTACTTCCACGTCCTCGCGCGCGCCACGCTCACGGCGACCTACCGCCGGTGAGCGGCGCGACGACACCCGGGATGCCCGGGCTCCCCACCCTCGGCGACCTGACGTGGACGCCCGCGCTCGACCGTCCCGACCTGCTCGCGCCGCCCGTCGCCGACGCGCTGCGCGCCTGGGCCGCGCTGGACGACCGCGTCGGCGGGCTGGTCGCCGTCACGGAGATCGACCCGGACCACGCGGACACGGCCACGCTGAACGACCTGCACGGGCTGCCGCCCGAGGCCTCCGCCAACTGCGTCGTCGTCGCGGGCCGGCGCGGCGACGTCGAACGCGTCGCCGCCTGCGTCGTCACCGCGGCCACGTTCGCCGACGTCAACACCCGCGTGCGCAAGCTGCTCGACGCGCGCAAGGCGTCGTTCCTGCCCATGGAGCGCGCGACCGACGAGTCGGGGATGGAGTACGGCGGCATCACCCCGGTGGGCCTGCCCGCCGGGTGGCGGGTGCTCGTGGACTCCCGCTTCGCCGCACCGGGGGCGCTCGCGCTGATGGGCTCCGGGGTGCGGCGGTCCAAGCTGCTCATGTCCGGCGAGCTCCTCTGCGCGATGCCGGGCGTCGAGGTCGTCGACGGGCTCGGCGTCACCCGCTGACGCCGCACGCACGACGGCGCCCCGCTCCCGAGGGTCGGGAACGGGGCGCCGTCGTCGGCTCAGCGGACCGTCAGCACTCCGCGCGGCCGCGACGCCAGTAGCCCATGAACGCGACGGCCTTGCGGTCGACGCCCTTCTCCGAGACGAGGTAGCGGCGCAGCGTCTTGATCGAGCCGGCCTCGCCGGCGAGCCACGCGTACAGCACCGTGTCCTGCGCGAGCGGCTGGCCGGTCGCGTCGACGGGCACCTCCCAGAGGATGTCCGCGTCGATGTCGACGTCGGGCAGGTCGCCGTCCAGGTCGACGCCCGCGGCGGTCAGCGCCGGGCCGTCGCCCTCCGCGGCCAGCAGCTCGGGAACGGCAGGGGCGTCGGCCGACGGGCGCACGCCCATGGCGAGCAGCCGGTCCGCGGCCTCCTTCACGGCGGGCACGAGCACGTCGCCGTGCTCGCGGTCCTCGCGCGGCAGCCACGAGATCCGCACGCCGGCGGGCGCGGCGAGGGTCCAGCGGTCCTCGCGGTGCGGGACCTCGAGGAAGACCTCGCCGACGGCGTCGTCGGGCAGGGACTCGCAGATCGCGGCGATCGCCGGGACGGCGGTCTCGTCGCCGGCGAGCAGCAGGGCGTGGCTGCGGGCGGGCGGGTTGAACTCGAGCCCGCCGTGCGGCCCGTCCGTGTACGCGGCGTTGGGCCCCATGATGACGAGCGGGGCGCCCGGCTTCGCGCCGTTGGCCCAGCGGGAGGCGGGCCCCGTGTCACCGTGCAGCACGATGTCGACGTCCACCTCGCGCAGGTCCTGCCGGACGGCGCGCACGGTGTAGGTGCGCAGCGGGTTGCGGCGCTCCTCGGGCAGCGCGCGCCACGAGGTGAACCAGTCGGGGTTCTGCCGATCGAGGTACTCCCAGCCACCGCACGGCGCGGGGAGCAGGAACTTGATCCGCTGGTCCTTGCCGTTGTCGGCGAACCCGTCGAGGTCCTCGCCGGTGAACGTGATGCGGATGAACGACGGGCAGAGCCGGGTGACCCGGGAGACGGTGACGTCGAACATGCGGTACGGCTGCTCGGGGACGACGTCCTGCGCGGCGGTCTGGTCGGCGCGCTCGGTCGCCTCGACGGTCTCGGTCACGGTGGTAAGCCTAACCTCACCTCGCCGGGGGTCCGCAACCCCGGGTGACCGTCGTCACACACGCGCTGAGCACCGGTGGGCACCGGCGCGCACCGCCTACGTGGTCGCCTCCACCGCGCCCGGCGCGCGGACCACCACGACCGGGCAGGCCGCCGTCCGCACCAGGGTGTGCGTCGCGGAGCCCAGGAGCAGGGACGCGAAGCCGCCGCGGCCGCGCGTGCCCAGCACGAGTCGCTCGGCGCGCTCCGCCTCGCGGTGCAGCACCCGGACCACCTGGCCCTCGCGCGTCTCGCCGAGCACCTCCAGCGCCCCCTCGGGCGCGCCGCGCTCCCGCAGCCGCTCCTCGACCCGGGCCAGGGCGTGCTGCAGCACCGGCCCGGCGTCGGCCTCGGTGATGTCGTGCGCCTCGTGCTCGGTGGGTCCGCGCGACGTCACCCACTCGGTCACACCGGGCCGCCACACCACGACGACGCGGAGCGCGCGTCCCAGCTCCCACGCGGCGTCGACGGCGGCGTCGAGGGCCACGGCGGACTGCTCCGAACCGTCGAAGCCGACGACGACAGGGGCGTCCGGCGGCAGGTCCGCCCGCGGGCCCTCGGCCGGCACGACGACGACCGGGCAGTGGGCGTGCGCGGTCACCTGCAGCACCACCGTGCCCCGGATCGCCTCGTACAGGCCGCCGTGCCGGGTGGCGCCCAGCACGAGGGCGCCGGCGTCGGCCGACATGCCCACGAGCGCCGCGGACGGGGAGGCGTACTCGACGAAGGTCTCGACGGTCACGCCGGGGGCGACGTCGCGGGCGCGGGCCGCGGCCTCCTCGACGACGGGCCACGCGCCGCCTTCGCCGCGCTCCCCCAGGTCCTCCCCGTGCGGCCGCGCGGCCACCCCCGTGTCGTGGGCGTCGCGCACGTAGACGACGCGCAGCACGGCGCCGCGCGTGCGCGCCTCCCGCGCCGCCCAGGCGAGGGCGACGTCGGCGGGCTCCGACGCGTCGTAGCCGACCACCACCGGGGCGGCCCTGTGCTCGTCCACCCCGTCATCGTCCCTCGCCGCGGCCCCGCTCGAAAGGCGGCGAGGGTCAGGCGGTCGCGCGTCCCCGCGACCGCCAGAGCAGGTAGACGAAGTACGGCGCCCCCAGCAGCGCCGTCCCGAGGCCCGCGGGGATCTGCCCGGGGGCGATGACGACGCGGCCGAGCGTGTCCGCCGCGGACACCAGCACGGCGCCGACGAGGATCGCCACGGGCAGCACCCGCGCGTGCCGGGCCCCGACCAGCGCGCGGGCGGCGTGCGGGGCGACGAGCCCGACGAAGCCGATGACGCCCACGGCGCACACGGCGGCGGCCGTGGTCAGCGCGGCGGCCCCGAGCAGCACCAGCCGCGAGCGGTCGACCGGGAGCCCGAGGACGCGGGGGGTGTCCTCGTCGAGCGACAGCACGTCGAGCTCGCGGCGGTAGGTCGCCGCGAGCGGCACCATGACGAGCAGGGCGAGGGCGACGGGCAGGAGCTGCTCCAGGCTGCGCCCGTACGTCGAGCCCGACAGCCACGTGAGCGCGAGGTTGACGTCCCACGGCGCGATGACGAGGACGACGAGCGTGATGAGCGCCGTCGTGCCCGCCTGGGCGCCGATGCCGACGAGGACCAGGCGTTCGGAGCCGAGCCCGCCGCGCGACGACAGCACGTACACGAGGGCGAACACGCCGAGCGCGCACGCGCCCGCAGCCGCCGACATCGGCCAGATGCCGACCCCGGGCACGAGCAGGATCATCAGCACCGCGCCGAGGCCCGCGCCCGACGTGACGCCGAGCAGGCTCGGCTCGGCGAGCGGGTTGCGGCACACGGCCTGCACGATCGTCCCGGCGAGCGCCAGCGCTGCCCCCGCGAGCACGGCGGCGAGCACGCGCGGCACGCGCTGGTCGAGCACGAAGCTCACCTGGCGCCCCGCAGCGCCCTGCACCCAGTTCGAGACGTCGCCGAGCAGCACGATCCGGTCCCCGAGCAGCAGGCCCGCGACCACGGCCGCGACCAGGGCGACGGAGAGGACGACCAGGACGGTGACGACCCACGCTCGTGAGCGGGGCCGCCCCAGCGTCCCTCGGGCGCCCCGTGCCCCCGCCCCGGCGTCGCGCAGCCGCCGGGCCATCCACACGAGGATGCCTGCGCCGAGCACGCTGGTCACGACGCCGGTCGGCACCACGACCGAGGCCTGACCGGGCAGGATCGCGCGCAGCAGCACGTCCGCGCCGAGCACCACGACGACGCCGACGAGGGCCGCGAACGGCAGGAGCAGCACGTGCCGGCCGAGGCCGGGCACCCTGCGACCCACGAGCCGGGCGATGACGGGCGCGGCGAGTCCGACGAAGCCGATCGGGCCGGCCACCGTCACGGCGATCGCGGCGAGCAGGACGGCCGCCAGGACGGCGAGCACCCGCGTGCGGCGCACGTCGATACCGAGGACGCGCGCGGCGTCGTCCCCGAGACCGAGGAGGTCGAGCCGGCGGGCCAGCAGGAGCGCGCCGAGCACCCCGGCGGCCACCACCGGCGCCGCGAGGCTCACCGTCCGCGTGCCCGACTGCACGATGCTGCCGCTCCCCCATGCGAACAGGCCGGTCGTCTCCTGCTCGAAGAGCACGAGCAGCACCATCGTCAGCGAGTGCAGCGCGAGCATGATGGCCGAGCCGGCGAGGACCAGCCGGGTGGGGCCGTCGGCGCCGCCGCGCGCGAGCGCGAGCACGAGCGCCGCGGCCGCCAGGCCGCCCACGAACGCGATGCCGCCCTGCAGGTAGAACGGCACCGACAGGCCGAGCGCGGCCGCCGCGACCACCGTGACGTACGCGCCGGCGTTGACCGCCAGGGTGTCCGGCGAGGCCAGCGGGTTGCGCGCCACCGACTGCAGCACCGCCCCCGCGACGCCGAGGGCCACGCCCACGAGCAGGCCCGCCAGCAGGCGCGGCAGCCGGGAGGAGACGAGCACGGCGACCGTGCCGTCGTGGTCGGCGCCGACGAGCGCGCGCAGCACGTCGAGCGCACCGACGTCCGCCGTGCCCTGGGTGAGGTGCACCGCGGCCAGGACGAGAACGGCCAGCAGCGCGACGGCGAACGCCGCCACGACACGGGCGGGCGCCGCCCGCCGCCCCGGCACGGTGGCGGGGGCGGCGGACAGCGGGGAGACGGTCACGGACACGTGCTGCGGGCGGGTCAGGCGAGCGCGTCGACGAGCGCGTCGATGTACGCCGCGCCCGACAGCGGGCCGCCGAACATCCAGATGCCGTCGGGGATGCGGTGCACGTCGCCCCCCGTGACGAACGGCAGCTGCTCCCACACCTTGTTGCCCTTCAGCCCGTCGGCGAACGGGTCCGCCTCGGAGTCGTTGGCGGCGTAGACGAACTTCACGTCGCCGAGCTTCGTCAGGCCCTCGACGTCGGTCTGCGCGAGCCCGTAGTCGGGGTCGCCGCCCTCGGTCCACGCGTCCTTGAGGCCGACGGCCTCGCCCAGCGCGCCGAAGAAGGACCCGGGCGTGTACATGCGCACGGAGACGGTGCCGTTGGCGATCCACCCGTCGGCCATCGTGAACTCGGCGCCGCCGAGCCCGGCCTCCTCGAGGGCGGCCTTGCCCTCGGCGACCTTGGCGTCGAAGTCGTCGAGCGCGGCCGCGGCGGCGTCCTGCTTCCCCGTGACCTCACCGAGGGTGGTCACGGTCTCCCTCATGTACCCGAGCGGGTCGGTGCCGTCGGAGCCGCGCAGCGTCAGGACCGGCGCGACCTCCTCGATCTGGGCGATGACGTTCTCGGGGAGGTCGGTGGTGGTGACCACCAGGTCCGGCTCGAGCGCCGAGATCGCGTCGAGGCTGGGCTCGCCGCGCGTGCCGACGTCGGGCGTGCCCTCGTCGATCGGCGCGACCGTGTCCCACGTGTTGTAGCCGGCCACGTCGGCCTGGCCCGCGGGCTCGACACCGAGCGCGACGAGGTTCTCCGTGAGGCCCCACTCGAGCGAGACGACGTCGGCCGCAGGGGCGTCGAGGGTGTGCTCGCCGCGCTCGTCGGTGTACGTGACGGGACCGGTCGCGGCCGACGGCTCGGCGGCGGCCTCGGCCGCCGGGTCCTCGGTGGTGCCGCACGCGGTGAGGGCGAGCGCGGCCACGGCGGCGGCGGTTCCGGCCAGCAGCGAACGGGTGGGGATGCGCATGGGTGTCTCGGTGTCCTTCGGGTCGGTGCGCCACGGGTGCGGGCGCGACGGTGCCGGGCGGGGCGCCGGCGGGGTGTGGGTCTGGTGGCGAGGGGGAGGTCAGGCGCCGCGCGCGGCGTGCCTGCCGACCGCCTCGCAGCGGGTGCGGCCGGTGTCCGGGTGGGTCGTGACGTCGACGCGGATGCCGTAGACCTCGGTGAGGAGCTCGCTGGTGAGCACCTCTCCCGCCGGGCCGGAGGCCCGCACCTGGCCGCGGTGCAGCACCACGACGTGGTCCGCGACGGCGGCAGCCTGGTTGAGGTCGTGCAGGACGACGCCCACAGCGACGCCGTGCTCGGTGGCGAGGTCGCGCACCAGGTCGAGCAGCTCCACCTGGTAGCGCAGGTCGAGGTAGGTGGTGGGCTCGTCGAGCAGCAGCACGCCGGTGTCCTGCGCGAGGCAGGTCGCGAGCCACACCCGCTGCAGCTCGCCGCCGGAGAGCTCGTCCACGCCGCGCTCGGCCATCTCGGCGACGCCGGTGACGTCCATGGCGTGCGCGATCGCCCGGGGGCCGTCCGCGTCCGCGGACCGGAAGCGTCCGCGGTACGGGTGCCGGCCGTAGGCGACGACGTCGCGGACGGTCACGCCGCTCGGCGTCGGGTGGCTCTGCGACAGCAGCGTGACCCGCCGCGCGAAGTCCTTGGGATGCAGGGCGAGCGCGTCGGTGTCGCCGTCACGGTCGCCGTCGGCGAGCGTGACGCTGCCCGCGTCGGGGCGGTGCAGCCGCGCGAGCGAGCGCAGCAGGGTCGACTTGCCCGAGCCGTTGGGGCCGAGCAGCGCCGTCACGGCGCCCGGCCGCAGCTCGATCTCCGCGTCGTCGACGACGGTGCGGCGGTCGTAGGACAGCCGCAGCCCGCGCCCGGCCATCGCGGCGGCGGGACGGGACTCGACCACGGGGGGCGCCGTGGGCGCCAGGGTCTGACTCACGTAGGTGAGGCTAACCTTCACCCCAGGGTTTCGTCATCCCCTTGTTGCGTAATTCCGTGTGGCGCGGGTCACCGACGAGCCCCTGACGACGACCCCGTCCTCCTGTTGACAGGAGCATCGACCTTCGCCAGGGTGGTCAAACTGGTCTAGACCAATGGAGGTTCTCATGACCACCGTCAGACGACGACTCGCCGCCGGCACGCTCACGGCCACGATGCTCCTCGCCGCCGGCGTGACGACGACCGCGTCCGCGTCGCCCCCCACCCGGGACGACCTTCCCACCGTCAGCCCCGCACCGCAGGAGATATGGCGTTCCGACGACGACCTCCGCCTCCCCCGGTCGGTGGACGTCGTGGTCGACGCCGACACCGACGACGAGGCGCGCGACGCGCTCACCCGCACGCTGCAGGAGCACGGGGTGCGCACCGTCGTCCGCGGCCCCGACAGCCGGCGTCCGGGCGGCGCGGAGGTCCGCGTCCTCCTCGGCGACGCGTCGCGCACCGACGTCCGGGCCGCCCTGGGCCGCGTCACGGTGCCCGACCACGACGAGGCGTACGCGGTGCAGGTCGACGCGCACAGGGGCCGCGGCACCGTCGTGCTCGCCGGGGCCGACGCGACCGGGCAGTTCTATGCCGTCAAGACCCTCGGGCAGCTCCTGGTCGACGGTCGGCGGGGTACGGCGCTCGCCGGCGCCACGGTCCGCGACTTCCCCGCCATGCCGTTGCGCGGCACCATCGAGGGCTTCTACGGCGAGCCGTGGACGCACGCCGAGCGACTGGACCAGCTGGCGTTCTACGGCGACGTCAAGGCCAACACCTACGTCTACGCCCCGAAGGACGACCCGTACCACCGCGAGAAGTGGCGCGAGGACTACCCGGCCGACAAGCTCGCCGAGCTCGCCGAGCTGGCCGAGGCCGCGACGACGAACCACGTGCGCTTCACGTTCGCGCTCTCCCCGGGCAACAGCGTCTGCTACTCGAGCCACGAGGACATGGCGGCCCTCGAGCGGAAGTTCCAGGCGTTGTACGACGTCGGCGTCCGGGCCTTCAGCGTCCCGCTCGACGACATCGACTACTCGCGCTGGGCCTGCGACTCCGACCAGCAGGCCTACGGCGACCCGTCGCCGGGGAACGCCGGGAAGGCGCAGGCGGACTTCCTCACCCGCGTGCAGCAGGGCTGGATCGAGACCCACGACGGCGCCCGGCCGCTCCAGACGGTACCGACGGAGTACTACAACACCACCGAGTCGCCGTACAAGGCCGCGCTGCGGTCGATGGACGAGGACGTCGTCGTCATGTGGACGGGCAACGACGTCGTGCCCCAGTCGATCTCGGTGGACCAGGCGATCGAGGCCGACACCGTCTTCGGCGGCCCGACCTTCCTGTGGGACAACTACCCGGTCAACGACTACGGCCAGACCAGCGGGCGGCTCCTGCTGGCGCCGTACGACAAGCGCGAGCCGGGGCTGTCGGACCACCTGGCCGGCATCGTCTCGAACCCGATGAACCAGGCCGCGGCGAGCAAGGTCGCCGTCTTCGGTATCGCGGACTTCGCGTGGAACGACCGCGGGTACGACCGTGACCGGAGCTGGCTCGAGGCGATGCGCTACCTGGCCCACGACGACCACGACGCGGTGGAGGCGCTCCTGGCGTTCGGGGACCTCAACCACCTGGCGCCGAGCTTCGGCGACCCGTGGCAGCCGCAGGCCCCCGCCCTCGCGGCGGAGATCGACGACTTCTGGGAGCGCTGGGAGGCCGGCGACGAGGCGCCGGCGATCGCCCGCCTCCGGGACGACGCCCGGACGGTCGCGGGCATCCCCGAGACGCTCCGGCGGTCCGGCGTGGACCCCGCGTTCGTGTCGGACGCCGCGCCCTGGCTGGAGGCGAACGACCTGTGGGGCGACGCGTTCCTGGCCACCCTCGACGCCGCCAGGGCCGACCTGCGCGGCGACGCCGCGCGGCGCGACGCGCTCCTCGCCCGGGCCGACGCCTCGGCCGTGGCGGCCGAGCAGGTGATCGTGGACCCGCCGGACAACCGCTGGGGCGCCGCCCCGGTGAAGCTGGGCGACGGCGTGCTCGACGTCTTCCTCGACGACCTGGCGGCCGAGCTGAAGGGTTGACCGGGTTCGCCGGGGGGCGACGAACGGCGAGGGGGGCCGGTGCGGTTGCACCGGCCCCCTCGTCCGTGCCGGGATCAGGCCCGGGTCGCCCAGAACGCCACGGCGGACGCGGCAGCGACGTTGAGCGAGTCCACTCCCCCGGCCATGGGGATGCGCACGACGACGTCGGCCGCGGCCACGGCGCCGCGCGACAGGCCGTCGCCCTCGGTGCCCAGCACCATCGCGAGGCGCTCGGGCGGGTCCGTCACGAGGTCGTCGAGGGACACCGAGTCGTCGGACAGGGCGAGCGCCGCGACGGTGAAGCCGTCGTCCTGCAGCGCGTGCAGGCCGCCAGGCCAGGAGTCCAGCCGTGTCCACGGCACCTGGAACACGGTGCCCATGGACACGCGCACCGAGCGGCGGTACAGCGGGTCGGCGCAGCGCGGCGAGACGAGGACGGCGTCCACGCCCAGGGCCGCCGCGCTGCGGAAGATCGCGCCCACGTTCGTGTGGTCCACGATGTCCTCCAGCACGGCGACGCGGCGCGCGCCCGCGCCCCCGCGGGCCGCGGCGAGGAGGTCGTGCACGGAGGGCAGCACCGGTCGGTGCATCGCCGCGAGCGCCCCGCGGTGCAGGTGGAACCCGGTGATCCGCTGCACCACGTCGTCCGACCCGACGTACACGGGGGCGTCGGGGTGGGCGGCGAGCACGTCGGCCATGGAGTCGAGCCACTTCTCGGCCATGAGGAACGACCGGGGGCGGTGGCCCGCCTCGAGCGCACGCCGGATCACGGACGACGACTCGGCCATGTACAGCCCTTCGGCGGGCTCCCTCGCAGCGCGGAGCTTCACGTCCTTGAGGTCGGTGTAGTCGTGCAGTCGCGGGTCCGCGGGGTCGGTGACGCGGGTGGTGCGGGCGTCGTCGACGCCGGGCTCGGGGATGCTCACCGAGGCATTCTCCCCCGCACCGGCACCCCCCACCGGACCGGTGCCGGCCGCCCTCAGCGTGCGAGCACCTCGGCGAGGCTGCGCGCAGGGCCGGTCGAGCGCCACGCGCCCGGCGTGGCGCCGTGCCGCCGCACGAAGGCGCGGTGGAACCCCGGCACCGAGTCGTAGCCGACCTGCCGGGCCACCCGCTCGACGCTCGCGTCCGGCGCGCGGAGCAGCCGCGCGGCGGCGTCCATCCGGCACCCGGCCACGTAGCCCATGGGCGGCTCGCCCACGGTGCGGGCGAACCGTTCGGCGAACGCGGACCTGGACAGCCGCGCGACGGCGGCGAGCGACTCCAGCGTCCACGGGCGCTGGGGCTCCGCGTGCACGGCACGCAGCACGGGCCCGAGCGCCGGGTCGCGCAGCGCGGCGACCCACCCCGACGCCGGCTCCTCCGCCTCGAGCCAGCGCCGCACCACGTGCACCAGGAGCACGTCGGCCAGCCGGGCCGTGACCACGTCCGTGCCCGGCCGCGGGTGGTGCACCTCGTGGTCGATCGCGGCGACGACGGCGCGCAGCCAGCCGCCGTCCGGCCCGTCGTCCGCGGCCGACCCGCTCGCGGCGTCCGGCGCCCGCAGCACCGGCGGCAGGCTCGCCAGCAGGCGGCCGACACCCGGGTCGGTGAACCCCACCGCCCCGCAGACCAGGGTCGCCGGTCGTCCGCCCCCGTCGATCCGCAGCTGCTCGTACCGGTCGGCGACCACCGTGCGGTCGACGTCCCACAGCCCGGTGGCGGGGTCGTCGGCGGTGCCCGTGATCGCGTGGCCGGCGCCGTGCGGCACCAGCACGAGGTCGCCGGGGCCGAGGTCGTGCCGCCCGCCCTCGACGTCGACGACCGCCCGGCCGTCGAGCAGCAGGTGGAACATGAGGACGCCCGGCAGCGCCGGCATCGCGATGCCCCACGGCTCGGAGAACCGGCCGGTGGAGCAGAAGACAGCGTCCATCTCGAGGGTCCCGAGCACGTCGGCCCAGGGGTCGGCCTGAGGCTTCCCGGCGCCCGGGACGGGCAGCAGGGCGGCAGCGTCGCTCATCCCGCCATCCTGCGACCCTCCGGACGAACGGTCAAGACTCCCGGATGTCACCTCATGGTTCGTCCGGCGCCGTGCCGGAAATCTGGAACCAGACGCCGAAGCCGCACGGGGCCCGGCACGACGAGGAGGATTCTCATGGACGTACTGGTGGTCGGAGCGACGCGGGGCAGCGGCCTCGCCATCACCCGCGAGCTCGTGGCCGCGGGGCACCGCGTGACCGCGTTCGGCCGGACGGCGAGCACCGCGTTCGCCGCACCGGTCGCAGGTCCGGACGCGCAGCCGGGGTCCCTGCGGCCCGTCGACGGCGACGCCCTCGACCCCGAGGCGGTCGCCAAGGCGGTCGCCGGGCAGGACGCCGTCGTCGTCACGCTCGGCATCTCGGACAACCCGCTCTCCGTGCAGTGGCTGCGCCGGTCGAGCACCCCCGCGGACGTGCGCTCGCGCGGCACGGCGACCGTGGTCGCGGCCATGCGCGAGACCGGCGTACGCCGCCTGGTCGTGCAGAGCACGTACGGCCTCGGCGGCTCGTGGGCGCACCTCGACCTCACCTGGAAGCTGGTGTTCCGGTTCGTCATCGGCCGCCAGTTCACCGACTCGGGTCGGCAGGAGGAGGTGGTGCGCGCCAGCGGCCTCGACTGGACCCTCGTCCGCCCGGTCTCGCTCACCGACGTCCCGGACGACGCGGCTGACGGCGCCGGCGTCGGGGGCCCCGCCCACGTCACGACCGACGACACGCGGCGCGGGCTCAAGGTGTCCCGCGCGCAGCTCGCGCGGGTGCACGCCGAGGCGCTGGCCGACGTCGCCACCGTCGGCGCCACCCTCAGCGTCTCGGGCTGAGCCCGGCGTCGGGGCCCCGTGCGAGGATCGCCTCGTGCCACGCCGAGTGACCACCGCCCCCGCCATCACCGTCCGCCCCCGCGTCGAGGCCGACGTCCCGACGTTGATCGACGTCGTCCGCGAGCAGCAGCCGACCAGCGGTTACCCGCGGGCCTGGCCGCCCGTCGTCGGGGTCCGCGAGTTCCTCGTGCGACCGGACGAGGAGGCCGCGTGGGTCGCCGTCCACGAGGGCCGGGTCGTCGGGCACGTCAGCGTGACGTCGGTGCACGACGACGAGCACGGCGCGATCTGGTCGGCCGGCGCGGGGCGCCCGGTCGACCAGCTCGGGTGCGTCTCGGTGCTCTTCGTCGCGAGCGACGTCCAGGGCATGGGCGCGGGAGGTCGCCTGCTCGACGCCGCGGAGCAGCACCTGCGCGCCCAGGGCCGCACGCCCGTCCTCGACGTCGACGACCGCGACGGCGTCGCGCACGCCGTCTACGTGCACCGGGGCTGGCAGGTCGTGGGCGAGGCCCGCTTCTTCTGGCAGGCCCCCGACTCTCCGCCCGCCCGGCTGCTCGTCCTGCCCTGACCCCTGACGACATCGAGCGTGCCGGGGCGAGGTCAGACCCCGGCGGGACCGGCGACCACGTCCTCCTCGTCCACCACGGGGGCGCTGAACTGCGACTCGTAGAGCCGCGCGTAGGCCCCGCCCGCGGCGAGCAGCGTGTCGTGGTCGCCCTGCTCCACGATCTGCCCGTGCTCCATGACGACGATGGTGTCGGCGTCGCGGATGGTCGACAGGCGGTGCGCGATGACGAACGACGTGCGGTTGGCCCGCAGCGCGTTCATCGCCTGCTGGACGAGCACCTCGGTGCGGGTGTCGACGGAGCTCGTCGCCTCGTCGAGCACGAGGATCTCCGGGTCGGCGAGGAACGCCCGGGCGATGGTCAGCAGCTGCTTCTCACCCGCCGAGAGCGAGGTCGCCTCGTCGTCGAGCAGCGTCGCGTACCCGTCGGGCAGCGTGCGCACGAACGGGTCCACGTGCGTGGCCCCGGTCGCGGCGAGGAACTCCGCCTCGCCGACCGAGGCGCCGTCGCGCACCCCGTACCGCAGGTTCTCCTCGATGGTGCCCTTGAACAGCCACGTGTCCTGCAGCACCATGCCGATCCGCGAGCGCAGGTCGTCGCGCGTCAGGTCCCGGCTGTCCACGCCGTCGAGCGTGATCCGGCCGGAGTCGACCTCGTAGAACCGCATGAGCAGGTTGACCAGCGTCGTCTTGCCGGCGCCCGTGGGGCCGACGATCGCGATCGTCTGCCCGGGCTCCGCCACGAGGTCGAGATGCTCGATGAGCGGCGTCTCGGGGTCGTAGGAGAACGAGACGTCCTCGAACGCGACCCGGCCCTGCACGTGGTCCAGCCGGCGCGGGTCGGCCGGGTCCGGCTCCTGCTCGGGGGCGTCGAGCAGCTCGAAGACCCGCTCGGCCGACGCGACGCCCGACTGGAGCAGGTTCATCATCGACGCGATCTGCGTGAGCGGCTGCGTGAACTGCCGCGAGTACTGGATGAACGCCTGCACGTCGCCCAGGGACAGCTGCCCCGAGGCCACGCGCAGCCCGCCGATCACGGCCACGATCACGTAGTTGAGGTTGGCGAGGAAGCCCATCGACGGCTGCATCGTGCCGGAGATGAACTGCGACTTCCGGGACGCGTCGTAGAGCGCCTCGTTCTCCGCGCCGAAGGTCCGGGCCGCGGCCTCCTGGCGACCGTAGACCTTGACCAGCGAGTGGCCGGTGAACATCTCCTCGACGTGCGCGTTGAGCCGCCCGGTCGCCGCCCACTGCGCCACGAACTGCGGCTGCGACCGCTTGGCGATCTGCATGGTGAGGATCACCGACAGCGGCACGGTCACCAGCGCGACCAGCGCCAGCACCCACGAGATCCAGAACATCATCCCGAGCACGCCGATCACCGTGAGCACGGAGGTGACGAGCTGCGCGAGCGTCTGGGTCGTCGTCTGCGCGACGTTGTCGATGTCGTTGGTGACGCGCGAGAGGATCTCGCCCTTGGCCTGCTTGTCCACGTAGCTCAGCGGGATGCGGTGCAGCTTGGCCTCGACGTCGTCGCGCAGCCGGCGCATCGTGTTCTGCACGGCGATGGTCATGATCCGCGCCTGCAGCCACCCGAAGAGGAACGCCCCCAGGTAGATGGCGATCACCCACATCAGGATCTCGCCGAGGCGGGTGAAGTCGACGCCCTGGCCCGCCACCACGTTCGGCAGGGAGGAGATCAGGCCGGCCTGTGCGCTGTCCCCGGAGGCGCGCAGCATGGCGGCGGCCTCGTCGCCGGTGGTCCCGGCGGGCACGCCGGCGGCCGCCAGTCCCTTGCCGACGAAGCCCGCGAAGATGACGTTGGTCGCGTCGCCCAGGATCTTCGGCCCCGCCACGGTGAGCGCCACCGAGACGACGCCGCACAGGGTGAGCAGGACGACGCGCGCCCGCTCGGGGCGCATCACCCCCGCGAACCGCACGAGCGACCCGCGGAAGTCCATCGCCTTGGCGCCCGGGGCGCCGCCCATCATGCCCATCGGGCCGCCGCCACGGGGGCCGCCACCCGGCCGGGCCGCCGGTGCCTTGCGTTCGGTGCTCATGCCGCCTCCTCGAGGGACATCTGGGAGGTGACGATCTCCTGGTAGGTCTCGTTGTCGGCCAGCAGCTCGGCGTGCGTACCGCGCCCGACGATGCGCCCGTGGTCGAGCACGAGGATCTGGTCGGCGTCGCGGATGGTCGCCACGCGCTGCGCGACGACGAGCACTGTCGCGTCCTGGGTGCGCGGCCGCAGGGCGGCGCGCAGCCGCGCGTCCGTGCTGTAGTCGAGGGCCGAGAACGAGTCGTCGAACAGGTACACGCGCGGACGCCGGACGACGGCGCGCGCGATCGCGAGCCGCTGGCGCTGCCCGCCGGAGAACGTCGTCCCGCCCTGCGCGACCGGCGCCTCGAGCCCCTCGGGGAGCGCCTCGACGAAGTCGCGCGCCTGCGCGATCTCCAGCGCGGCCCACATCTCGTCCTCGATGGCGTCGGCCTTGCCGTAGCGCAGGTTGTCCGCGACGGTGCCGCTGAACAGGAAGGCCTTCTGGGGCACCAGGCCGAGCTGCGACCCGAGGTCGGCCGTCGCCAGGTCGCGCACGTCCACGCCGTCCAGGAGGACTCGGCCGCCCGTGACGTCGAAGAGCCGCGGCACGAGGTTGAGCAGCGTCGTCTTGCCCGCACCGGTGGAGCCGATGATCGCGGTCACCCGGCCGGGCGACGCGGTGAACGTCAGGTCGTGCAGCACGGGCTCGTCGGCGCCCGGGTACCGGAACTCGACGCCCTCGAACGTCACCTCGCCGCGCGGCCCCTCTCCGTCGGCCAGGGAGGTGAGGGAGACCGGCGCGGCCGGCTCGGTGACCGAGGTCTCGGTGTCGAGGACCTCGGTGATGCGGCCCGCGGCGACCGACGCGCGCGGCACCATCATCACCATCATCGTCGACATCATGACGGCCATGAGGATGTACATGATGTAGCTGAGGAACGCCATGAGCGCCCCCACCTCCATCTGGCCGTTGTCGATGCGCTGCGCGCCGAACCACAGCACGGCGACGCTCGACGCGTTCATGATGAGCATGACCATCGGGAACGCCAGCGCCATGAGCTTGCCGGCGTTCAGCGACGTGTCGTAGAGGGCCTCGTTCGTGGCACCGAACCGCTCCAGCTCGCGGTCCTCGCGGACGAAGGCGCGCACCACGCGCAGGCCGGTGATCTGCTCGCGCAGCACGCCGTTGATGGCGTCGATCCGCTTCTGCATGGCCCGGAAGTACGGCACCATCCGCCACATCAGCAGGCCCATCGCGATGCCCAGCACGGGCACCACCACGAGCAGCAGAGCGGACAGCTCGACGTCCTCCTGCAGCGCCATGATGACGCCGCCGACCAGCATGATCGGCGCCATCACCATGATGGTGAAGGTCATCAGCACGACCATCATCACCTGCTGCACGTCGTTGGTCGTGCGGGTGATGAGCGACGGGGCGCCGAACTGACCGAGCTCGCGGGCGGAGAAGCCCTGCACCGAGTCGAACAGGTCGCGGCGCACGTCACGGCCCAGCGCCGTCGCGGCCCGGGCGCCCAGGAACACCGCGCCGATCGCGCAGGCGACCTGGACGAGGCTCACGACGAGCATCCACCCGCCCACCCGCATGATGTAGGCCGTGTCCCCGGTCGTCACGCCGTTGTCGACGATGTCCGCGTTGAGGGACGGCAGGTAGAGGGAGGCGAGCGTCGCGAGCAGCTGGAGCACCAGCAGCACGCCGACGGCGCCGGCGTACGGGCGCAGATAGGTCCGCGCCAGGGAGACGAGCATCAGGGCTCCTGGGGGTGGGAGGTACGGGGCGTCGCCGTCCCGGGGGGAATCTCGGACGCGGTGGTCTTCCGGTCCGCAGTGTTCTGCGCCGCGGTGGCCTCGGGCACGTGTTTTTCTCCTCGATCCTCCGCGATGCCGTGGACGAGCGCATCGGCGACGACCCGGGGCGAGGGTGCCGGCAGCAGGTGGTCGACGCGGGCGTGCGTGCCGGCGATGCTCGCCTCGACCAGGGCCACGGCGACCTCGATCGGCACCCGGAGCCGGTGCTCGTCGGGCTGCAGCACCCCGATCAGGCCGGCGACCGTGGCCTCGCGCTGTTGCTCCCGCTGCTCCATCAGCTGCGCGCGGAAGTCCTGCACGTGCCCGGGCTCGGCCTGGTCGCGCGCCCCGGTGCGGTGGTGCAGCGCGCGCAGCACACCCATCCAGCGCATGACGTCGCTCATCCGGCGGCGGCCGAGCTCGATGACCCGCTCGAGCCGCTCCTCGAGCGGCGCCTCGCGGTCGATCGCCGCCAGCTCCGCGCGCGTCTCGACCGGCCCGGACGCGCGGTGCAGGCCCTCGACCGCCACCGCGCCGATGAGCGTGTACTTGTCCCCGAAGGCGCGGAACAGCGTGCCCTCGGCGACACCGGCGGCGTCCGCGAGCTCGCGGGACGTGACGTCGAGGCCGAATTCGCCGACGAGCGGGAGCACGGCGTCGACGATCGCCGAGCGGCGGTCGTCCGGCGCCATGGGGGCGGCACGACCGGTCGGCGTGGGCGGGGAGCTCATGGGCGACACACTAAATGAGTGAGCACTCACTCCGCAACGCGGTCGTCGCTTCCCCCGACGGCACCGCCCGGAGACGCACGAGGGCCGTCACCCCTCGGGGTGACGGCCCTCGCGACCGCGCCGGCGACGTGCCGGGCGGCTGCTACTGCTGCGGCTCCTCCGGCTCGCCGCCGAGCGACCGCGGCTGCGCGCCGGGCGACGGCGGCGCCGTCGGGCCGTCCGACGGCCGCTGGCCGCGCTCGGCGGACGGGTCGAACGGCGCACCCGACCGG
>JADHZE010000066.1 GCA_026934365.1 Isoptericola sp. QY 916 | reverse complement strand
AGGCCCGGACGAGGCCGCACTGGATGCGGCCTCGTCCGGGCCTCTCTATCTCGGCGGGTTCGCTTCTCTATCTCGGCGTGGTGCGCTCCGCGGTGTCCACGACGTTGGCCAGCAGCATGGCGCGCGTCATCGGCCCGACGCCGCCCGGGTTGGGCGAGTACCAGGACGCTACCTCGCGCGCGGCCGGGTCGATGTCGCCCACCACGCGCGACTTGCCCGTCTCCGGGTCGGTCTCCCGGGAGACGCCGACGTCGACGAGCACCGCGCCCGGCTTGACCATGTCCGCCGTGACGATCCCCTTGACGCCGGCCGCCGCCACGACGACGTCGGCCCGCTTCACGAGGGCCGGCAGGTCGGTGGTGCCCGTGTGGGTGAGCGTGACCGTCGCGTTGACGGCGCGCCGCGTGAGCAGCAGGCCGATCGAGCGGCCTACGGTCACGCCGCGGCCCACCACGACGACCTCCTTGCCCTGGAGGTCGACGTCGTGCCGCAGCAGCAGGTCGATGATGCCGCGGGGCGTGCAGGGCAGCGGGGAGGTGACCTCCTCGTTGACGCGCAGCACGAGGCGCCCGAGGTTGGTCGGGTGCAGGCCGTCGGCGTCCTTGTCCGGGTCGATCAGCTCGAGCACGCGGTTGGTGTCGACACCCTTCGGCAGCGGGAGCTGCACGATGAACCCGGTGCACGCCGGGTCCTCGTTGAGCCGCCGCACGGCCGCCTCGATCTCGTCCTGCGTGGCCGTGGCGGGAAGGTCCTCGCGGATCGACTCGATGCCGACCTCCGCGCAGTCCCGGTGCTTGCCGGCGACGTACCACTGCGAGCCCGGGTCCTCGCCCACGAGCAGCGTGCCGAGCCCCGGCACGACGCCGCGCTCGCGCAGAGCGGTCACCCGCTCGCGCAGCTCGGCCTTGATCGTGGCCGCGGTGGCCTTGCCGTCCAGGACCTGCGCGGTCACTGGGACAGCCCGGGGTAGAGCGGGAAGTCGGCCGTGAGCTTCGCGACGCGGGCCGCGAGCGCGTCGACGTCGGCCGACGCGCCGTCCCGCAGGGCGACGGCGATGATGTCGGCGACCTCGGTGAACTCGGCGTCGCCGAACCCGCGGGTGGCGAGCGCTGGCGTGCCGATCCGCAGTCCGGAGGTGACGCGCGGCGGGCGCGGGTCGAACGGCACGGCGTTGCGGTTCACGGTGATGCCGGCGTCGTGCAGGAGGTCCTCGGCCTGCTGGCCGTCGAGCGAGGAGTTCCGCAGGTCGACGAGCACCAGGTGCACGTCGGTGCCGCCGGTGAGGACGGACACCCCCTGCTCGGCGACGTCCGCCTGCGACAGCCGCTCCGCGATGATCTGCGCGCCGCGCAGCGTGCGCTCCTGGCGGTCCTTGAACTCGTCGGTGCCGGCGACCTTGAACGCCACGGCCTTGGCCGCGATCACGTGCATGAGCGGGCCGCCCTGCTGACCCGGGAACACGGCCGAGTTGATCTTCTTGGCGTGCTCCTCCTTGCTCAGGATGAAGCCGGAGCGGGGCCCGCCGATGGTCTTGTGCACCGTGGAGGACACGACGTCCGCGTGCGGCACGGGGCTCGGGTGCAGGCCCGCGGCCACGAGGCCGGCGAAGTGCGCCATGTCGACCCACAGCTTGGCGCCGACCTCGTCCGCGACGTCGCGGAAGGCGGCGAAGTCGAGGTGGCGGGGGTAGGCGGACCAGCCGGCGATGATGACGTCCGGGCGGTGCTCGAGGGCGCGCTTGCGGACCTCGTCCATCTCGATCCGGTACGACTGCGGGTCCACGCCGTAGGCGCCGACGTCGTAGAGCTTGCCGGAGAAGTTGATCTTCATGCCGTGCGTGAGGTGGCCGCCGTGGGCCAGCTCGAGGCCGAGGATCTTGTCGCCCGCGTTGATGAGGGCGTGCAGCACGGCCGCGTTGGCCTGCGCGCCGGAGTGCGGCTGGACGTTGGCGGCCTCGGCGCCGAACAGGTCCTTGGCACGGGCGATCGCGAGGTTCTCCGCGATGTCGACCTGCTCGCAGCCGCCGTAGTAGCGGCGGCCCGGGTAGCCCTCGGCGTACTTGTTGGTCAGGACGCTGCCCTGCGCCTGCAGGACCGCGCGCGGCACGAAGTTCTCGCTCGCGATCATCTCGAGGGTGTCGCGCTGACGGGTCAGCTCGCCCTCGAGGACGGCGGCGATCTCGGGGTCGAGCTCCGCCAGGGGCGCGTTGAACGTGGGATCGGGAGTGCTCATCAGGCGTTCTCCAGCTGTGTCGGACGGACGTGTCGGACGACGACCGGGCCCAGGCGAACGACCCGTCGTCTGCACAGCGCGTCGCTCCCCGGTGGTGATCCACCTGTACGCCAGTCGCGACCCTCGCGATCCTAGCCGATCGACCCGCCCCGGGTCCTCGGCGACCACGGCGTCGCGCCTCCCTCGCCGGCCCCGCGCTCCCCCGCGACCCCGAGGATTCTCCCGCCGCCGTCTTCATCGTTGCAGAGGCGTGACCTGGGCCACTTGACCACGCTGCCCGAGCCGTGTCAGATTGGGCGCCGTCGATGGTTCTTCATCGATGTAAACCGCATCGGGGCGACGCCGCGCCGGAGCGGCCCGGATCTCCCCGAGAGGACCCCGTGATGAGGAAGTCACGACTGATCGCCGGCATCGCCACCGCCCTGGTGGCCGCCAGCACCCTCGCCGCCTGCGGCTCCGGCGGCGGGAGCGGCACCGACGACGGCACGCTCACGTTCATGTTCCGCGGTGGCGACGACGAGAAGAAGGCCTACCAGGAGGCCATCGACCGCTTCACCGAGGACACCGGTGTGAAGGTCAAGATGATCGTCACCTCGGCGGACCAGTACGCCCAGAAGCTCCAGGCCGCCGTCGCGGGCAACAAGGTGCCCGACGTCTTCTACATCGAGCAGGCCAGCCTCCAGTCCTACGTGAGCTCGGGCGTCCTCATGGACATCACGGACCAGGTCGCCGAGCAGGGGGTCGACCTCGACAACATCTGGCCGTACGGCGTCGACTCCTACCGGTTCGACGGCACCACCCAGGGCACCCCCGGGGGCAAGCTCTACGGGCTGCCCAAGGACATCGGCCCGTTCGCGTTCGGCTACAACGCCGACCTGCTCGAGAAGGCCGGGGTCGAGCGGCCCGACCCGGACGAGCCCCTCACCTGGGACGAGTGGCTGAAGATCTGCAAGAAGCTCACCCAGGACACCGACGGCGACGGCGAGACCGACCAGTGGGGCACCGGCCTCAACGTGCAGTGGAACTCGCAGTCGTTCGTGTGGAGCAACGGCGGCGACTGGACCAACGAGGACCACACGCAGGTCACCGTCGACACCCCGGAGTTCGCCGAGGCGATCCAGTTCATCGCCGACCTCACCGAGCAGGGCGTCACCCCGAACCCCGAGCAGGCGCAGACGCTCGACACCTACCAGCGCTTCATGGCCGGGGAGATCGGCTTCTTCCCCGTCGGCCCGTGGGACATGAGCGTCTACAACGACCTCGACTTCGAGTACGACCTCATGCCCTGGCCCGTCGGCAGGACCGGCGAGCCCGCCACCTGGGTCGGCTCGCTCGGCATCGGCGTCTCGAACACCACGGACCTGCCCGAGGACGCGGTGAAGCTGGCCACCTACCTGTCCACCGACGAGGCCGCGCAGCAGACGCTCGTCGACGCCAACGTCCAGATCCCGAACCGGATCGACACGGCGCAGGAGTGGGCCGCCGAGGTCGAGGAGGACGACTCGCTGAAGCCCAGGAACCGCCAGGAGTTCCTCGACATCGCCGAGGACTACGGGCGCGAGATGCCGGCGTCGTTCACCTACGGCGCCGAGTGGTACGACGAGCTCTGGGTCGGCATCCAGCCGGTGCTGGACGGCAAGCAGAAGGCGGCCGACTACCTCGCCGAGGTGCAGCCGCGCATGCAGGAGCTGCTCGACCAGTCGAACGCCCAGGCGGAGCAGGCCGCGGCGGCGGGCTCCGCGCCCTGATCCGGCCCCTGACCTGATCCCGCGGTGCGGCCGCCCCTCCCGGGCGGCCGCACCGCACCGCCCCCGCGCGCCCCCTCGCACGTCCCTGGACGAAGGAGTCTGCGATGACGTCCACCGCCACGCCGGCCACGGCCGGCACCCGCCCCCCGGCGCCGGACCCCGCCCCCGCGCCGCCACGACGCGGCGGGACCTCGCGGCTCCACCGCACCGAGAAGAGGTGGGCGCTGCTGTTCGTCGCGGCGCCCGTGCTCGGCTACCTGCTCTTCATCCTCTACCCCACGCTCTTCGCGCTGTACGCGTCGCTGACCCGGTGGAACGGGCTGGGGCCGATGCAGTTCATCGGGCTCGACAACTACGTCGCCCTGCTGGGCGACGAGCGGTTCCGCCAGACCTTGTTCAACACGTTCTTCTACATGATCGGCATCCCGATCGGGCTGGCGATCTCGCTCGCGCTCGCCGTGATGATGAACCGGAAGATCTTCGGTCGCGCGGCGTTCCGGGCCATCTACTACGTCCCCGTGATCTCGTCCATCGCCGCGATCGCGATCCTGTGGCAGTGGGCCTACAACGGCGACTTCGGCCTGGTGAACCAGTTCCTGGGGCTCTTCGGGATCGACGGCCCGAACTGGCTGGCCGACCCGGTCTGGGCCAAGCCCGCGATCATCATGATGGCGGTCTGGAAGGGGCTCGGGTACTCGATGCTGCTGTACCTGGCCGCGATCCAGTCCGTGCCCCGCTCCCTCTACGAGGCCGCCGAGCTCGACGGCGCCGGCGGCTGGCAGAAGTTCCGCTCCATCACGCTGCCGATGGTGCAGCCGGTGACGTTCTTCCTCATCGTCACGCAGGTCATCGGCGGCGCGATGATCTTCATCGAGATCCAGATCATGACGCCCACCGGCGGGCCGGAGTACTCCACGGCCTCCGTCGTCTACCACATCTGGCTCCAGGCGTTCCGGTACCAGCAGATGGGCTACGCCACGGCGATGTCGGTGGTGCTCGGGCTCCTCATCCTCGTCATCACGCTCATCCAGTTCCGGCTGAACCGGCGCAACGCCGGCTTCGTCGTCGACTGAGGCCAGGGAGACACCATGACCACCACGACGCCCGCTCCCACGACCGCCACCACGACCGGCGCCCCGCCGGGCACGCGCCTCGGCCGTTCGGCACGCTCGCGCCTCACCGACACGATCGTGTGGGTCGTCCTCGCGGCGGGTGCGGTCTTCATGATCGCCCCGCTCGTGTGGATGCTCTCCACGTCCCTGAAGACGAAGCTCGAGGTCTTCGCCCTGCCCCCGGTGTGGATCCCGGAGGTCCCCCAGTGGGACACCTACGTCCGCATGTGGACGGACTCCTACGTCCTCGACGGCATCAAGAACAGCCTCGTCGTGTCGCTGAGCGTCACGGTGATCGGGACGTTCACCTGCTCGCTGGCGGCGTTCGCCCTCGCCAAGATGCGGATGCCGTTCAAGAACGCGATCTTCATCGGCCTGCTCACCGGCATCATGATCCCGTTCCCGACGATCATGATCCCGCAGTTCGTGATGTTCTCGAAGATCGGCTGGGTGGACACGCTGTGGCCCCTGATCGTGCCGGCGATCTTCGGCAACATCGTGATGATCTTCTTCCTGCGCCAGTACCTGTCGAGCGTGCCGGACTCCCTCGTCGAGGCGGCCAAGATCGACGGCGCCTCCTACTGGCAGATCTTCTGGCGCATGATCATGCCGATCATCCGGCCCGCCGTCGCCGCCCAGTTCATCCTGTGGTTCATGGCGGTCTGGAACGACTACCTGGCGCCGATCCTGTACCTGAACACCCCTGAGAAGCAGACGCTGCAGGTGGTCATCGCGAACATGAACGTCCAGTACGCGACCCAGCGCGACTACCCGCTGATCATGGCCGCGTCCGTCGTCGCCGTGCTGCCCATCCTCGTGGTCTTCCTGATCTTCCAGCGGCAGATCATCGAGTCCGTCGCCCTCACCGGCACGAAGGGTTGACGATGACGGACACCACGACGGACACCCCGACGGACACCGCCCCCGACACCGCGGCCTGGCGCGGCCGCCACGTGCACGACCCCACCGCCGTGCAGGACGACGACGGCGTCTACTGGCTCTTCTCCACGGACGCGCGCTCCGACGGCCCCGTGCGCGGGGGCGTGCAGGTGCGCCGCTCGACGGACCTCGTGACCTGGGACTTCCACGGCTGGGCGCTGCCGGGCGTGCCCGCGCCCGCGGCGGCGTGGTCGGGCGCCGAGGGCCTGTGGGCGCCCGAGGTCGTGCAGGTCGGCACCTCGGCGGGCAGCACCTGGCGCATGTACTACTCGGCCTCGACGTTCGGCTCGCGCCGGTCGGCGATCGGCCTGGCGGAGGCGCCGCACCCGGCGGGCCCGTGGACCGACCGCGGTGTCGTCGTGTCGAGCGACCACGCCGAACCGCCCGCGGGGCTCGGCCACCCCAACGCCATCGACGCCAACGTCGTGACCGAGGCGGACGGGACGCAGTGGCTCGTGTACGGGTCGTTCTTCGGCGGGATCCACGCGCTCCCCCTCGACGCCGCGACCGGGTTCGTGGCCGACGGGTTCGCGCCCGCGCCGGGCGAGCTGCACGCCGCGCCGGGCCGCCTCCTGGCGCACCGGGCGCGGGCGGCCGACGGCGCGGTCGAGGGGGCGTACGTGCTCCCCCGGCCCGGCGGCGGCTGGGCGCTGCTCGTCTCCTACGACTCGCTCGGGGGCAGCTATCACCTCCGGGCGGCCGTGGGCGACGCCGTCCCCGGCCCGTACCGCGACCGCGCCGGCCGCCTCATGACCGACGTCGACGCCGACCCGTGGGCCGTCGGCGTGCCCGTGCTGTCCGGGCACCGGCTCGCCGGAGGCCCGGGGATCCTCGCGCCCGGCCACGCGTCCGTGCTCACCGAGCGGGTGCCCGCCGCGGCCCCCGAGGCGGGCTCGCACGTGCGCCAGCTCCTGGTGCACCACGTCCGCGACGCCGACGCCCCCACCGAGCACCGGCTCCAGGTGCGGCGGCTGGTGTGGACGCACGACGGCTGGCCGCTCGTCGCCCCGCAGCCCTGGGCCGGCGCCGCACGGGAGGTGGACGACGTCTCGCGCTGGCCGGCCGACGCGGCCGTCCTCGACGGCACGTGGGAGCGCCTCACGCCGGGCACCGACCCGAGGCACGTGCAGGACGGCGTCGTCGGGCCGCTGGAGGCCCGGACCGCGGTGCGCGCCCTGGGCGGAGGACGCTTCGCCTGGACCGCCCCCGACGGCGCGGCCGTCTCCGCCGTCGTGCACCCGGCATGGGACGGCGTGCGCGGCCGCGCCACCCTGTGCCTCGAGGCGCTCGACGACACGGGTCGCGTCACCCTCGCGACGAGGCTCCCGTGACGGCCCCCGCACCGGCACCCACCGGACCTGCGGAGGGCGCCGTGCGCGCCGCCGTCGCCGAGGCGGAGGTGCCCGGCTGGGCGGGCGGCGTGATGCTCGCGCTGCGCTGGGCGACGCTCCTCGTCGAGGTCTCCGCCATGGTGGCGCTGGGCACCCTCGCCGGGGGCGTGCTGCTCGGCCTCGGCCCGGCGCTGCGCGCGGGCGGCGTCGTCGTTGCCCGGATGACGGCGGAGCCCACGCCGTGGCGGACGTTCTGGCGCACGTGGCGCGACGGGTTCGGCCGCACCGCCGCGCTCTTCGCGCCCGTCTGGGCGGTCGCCGGGCTGCTGTGGCTCGACGGCGCGGCGCTGGGCCTGCTCGGCGGCTCGGGCCTCCTCGGCGGACCCGGTCGCGCGGTCCTCACCGGGGGCCTGCTGGCCGTCGGGGCGTGGGGCGCCGTCGTCCTCGCCTGCTGGCCGGTGGTGGTGGCGCGGTACGCGAGCGGGCCCGTGGCGACCTGGCGGCTCCTGCTGCTGCTCCCCCTGCTCGGCCCGGCGACGTCGCTCGCGGTCCTCGTGGTGGCCGCGGCCCTGCTCGCCGCCGCCTGGGCGCTGCCGCTCCTGGCCGTGCTGGTCGGCCCCGGCTTCTGGCTGTGGGCCACCGGCCGCCTCGCCGCCGACCGGCTCGACCGGATCGACGCCCAGGTCTCGGGGGGCCCCGCGGCCTGACCGAGTTCCACAAGAAGTCTTGTACAACACTTCTTGTGGGTCTACGGTGGCGGGATGACGCACCCACCCATCCCTCCCGAGGGCACCCCGCAGGACGGCGCACCCGACCCGCAGCAGGGCGTGCGCACCGTCACCGAGGCGAAGGCGCTCGCCGCCCTCGCCCACCCCTACCGGGCCCGCCTCATGGACGCGCTCAAGGTCGACGGCCCCTCCACCGCGTCCACGCTCGCGCGCCGCACGGGGCAGGCCGTCGGCAGCGCCAGCCACCACCTCAAGGTGCTGCACGACGCCGGCCTCGTCGCCGAGGCCCCCGAGCTCGCCCGCGACCGACGCGAGCGCTGGTGGCGCCTCGTCGCGCCACGGCTCCGCTGGTCGCGTCAGGAGTTCGCCGCGGACGCCGCCGCCGTGACCGCCGCGCAGGCCGCCGAGGCGCTCCACCTCCAGCGCCAGTTCGACCGGGTCCGGGAGTGGCAGGCCAACGCCGGGTCGGCGCCCGAGTGGGACGGCGCCGCGTTCGCGACCGAGACGTGGGTGCACCTGTCCCCGGAGGAGCTCGCCGCGCTCGGCGAGGAGATCACGGCCGTCCTCGTGCGCTGGGCCGAGCGCCCGCGCCCGGACGACGGCGTCGAGCGCGAGCCCGTGCTCGTCTTCGGCCGCGGGTTCCCCGCCCAGCCATGACTGCCGCCACGGCCGACGCGGCCGTCGTCCCGCTCGCGCGCAACCGCGGCTTCCGGCGGCTCTGGGTGGGCGAGGGCGTCAGCGTGCTGGGCAACGCCACCACGTCGGTGCTGCTCCCCCTCGTCGCGGTGCTCGAGCTCGACGCCGGGGCCGCGGTGGTCGGCCTGCTCACGGCGGCGGCGTGGCTGCCGTGGCTCGTCATCGGCCTGCCCGCCGGCGCGTGGATCGACCGGCTCCCGGCACGGGCCGTGATGATCGTGGCCGACCTGGTGGCCGCCGTCGCCGTCGGCGGCGTCCCCGTCGCCGCCGCGCTCGACGCGCTGACCCTGCCGCACCTCGTCGGCGCCGCGCTCGCCGCGGGCGTCAGCACCGTCTTCTTCCGCACCGCGTACACCGTCTTCCTCCCCCAGGTCGTGCCCGACGAGCAGCTCGAGGCCGCGAACGCGCGCCTGCTCGGCACGGAGTCGGGCATGCAGGTGGCGGGGCCGGGGATCGGCGGCGCGACGGCGCAGGCGCTCGGCGCCGCCGCCGGGCTGGCCCTGGACGCGGCGAGCTTCCTCGTCTCGGCCTTCTGCCTCTGGCGCGTCCGGCCGGAGCGGCAGCCGGAGCGACCGCCCCAGGCGCCGCTGCGGGTGCGTATCCGCGAAGGCGTGGCGTTCGTGGCCTCCGACCGCTACCTGCGCTGGTTCGTCGTCGTGGGCGGGATCTCCAACTTCGGCCTCACCGGGTACACCGCGCTGCTCGTGCTGTTCCTCGTGGACACCGTCGGCCTCGGCCCGTCCGCACTGGGTGTCGTGATGACCGTCGGCGCGTGCGGCGGGCTGCTCGGCGCGACCGTGGCCACCTGGCTCAGCCGGCACCTCGGCAGCGCCCGCGCCACGGTGCTGCTCATCGTCGCCGGCGGGCCGCCCGCGCTCCTGGTGGGCCTCGGGGGCGGCGGCGCGCAGGTCGCGTGGACCGTCGCCGGCCTCTTCCTGGTCGGGCTCGCGGTGGTCTCCGGGAACGTGCTGCGCGGGGCGTGGCGGCAGCGCTACGTGCCGCAGCCCCTGATGGGTCGCGTCGTCACGACCAGCCAGTTCGTCAACTTCGGCACGATGCCGCTCGCCGGGCTCGCCGCGGGCGCCCTGGGCGAGGTGCTCGGCGTGCGCGAGACCGTGCTGCTCATGGCGGCGGTGCACTGCGCCGCCTGCCTCAGCGCGCTGCGCAGCCCGCTGCGCGGCCTGCGGGAGATGCCGGCACCGCGGGAGATGCCGCCGGTCGTCACGCCGTCGCGCTGACCGGCGACACGATCTCCTCGTTGCCGCCGGGCTGGACGGTCACCACCTTCTCCATCCCCTCCGCGGCGTCACCGGTGGACTCCCGGCCCACGACGCGCGAGTCGGGGATCACCCGGCGGAACGGACGCTCGTCGCCGCCGGCGATCCGCTCGACGAGCAGGTCCACCGCCGTGCGGGCGATCTGCTCGCGCCCCGGGTCCACGGAGCTGAGGGTAGGCACGGAGTACCGCACGTCGTCGACGTCGTCGAAGCCGATCAGCGCGACGTCGCCCGGCACCTCGATCCGGCGGGCGTGCAGCGCGTGCAGCGCGCCCAGGGCCATCGCGTCGTTGAGGGCGAAGACGGCGTCGATCTCGACGCCGGAGTCGAGCAGCCGCGCCATCGACTCCGACCCGGTCGAGCGGTGCCACAGCCCGGCCTCGGAGACCAGCGCGGGGTCGTACGGGAGCCCGGCGGCCGCCAGACCCTGCCGGTAGCCCTCGGTCCGCAGGGCGGCGGAGCCGACCAGCTCGCCCTCGTGCGCGCCGACGACCGCGATCCGCGTCCGGCCCAGCGACGCGAGGTGCAGCGTGGCGGCGCGCGCCGCGGCCACGTTGTTCATCGTCACGTGGTCGGCCGGGGCGTCGAAGACGCGCTCGCCCAGCACCACCAGCGGGAAGTCGACCTCGAACAGCCCGACGTCGTCCTGCCCGAGCGCCAGCGGCGAGAAGATCACGCCGTCCGTGAGGTGGCGTCGGCGGCCGTCGAGCAGCTCGATCTCGCGCTCGCGCACCGACCCGGTCTGCTCGATGAGCACGGTGAGGCCCTGCTCCTCGGCAGAGCGGATCACGGAGTCCGCGAGCTCGGCGAAGTACGGCAGCCGCAGCTCCGGCACGGCGAGCGTGATCATGTCCGTGCGCTGCGTGCGCAGGTTGCGCGCCGTGGTGTTGAGGCGGTACCCGAGGTGCTCGATCGCCTCCTCGACGCGCCGGCGCGTCTCGGGCCGGATGTGCGGGTACCCGTTCACGACGTTCGACACCGTCTTGATCGACACGCCGGCCCGCTGGGCCACGTCGTGCATGGTCACGCGCATGCCGCTCACCTTCCCGACCGCCCTCGGTCGCCGGGCCGCGCCGATGCCGCGGCCGGGACCCAGACGCGCATCGGACCCTCTCCTCGATTGCCCCACACAGCGTAGGGCACGGCCCGGACCTGCAGGTCCACGGGGGCGACGGGCGCGTCGCCCTCCACGGCGCCGTCCACGGCGCGGTAGAGCGGGACCCCCGCGGACGACGTCGCGCGCCCGGAGCCGACCAGCGTCGCCCCGACGCCCAGGACGTCGTCCGCCGGCCCCACCTCGAGGCCGGCGGCGAGGTCGAGCGTCACGTCCTCGAGGGCGACCCCGTGGTCGACCTGCTCCAGGCAGTGCACCAGGGGACCGCGGGCCAGGGCGACGCAGCCCCGCACGGCGTCGACGTGCGGGTGCGCGGCGAGCGCGCGCGGCTCCATCGGCAGGCTCAGCCGCACGCGGCGCGCGCCGGCCCCGACCCGCAGGTAGCCGCGGGCGTCGAGCACCGCGGCGACGTCGACGGCGGCACCGTCCACCTCCAGCCGGGTGCGCGCGGCGTCCGCCCAGCCGGGCAGCCGCAGCGCGAGCGGCACCGGCGACGGGGCGTCCGCGGTGAGGACGACGTCTCCGTCCCACGGGTAGCCGGTCCGGATCCGCACGCGCGACCCGTCCCCGTCCTCGAGGTCGGCGTCGGCGTACAGGTGCACGGCGAGCGCGCCGTCGTCGGCGTCCCGGCTGGCGACCATGGTGTGCAGCGACGCGACCAGCCGCGCCAGGTTGGGCGGGCAGCACGCGCAGGCGAACCAGCCGCGCCGACCGGACGCCTGGTACTCGTCCGCCCCGTCGTGGCCGGTGCGCACCTGCAGCGGGTTCGAGTAGAAGAAGGCCGTGCCGTCCGTCGACGTGGCCGCCGCGACCACGTTGAGCAGGGCGTGCTCGAGCGAGTCCGCGTACCGCGCCTCGCCCGTGGCGAGCAGCATCCGCCAGTCCCACAGCACGCTCGCCACCCCGGCGCACGACTCGGCGTACGCGCGGTCGGGCGGCAGCTCGAAGGGGTCGCCGAAGGACTCGTCCTTGTGTCGCGAGCCCATCCCGCCGGTGACGTGCGTGCGTCGCCCGTGCGCGTCGTCCCACTGCCGCGCGGCGGCCGCGAGCAGCGCGTCCTCCCCGGTCTCGAGGTAGAGGTCGACGACGCCGGCCAGCAGGTAGAGCTGCCGGACGGCGTGCCCGGCCACCTCGTCCGCGGCGCGCACCGGCGTCGCGTCCTGGTGGTAGGCGGGCTCGAACGGGCCGGAGCCGAGGCGGCCGTACCCGCGCAGGTCGAGCATCCGGCGGGCGGCCTCGCGGTACGCCGGGTCACCCGTCTCGCGGTAGAGCTCCACGAACGCCGACTCGACCTCCGGGTGCCCGCACACGAGCTCCTCGCCCTCGTCCAGGCGGGACACGACGTCGTCCGCCCACGCCGTCGCGACGTCGAGAAGGTCGTCCCGGCCGGTGGCACGCGCCCGCGCGACGCCCGCCTGCACCAGGTGGCCCAGCACGTACAGCTCGTGCCCCCAGCGCAGGTCGGCGTACGGCTCGGCGGACGCCGCCGCCCCGCCGAGCACGTGCGAGTCCAGGTAGCCGGACGGCGCCTGGACCCGGCGCAGCAGGCCGACGACGCGCCGCACCTCGTCCTCGTGCCGCGGGGCACCGGAGCGTGCCGACTCCCACGCGACCGCCTCGAGCGTCTTGTGCACGTCCGAGTCGGCGAAGTTGAAGCCGCGGTACGGGCCGTCGTGGTGCTCGGGGTCGGCAGGGTCGAGCAGGCGGCGCAGGTTGTCGAGGGCCCCCGACGTCTCCAACGCCCCGAGGCAGTGCGGGACCGTCGCGGCGGCGTTGCGCTCCTGCCACCGTCCGAGGAGCCCGGACGGCTCGAGCCGCGCCGCCCCGGCGGGCAGCGGGCGGGTGCGCGCCGCGGGCAGCGCACCGCCCACGGGCCCCGCCCCGGCCGGCGCGGCGACGGGCGTCACTTGATCGACCCGAGGGACAGGCCGCCCTGCCAGTACTTCTGCAGGGCGAGGAACGCCACGATCAGGGGCAGGATCGACACGAGCGCGCCGGTGGTGATGAGGTTCCACACCTGCTCGCCGCCCGCCCCCGCGTTCGACAGCGCCTGCCACTGGTTGATGCCCACCGTGACGGGCAGCAGCTGCGGGTCGCGCAGCACGGCCAGCGGGAGGAAGAAGTTGTTCCACGTCGCGACGGTCGTCAGCAGCAGGACCGTGACGAACGCCGGCCGCAGCAGAGGCAGCGCGACGCGAAAGAACAGGCGCAGCTCCCCCGCGCCGTCGACCCGGCCGGCGTCGAGCATCTCGTCCGGGATGGCGTCCACGGCGTACACGCGCACGAGGTAGACGCCGATCGGGCTGAGCAGCGACGGCAGGATCACGGCCCACATCGTGTTGATCATGCCGAGCTGGCTGAGCAGCACGAACGTGGGGATGGTCAGCGCCGTGAGCGGCACCATCACGGAGCCCAGCAGCATGGAGAAGTAGAGGTTGCGGCCGCGGAACCGGTACTTGGCCAGGGCGTACCCGGCCAGCACGGCGAGCACCGTGGACCCCACGCCGCCGACGATCGCGTACACGAACGAGTTGCGCATCCACGTCCAGTAGATGCCGCCCTGGTACGTGAACAGCTGCTTCACGTTGTCCCAGAGCGCGAACTCGTCGTTGAACCACAGGGCGCCGCCGGAGCCCACGAACAAGCCGCTGTTCGACTTCGTGGACCCGACGACGAGCCACCACAGCGGCACGACGAAGTAGAGCACCGCGAGGAGCAGGAACACGTGGGAGCCGATCCGGCGCTGTCGCGGCCGGCGCGAGAGGGTCTGCTGCGTCGCCGTCGTCGTCATCACTTCAGTCCGCTCTGCTTGCGGGTGGCGTACAGGAACACGTACGACCCGATGAACACGAGGATCCCGAGCGCGAACGCGATCGTGGAGGCGTAGTTGAACTGGCTGTAGGAGAACGCCATCGAGTACGCGTACATGTTCGGGGTGTAGGTGGTGGGGATCGCGCCCTGCGCGACCGACCGCAGCACCGTCGGCTCGGTGAAGAACTGCAGGGTGCCGATGAGCGCGAACACCACGATCATCACCATCGACGACGCGATCATCGGGATCTTGATCCGGAACGCGATCGCCCGGTTCCCGGCGCCGTCGAGCCTGGCCGCCTCGTACACCGACGGGTCGATCGCCCGCAGCGCGGCGTAGACGATGATCATGTAGTAGCCCACCCACTGCCAGGTCACGATGTTGACCAGCGAGCCGAAGACGAGGTCGCGGCTGAGGAAGTCGGGCGCGGCCAGGCCGAAGAGCCCGAAGACGTCGTTCGCGGGGCCGAACCGCGGGCTGTACAGGAATCCCCACATCAGCGCACCGATGACGGCGGGGATGGCGTACGGCACGAAGACGAGCAGCCGCGACGCCTTCGACAGGCGGGTGGCCAGCGTGTCGAGCACGAGCGCGATCGCCACGGCGAGGCCGATCTGGATCGGCACCATGACGAGCACGAACCGGCCCACCCGCGCCATGCCGGACAGGAAGTCCGCGTCGGTGAACACGCGCACGTAGTTGGCCACGCCGGTGAAGACGCTCTCGCCCCCGGTCGCGATGCCCTTGGTGTGCAGGCTGAGCCAGAAGGCGTACCCGAGCGGCACCAGCAGGAACAGCACGAACACGACCGTGAACGGGGCGAGGAACAGCCAGCCCCACCACTGCCGCTTCGTGTCGAGCAGGCTCTGCCCGCGTCGTCCGCCCGCGGGGCGGGCGCGCTGCGCCGTCGCCGGCGCGGCGGAAGTCGTCGAGGTCATCACGGAGCCCCCTCCTGTCGGTGCGCTGCTTGTCGACCCTGTGCTTGTCGATCCTGTGCGCGTCATCGGACCGTGAACCCCTGCTGCTCGGCGTAGCGCACCAGGCTGTCCTGGATGGTCGCCAGCGCGTCGGCGGCGGTCGAGTCGCCCTCGACCATGTCGTAGAGGGCCATGGTCTGGCGGTCGTACGCGTACACCTGGAACGGGCTGAACGTGAAGCCCGGGTACTGGGCCGCCGCGTCGAGGAAGACGTCCCGGTTGACCTGCTGGCCGCCGAAGAACGGGTAGCGGCGGTCGGTGAACCACGGCGCGTCGAGCGCGAGGTTCCACAGCGGGAACAGGCCGGCGTCCTCGACGCCGATCTTCCACGTCTCCTCGTCGTCGAACAGCTCCATCGCGACGGTGGCGGCCGCCTCGGGGTCCGTGGCCTGGGAGGTGACCGCGAGCGCCGAGCCGCCCTGGTTCACCTGGACCGGGTTCGCCGGGTCCCACTGCGGCAGCGGCGCGGCCTTCCACTCGGCGCCGGAGTCGGCGTCCGACAGCCCCTCGAGGTAGCCGGGGCCCCATGCGGCGGCGATGTAGACGGCGTAGGAGCCGTCCACCAGGGACGTGTTGTAGTCGCTGGTGAACGCGTCGTCGCTGGACACGAGGCCGCGGTCGATGAGGTCCTCCCAGTAGGACAGGACGTGCCGCGCCTCGGGGGTGTCGACGTCGATGCCGATCTGGTCGCGCCGTGCCGGGTCGTAGGCGAACGGCGCCCAGCCGGCCTGCGCGAACAGCGCGTAGTTGAATGCGCCGCCGTTCGTGGCGTAGTTGGTGATGTAGCCGTCGTAGCCGGCGTCGCGCAGGTCCTGCGCGGCCTGGGCGAACTCGTCCCAGGTGGTCGGCGGCTCGACGCCGTACGTCGAGAAGATGTCGGCCCGGTACAGCATGCCCACGGGGCCGCCGTCGACCGGGACGGCGAACACCGAGCCGCCGCTCGAGACGTCCGACCAGGCGCCGGCGGGGAACTGGTCCTCGAGGGCGGCGGCGCCGTACGGCGCGAGGTCGGCGAGCCCGTCGAGGATCGTGTAGGTCGGCAGGATCTCGGACTCGAGCTGGATGACGTCGGGCGCCCCGGTGCCCGCCTCGAGGGCGGTGGAGAACTTGCCGTACTCGTCGGCGCCCTGGCCCGCGTTGGTCCAGCAGATCTGGACGTCGTCGTGCTGGGCGTTGAACGTGTCCACGATCTGCTCGACGGCGGGGTACCAGGCCCAGAGGGTGACGCGCGTGGCGTCGGGCTTGGTGATCTCGTTGGTGCAGCTCGTGTTGCCCGCCGGGCCGGCGTCGTCGCCGGGAGCGCACGCCGCGAGCGACAGGCCGGCCAGACCGGCGGCCGTCGCCGCCACGGCGCGTCGCAAGCCTCTGCGCATGCCGATTCCTCCTCGAGTCGTCCGGACCCAGATCCTCCTGGGCCGATTGGTGCCGCGCGCGGCGACCGTGGTTGACTCTACATCGTTGTACACGGTGGCTTCACCATCGCCCACTTCGACGAGGAACGTGAGACCCATGACGGCTCCCCACACCGATGCCCGCCCCGCCCCCGCCGCTCCCGACCACGCCCCCGGCGCCACCGCAGGCGCCCGCGTCACCCTGCACCCCGACTTCCGCCGCGGCGCCGTCGACCGCCGCCTGTTCGGCTCGTTCGTCGAGCACCTCGGCCGTGCCGTGTACACCGGCATCTACGAGCCGGGTCACGCCGCCGCGGACGAGCACGGCTTCCGCCGCGACGTCGCGGACCTGGTCCACGAGCTGGGCGTGCCGATGGTGCGCTACCCCGGCGGCAACTTCGTCTCCAACTACGTGTGGGAGGACGCCGTCGGCCCGGTCGAGCAGCGCAAGCCGTTCCTCGACCTCGCCTGGCGCACCGTCGAGCCGAACCTCGTCGGCACCGACGAGTTCCTGCAGTGGGCGGAGCGCGAGGGCGTCGAGCCGATGATGGCGGTCAACCTCGGCACCCGCGGCGTCGACGCCGCGGCGGCCCTGGTCGAGTACTGCAACGGCGAGGCCGGTACCCGGTGGGCCGACCTGCGCATCGCCAACGGCCGTGAGAAGCCCTACGGCGTGACGCTGTGGTGCCTCGGCAACGAGATGGACGGCCCGTGGCAGATCGGCCAGAAGGACGCTCACGAGTACGGCAAGCTCGCCGCCGAGGCCGGCAAGGCGATGAAGCTCGTCGACCCGTCGATCTCGCTGATCGTGTGCGGTTCGTCGTCCATGCAGATGCCCACGTTCGGCGCGTGGGAGCGCACGGTCCTGTCGTACACGTACGACCTGGTGGACCACATCTCCATGCACGCCTACTACGAGGAGATCGACGGCGACCGCGCGTCCTTCCTCGCGTCGGGCACCGCCATGGACCGGTTCATCGACCGGGTCGTCGCCTCGGCGGACGCCGTCGGCGCCGAGCGGCGCAGCGACAAGGCCATCACCATCAGCTTCGACGAGTGGAACGTCTGGTACAACACCACCCGCTTCGGCGGCGAGGAGAACCTGCCGATCCAGCGCGACGCCCCGCGCATCATCGAGGACGTCTACTCCGGCCTCGACGCCGTCGTGGTGGGCGACCTCATGGTCACCCTGCTCAACCACGCCGACCGCGTGCCCGTCGCGTGCCTCGCGCAGCTCGTCAACGTCATCGCGCCGATCATGACCGCGCCGGGCGGCGAGGCGTGGCGCCAGCCCACGTTCCACCCGTTCGCGACGACGTCGCGCCTCGCGCGCGGCACGGCGCTCGACGTGCGCGTGGACGCGCCGACGTACGACACCGCGCAGCACGGCGCCGCGCCGGTCGTCACCGCCGCCGCGACGGTGGACGACGACGGCTCGCTCGGCCTGTTCCTCACCAACCGTTCCGACCGGGTGGTCGAGGTCGAGCTGGCCCACGTCGGCGCCGCGCTCGGCCTCACCGAGGGCTGGCAGATGGTGGCGGACCACGAGCCCGCCGTCGAGGGCCCGGAGCACGCCGCGAAGGTCGCCGAGGCCTGCTGGTCCACGGTCGACGTCGCCTCCGCCGCGACGCCGGGCGCCGGCGGCACGACCCGCGTGCGGCTCGCCCCCGAGTCCTGGACCGCGTTCGCCGGGACGTTCGCCCGCGCCTGAGCCCCCGCTGACGCCGAACAGGCGGTTGACACCGTCATCGCGAGCGATCGCGCCCCCTGGTGTCAACCGCCTGTCCGACCTCAGGGCGGCCGGGGGGCAACGTCGTGTCCGGTGGCCGACAACCGGCGGACCGGGCACTGTGACTCGCATGGGCGAGTCCCCCGCGGTCCCCCGCGCGTCGTGGCGCTGGGCCCTGGCCGCCGCGACGGTGGCCGGCGTGGCCGTGGCGGCGGCGCTCGGCGCGTACGCGGACGCGCACCCGGGCGACGGTGCCCCGCTGCTGACCCTGTGGTTCACCGACATGCTGGCGATGAAGGCGTGGCTGTCCACCGCCGCCGTCTCGCTCCTCCTGGTCCAGCTCGCCTCCGCCCTGGCGATGTACGGCCAGCTGCCGGGCGTCCGGGAGGCCCCGGGCTGGGTCGGCCTGCTGCACCGGTGGAGCGGCGTGGCCGCGTTCGGCCTCACGCTGCCGGTCGCCTTCGCGTGCGTCTGGTCGATCGGGTTGGAGGACGATCCCGCGCGGGTGCTGGTGCACTCCGTCGCCGGCTGCCTGTTCTACGGCGCGTTCACGGTCAAGATGCTCGCCCTGCGCGTGCGCGGCCTGCCGCCCGTCGTGCTGCCCCTGCTCGGCGGCTCGGTGGTGGCGCTCCTCGCCCTCGTCTGGTCCACCTCCGCGCTCTGGTACCTCACCGGGGGCATCGCGTGACGGGCCCCGCCGCTCCCGCCCCGGACGGTCCGGGACCGTCGCGACGCGACGTCGTCGAGGGCCTCGCCGTCGCGCTGCTCGCCGGCGTCGGCGGCTTCGCCTGGTTCTCCGCCTCCGGTCCGCCGTCCGAAAGCGAGCGCGAGGAGCTCGAGGACCAGCGCGACGAGGAGCAGGACGAGCTCGAGGACCAGCAGGACGACGACGAGGACCGGCAGGACGACGAGCAGGACGACGACGAGGACCGCAGCGGTCCGGACCGGGGGCGAGGATGAGGCGACCGTTCCGGCAGCGCCTGCCCACGCTGGTGCTGATCGCGCTGGCCGCCGCGACCGTCGGCGCGATGCTGGCCGCGCTGCGCTGACCGTCGCCCCGACAGGGCTCAGACGGTGGCGTGCCGCCTCACGATGCGGCTCACCGTCGCGCGCGACACGTCGAAGCGCTCGGCGATCTCCCGGTGCGTGAGCCCGTCGTCGGCGAGCTCGACGATCCGGCGGTCGCGGTCGCCCCGGTCGTCGGGCTGCTCGTCGGCCGTCGCGGCCGCGGGCTCCTCCGCCGTGGCCGCGGGCGCCTGCGGCGCGGCGGGCTCGACCGGGACGTCGACCGCGGTGTCCTCCGTGGCCTCCCCGTCCGGCGAGGTGCCGTGGGCCGTGAGGAACGCGGACCGCTGGGCGAGCGCGCCGCCCAGCGCCGGGTCCGCCTGCCGGAGCAGGTCGAACACCTCGACCCGGCGGGTGTGGCCCGTCTCCGGCAGCGGCTCGCGCGTGCCCGGGAGCCCGCTGTCGACCTCCACGTCGGCGGGCCGGGGCTCCGGCTCGTCGCCCTCCTCGGCACCACGGCCCTGCACGGCGGGTTCGACCGCCGGGTCCGGCCCCAGGTCCTCGTCCACGTCGTCGAACCAGGCCTGCACCACCGCGTCGTCCACCGCGTCGTCCACCGCGTCGTCCCGGCGCCCGGCCGCGTCGACGACGGGCGTCGCGCCCGTGAGCGCCGCCTGGAGGTCGTCGGCGAACGCGTCGTCGGCGAACGTGCCGCCCTCCACCGCCGTCGTCGTGACGACCGGCTCGGGGGCTGGCTGCCGCAGGGCCGCCGGCGACGGCGCGACGAGCTCCGGCGCCGGTGCGGTAGGCGCCGGCAGCGCGCGCGG
>JADHZE010000065.1 GCA_026934365.1 Isoptericola sp. QY 916 | reverse complement strand
GACCGCGGCGACGGCGCCGGGCCGGCCGCCGAGGGCGCCGAGGTGCGCGGCGAGCGCGTCCGCGGCGACCGCCGTGGCCGGGGCGCCCGCGGCCTGCAGCACCTCGTGCAGGGCGCCGGGGTCGGGGACGAGCGACGGGAGGCCGGTGACCGACACGGCGGCCGCGGCGACGCGCAGTCCCGGCTGCCGCACGGCGAGGGTGTCCACCAGCTCGGCGACGACGTCGGCCGCGTCGCTCCCGGAGGCGGTGATGCGGACCGGGCGGCCGGTGAGCGTGATCGGGGTGCCGCCGGGGCCAGCGGTACCGTCGGTGCCGTCGGTGCCGCGCGCGGGCACGGCGACGAGGCGGGCGCCGCTGCCGCCGACGTCCACGGCGACGACGTGCTCGGGCACGAGGGAGACGTCCGGGCCGGTCACGGGACCCAGTGTGGCAGCGATTTTCTCAGGTTGGGCACCTCACAAAAAGAATCTCACCCACGATGCGTCCCGGCCCCGCTACCGTGGAGACGTGCATGGTGAGTACAAGGTTCCCGGTGGCAAGCTCGTGACGGTCGACCTCGACGTGCGGGACGGGTTGCTCGCCGACGTCAGGCTCAGCGGCGACTTCTTCCTCGAGCCGGACGACGCCCTCGAGGTCATCGACTCCGCACTCGTCGGGCTGCCGCGCGAGACGTCGACGAGCGAGCTCGCGCGCGCCGTCGACGACGGGCTGCGCATCGCCGAGCAGGACGGCCGCGTGACCGGCAGCGTGACGATGGTGGGCTTCGACGCCTGGGCCGTCGCGGTCGCGGTCCGCCGCGCGCTGGGGCTGGCCACGACGTGGGACGACCACACCTTCGAGGTGCTGCGCCCCGGCCCCCTGCCCCCCGCGACGCTCGCCGCCCTGGACCAGGTGCTCACCGAGGAGCTGGCCGAGGGGCGCCGCGGGCCCACGCTGCGGTTCTGGGACTGGAACGAGCGCGCCGTCTTCATCGGGTCGTTCCAGTCGCTGCGGAACGAGGTGGACCCGGCGGGCGTGCGCGAGCACGACGTCACGGTGGTGCGCCGCATCTCCGGCGGCGGCGCCATGTTCATGGAGGCCGGCAACTGCGTGACGTTCTCGCTGGTCGTGCCGGCGTCGCTCGTCGACGGCCTGTCGTTCGAGCAGTCGTACGCGTTCCTCGACTCGTGGGTGCTGGGCGCGCTGCACGACGTCGGCGTCGAGGCGTACTTCTCCGGCATGAACGACGTCGCGTCGCCCGCGGGCAAGCTCGCGGGCTCGGCGCAGAAGCGCCTGGCCGGCGGCGCCGTGCTGCACCACATGACGATGGCGTACGACATCGACAACGCCAAGATGCTCGAGGTGCTGCGCATCGGCCGCGAGAAGCTCTCCGACAAGGGCACCACCAGCGCCAACAAGCGGGTGGACCCGCTGCGCTCGCAGACCGGCATGTCGCGCGACGAGATCGTCGACGCGTTCGAGGCACACTTCAAGGCCCACCACCGGACCGTGGACTCCGCGCTGCGTCCCGACGAGCTGGACCGCGCCGAGGAGCTGGTCCGGACGAAGTTCGCCGACCCGGCCTGGATCAACCGCGTGCCCTGAGCGACCCCGCGCGCAGCCCGCGCGCCGCCCCCGCACCGACCGCGACGCGCCGAGAGGTCACCGTCCTGTCACGCATTGGTGCGGGGGCTTTCGTTATCCCCGGCCGGTCAGTTATCTTCCTCGTGGAGCGATGCCCCGGAACTTCCTTTCAAGCCGGGGCGGCGCTCGCGATCACCACGGCGATCAGCATGACAAGCGAGACGACGACGTCACGCCGGACGACGAGGACGTCGGCAGGACATGACCGCGAGAACGGCGCGCGACCGCGACAACGGCGGCGCCGCGCACCACGGAGGGCGGCCCAGCGGCCGCCGGGGGAGGACGACGATGCGTCGAGACATGTGGACCCGCAGGAACGTGGGGGCCGTGGCCACCGCGGCGCTGGTGGCGCTCGGCGTCGCCGCGTGCGGGAGCGGCGGCTCCGGGGACGGCGGCGGCGACGGGACGGTCGACGGCGAGGGCAAGACCCTCGACGTCTGGATCATGCAGGGCACGAACCCCAGCGCCGACGCCTTCTTCGACGAGGTCGGCACCGCGTTCACGGAGGAGACGGGCGCGGAGCTGAACGTCGAGTTCGTCGAGTGGGCGGACGCCCACGACCGGTTCGTCACGTCGATCGCGGGCCAGACCACGCCCGACGTCGCGGAGACCGGCACCACCTGGACGCCGGAGTTCGCCGACGCCGGCGCGCTCGCGCCGCTCGACGACTACGTGGCGGAGGCCGGCCTGGGCGACGACCTGGTGGACGGTCTCGTCGAGGCCGGCACCTACGACGGGCAGCTGTACGGCATGCCCTGGTACGCCGGCGTCCGCTCGCTCGTGTACAACACGGAGATCTTCGAGGAGGCCGGCGTCGAGCCGCCCACGACCTGGGCGGAGATCGAGTCGGCGGCCAAGGCCATCAAGGAGAAGTTCCCGAAGAAGACCGCGATCGCGGTGCCGGGCGACGCCGAGTTCACGGTGTACCCGTGGGTGTGGGGCGCCGGAGGCGAGGTCGCGACGCTCGACGGCGACACCTGGACGTCCGGGCTCGACAGCCCCGAGGCGCAGGAGGGCCTGAGCTTCTGGACCGGGCTCGCCGCGGACGGCTACTCGTCGGCGGGCGCCACCACCTGGCGCGAGACCGACGTGCTCGACGCGTTCGCGCAGGGCGACGTCGGCATGGCGATCATGGGCTCCTGGACGCCGGGCGCCATCGTCGAGGCGAACAAGGACATGGACGGCAAGTTCGCCGCCGTCCCGATCCCGGGCAAGGACGGCGGGATGTCGCCGTCGGTCCTCGGCGGCTCGCACCTGTCCGTGTTCGAGACGGCGGAGGACAAGGACCTGGCGTTCGCGTTCGTGGAGCTCATGACGACCGGTGAGTTCGCCACGAAGTGGGGCGAGCAGGCCGGCTACTTCCCGGGGCAGAAGTCGCTCCTGGACGAGACGTTGAAGAGCACCGACCCGCTCGTCGCCCCGTTCGCGCAGCAGTTCGTCGAGGGTGGCGCGTCCGTGCCGGTCTCGCCGAACTTCGGGGCCGTGCAGGCCAAGCTCACGACGAGCACGATGATGCAGTCGATCCTCTCCGGGAGCGAGGACGTGCCGACCGCCAGCACGAAGGCGGCCGACGAGATGACGTCGCTGCTCAACGGTGGCAGCTGACGCATGACGAGCACCCTCCCCGTCGCGGTCCCCGCCGGGCCCGGGCAGCAGCCCGGGCCCGGCGGGCGCCGCCCGCTCGGCAAGTCGCTCCTGGCGCGGGTGCGGCCGTGGATGCTGCTGACGCCCGCGCTGCTCGTGCTGGCGGTGCTGCTCCTGTGGCCGCTGGTGCGGGTCGGGCTGTTCTCCCTCCAGGACTACGGGCTGCGGGAGATCGTCTCCGGCGAGCCGAACTGGATCGGCCTCGCCAACTACGTCGAGGTGTTCACGTCCGAGCAGCTGTGGGCCGTGGTGCTGCCCAACACGGTGGTCTTCGCCGTGCTGTCGGTGTCGTTCACGGTGGTCTTCGGCACCGCCGTGGCCGTGCTGCTCGCGTCGCTCGGCCGTGTCTGGCGCACCATCGTGTCCAGCGCGATCATGGCGGCCTGGGCGATGCCCGCCGTCACCGGCACGTACGTCTGGGTCTGGATCTTCGACGCCGACCGCGGCGTGTTCAACCACGTGCTGCAGGCGCTCGGGCTGCAGGACGCGCCCGTCAACTGGTTCACCGACCGCTGGTCGTTCTACGCGATCGTGCTGCTCAACGTGGTGCACCACGGCTTCCCGTTCGTCGCGATCACCGTGCTCGCGGGCCTGCTCGGCGTGCCGAAGGAGCTGCTCGAGGCCGCGGAGATCGACGGCGCCGGGCCGTGGCGCCGGTTCTTCTCGGTGATCGTGCCGCAGCTGAAGCAGATCTTCGCCGTCGTGATCATCCTGTCGACCATCTGGGATTTCAAGGTCTTCGCGCAGGTCTACCTCATGCCCGGCGGCGCCGGCAGCAACCGCGAGGTGCTCAACCTGGGCGTCTGGTCGTACACCGAGTCGTTCGGGCAGAACCGGTACGGCTTCGGCGCCGCGATCGCGGTGCTGCTGACCCTGCTGCTGCTCGCCATCACCGTCGTGTACGTCCGCACGATCCTGAAGGAGGAGGAGCTGTGAGCCGGCCGACGACCGCGACGCGGGTGGGCAAGGGGGTCGCCGTCGCGCTGCTCCTGGTGTTCACCCTCTTCCCGGCCTACTGGATGCTCGTCAGCGCGCTCGACGGCAAGGCGGGGCGCGGGTCGTCCTTCGTGCCCGCCGACCCGACGCTGGAGCACTTCGAGTTCGTGCTCACGGACGGCGGCTTCGACGTCTTCCTGCGCAACTCGCTGCTCGTGGCGCTCGGGACGGTGCTCGTCTCGTCGCTGCTCGCCCTGCTGGCGTCGGTGGCGGTGGCGCGCTTCCGCTTCACGCTCCGCACGCAGGTGCTCATGCTCGTGCTGATCGTGCAGATGGTCCCGCTCGAGGCGCTCGTCATCCCGCTGTTCGTCCAGGTGCGCAACCTGGACCTGCTCGGCACGCTGACCGGCCTGGTCGTGGTGTACGTGGCGCTCGCGCTGCCCTTCGGCATCTGGATGCTGCGCGGCTTCGTCGCCGCCGTGCCGGTGGAGCTGGAGGAGGCCGCCTACCTCGACGGCGCCACCTGGGGCCGCATGTTCCGGTCCATCCTGCTGCCGCTCGTCGCGCCCGGCCTCGTGGCCACGAGCATCTTCAGCTTCATCACGGCGTGGAACGAGTTCGTCTTCGCGATGACGCTGCTCGGCGGCGAGACGCAGAACTACACGGTGGCCATCGGGCTGCGCTCGTTCTTCGGGCAGCACTCGAACGACTGGGGCGCGATCATGGCGGCCTCGACGATCATCACCGTGCCCGTCATGGTCTTCTTCATCGTCGTCCAGCGCCGGCTCGCGTCCGGGCTGACCTCCGGGGCGGTGAAGGGGTGAACGACGTCCGGCGGGCCGTGCACGGGGTGCTGCTGCCCGGCTTCACCGGGACGACGCCCCCTGCCTGGCTGCTCGACGCCGCGCGCGACGGGCTGGCCGGAGTGGTGCTGTTCGCGCACAACACGCCCGACGTGGCGACGACGGCCGCGCTCACGACACGCCTGCACGACGCCGAGCCCGACCTGCTCGTCGCGACCGACGAGGAGGGCGGCGACGTGTCGCGGCTCGAGGCCGCGACCGGGTCGTCGCTGCCCGGCGCCGCGGCGCTCGGAGCGGTGGACGACGTGCGGCTCACCGGGGCCGCGGGCGAGGCGCTGGGCCGCCTGCTCGCGGCTGCGGGTGTCGACCTCGACCTCGCGCCCGTGCTCGACGTCGACACGCCCGGCAACCCGGTCATCGGGGTGCGGGCGTTCGGCACCGACGCAGAGGCGGTCGCGCGGCACGGCGTCGCGTTCGCCCGGGGCCTGCAGCGCGGCGGCGTCGGCACGTGCGCCAAGCACTTCCCGGGGCACGGTTCCACGACCGTCGACTCGCACCTCGCGCTGCCCGTCGTGGAGGCCGACGCCCGGACCCTGCGCGGCCGCGACCTCGTGCCGTTCGCGGCGGCGTTCGCGGGCGGCCCCGGCGACGAGGGTCCCGCGGCCGACGCCCTCATGACGGCGCACGTCGTCGTGCCCGCGCAGGATCGTCTCCGCGTGGGCGCGGATCGCGGCGCCGAGGGCGTCGCCGGCGGTGCGGGTCATGCTCGATCCTCGCCCGGCGACGCTCCCGCCGCGCGAGGTCAGGCGCGCACGGCGCCGACGGCGCAGCCCGCCGAGGTAGTACCGGGGGCCGCCGAGGTAGTACCGGAACGGGCGAGGTAGTGCACCCTCATGTGAGGTAGTCAGATTCCACCCGGGCGGTACTACCTCGCCGCGTTCGGTACTACCTCGCCGCGTTCGGTGCTACCTCGGCAGCCCGGGGACTACCTCGCGGAGCCTGGTACTACCTCGGCGGGAGGGTGGCGGCCTTGGCGGCCAGCACCCGGCGGGCGGAAGCGTCGACCTTCTTCGCGAACTCCGGGTCCTTGCGGGCCTTCGCGACCAGGGCGTCCGCCATCGCGGGCGCGACGGACGGGTCCGCGGACGCGAGCACCAGGTCCACGCCGGCGTCGACGGCGTCCACCGCCCGCTCGCCGGGCGAGCGGTCCTGCACCTGGGCGGCGGCCGACACGTCGTCCGTCATGACGACGCCGTCGAACCCCAGGTCGCCGCGCAGGACGTCCTCCACGACGACGGGGGAGAACACGGCGGGCTCGTCCGGGTCGATGCGCTCGTAGACGGCGCTCGACATCATCACGTAGCGGGCGCCCGCCTCGATCCCCCGGGCGAAGCCGCGCACGGACGCGTCGTCGCGGGTGGTGACGTCGTCCGTCACGCGGGAGTCGGTGTCGGTGTTCTGCGTGACGCGGCCGAGGCCCGGGAAGTGCTTGATCACGGGCTCGACGCCGGCGGCCCGCTGGCCCGCGCCGAACGCGTTCGCGGAGCGCACCACGGACTTCGGCGTGTAGCCGTAGTTCCGGCCGAAGTAGCCGATGGGCGGGTTGTCCGCGGCGGCGTCCTCGTCGACCAGGTCCATCACGGGCGCCAGGTTGAGGTTGACGCCCGCGGCGGCGAGCTCGTCGCCCCAGCCCTCGGCGCGGTCCTGCAGCGTGGCGGGCTTCCACGTGGCCTGCTCGGTGGCCTTGGGGATCTCGGAGAAGCCCGGGCCCCGCAGCACCTGGACGAGGCCGCCCTCCTGGTCGGTGGCCACGAGCAGCGGCGTGGCGTGCGTCGAGCGGCGGGACACGAGGCCGGTGTACTCGTCGACCAGCTCGCGGGTCGCCTCCGCACCGGCCGTGCTGCGGCCGTGCAGGAACACGTTGCCCACGTGCTTGTCGCGGACCGACTCGGCGCTCACCGCGGCCGGGTCGCTGACCGACACCCCGACCATGAGCAGCTGGCCCACCTTCTGCTCGAGGGTCCAGCCCGCGAGCACGTCGTCGGGCGTCGGGGTGCCGGTGGGCTCGGGGGTGGGCGACGCCGTCGCGCTCGGGGACGCGGTCGTCGGGCTCGGGGACGGGCTGGGTGGGCTCGACGGCGAGCCCTCTGAGGCGGAGGATGCCGGGCCGGGCGACGGCTCGCTGCCCGCGCCGGAGCACGCGGCGAGGAGGACGACGACGAGCGTCGTGGCGAGCGAGGCGGCGACGGCCCGTGCGGGCCGACCGCGGGTCACGCGCGTCGGGCAGGTGCACCGTCGCGGTGGGCGAGGGTCGCGAGCGCGTCCTGCCAGTGCGCCTGCGAGTTCGTCGCGTGCTGGGCCGTGTCGATGTTCTCCTGCCTCACGGACACGACCGTACCCGTCTCGTCCGGTTCGAGCGCAATGCGAATCTCGTGGTAGTTGTCCTCGACGTCCGCGAGCTCGGCCAGGGGGGAGAAGTGCGTGAAGTGCAGCAGGCGCGGGCGCTCGACGGCGATCACCACGCCCTTGTCGGCGAACTGACGGCCGAAGAAGTGGCCCTCGAACGTGATCGGGCTGCCCGGCCGGAAGTCCGTCTCGATGTTCGCGCCGAGCATCCAGCGCGCGCCGGGGTGCATGAGCTCGGCCCACACCCGCTCGGGCGGCTGGGTCACGTGGATCGACGCCTCGGCCACGTGCGGGTAGCGGTGCTCCGACGTGCTGGTGGGGCTGGTCATGGTGGGGGTTCCTTCCGCCGGCTCCGGTTGGTTCCGACCCTAGCGCCGGGCCCTCGCCGCCGCCGTCCCCGACGGCGTCGTGGCCGCGAGCCCGCGCACGAGGGCGAGCACGTCGTCGACCGACTGGGCGGGGTCGGTCACCGGCGCCTGCACGTGCCGGACGACGCCGGCCGGGTCCACCAGGAGCGTGACGCGCTTGAGCCGGTCGGAGCCGCCGGCGCGGAACACGGGCAGCCGCAGGGCGGACGCGGCCAGCCCGTCCTGGTCCGACGCGAGCAGGTAGGGCAGCTCGGCGTGGGCGGCGAACGCGGCCTGCTGCTCGGGGTGCTGCGTGCTCACGCCGAGCACCCGTGCGCCGGCGGCCTCGAGGTCGGCGTGCCGGCGGCCGTAGGTGAGGCACTCGAGCGTGCAGCCGGCGGTGCCGGGCACCTCGCCCCAGCGCGGCGGGTAGCCGTGGGTGCCGGGGGCGTACGCGCCGGGGAAGAAGAACAGCGCGGTCCACCGGTCGGGGTCCACGAGCCGCACGGTGGAGCCGTCGTGCGCCGTGAGCGCGACGTCGGGCACGTGCGTGCCCTCGACCGCGCGCGCCCGTGCGAGGTCGCCGTCGCCCAGCGCGCCGCTGACCTCGCCGTCGCCCATGACGAACCGCGTGCCCCATTCCTGCAACGCCAGCAGCACGGGGAGCAGGCCCTCGCCCCGGGCGGTGAGCCGGTAGTCGTGGCGCGGCGGGCGCTCGGAGTACGGCACCTTCTCCAGGACGCCGTGCTCGACGAGCCCGCCGAGCCGCTCGGTGAGCGCGCGGCGGGACAGCCCGAGCTCGCGGTCGAAGCCCTCGAACCGGGTGACGCCGGCGGCCGCCTCGCGCACGATCAGCAGGCTCTGCCAGTCGCCGACGACGCCGAGGGACTGCGCGATGCCGCACGAGCTGTCGGCAAGGTCCTCGCGGCGCATGGGGCACATCCTCTCGCCGGGCCGGGGTGTGCGTCCATCCCGCGCCGTGGGGTAAGTTCCAATTTGGAACTTAACGACGACGACGCGGCCCGCTTTGTTCCCGGCGGGCTCCGCGGAGTCTCATCGACGAGGAGGTGGCCCGGTGGCCACGAGTGCACGGCCGTTCTGGACCTACTGGGCCGCGAGCACCACCAGCGGCGTCGGCACCGCCGTCACGACCGTCGCGCTGCCGCTGGCCGCGGTGACCGTGCTGGACGCCGGCCCGGTCGAGACGGGCCTGCTGGCCGCGTCGTCGTACCTCGCCTGGGTGGTGCTCGGCCTGCCCGCCGGCGCGATCGTGCACCGGCTGCCGCTGCGCGCCACGCAGGTGGGGGCCGACCTGGCGCGCGCCGCCGCGATCCTCGCCGTCCCGCTGGTCTGGTGGCTCGGGGAGCTCTCGCTGGTCCACCTCGTGCTGGCGGCGCTCGCGGTCAACGTGGCCGAGGTGTTCTTCTTCACCGCCAACACGACCTTCCTGCCGACGGTGGTGCCGAAGCACGAGCTGACCAGCCGCAACAGCCTCGTCTCGGGCACGCAGGCCGCCACGCAGCTCGGCGGGCCGTCGGTGGCGGGACTGCTCGTGCAGGCCGTGGGTGCCGTGCCCGCGCTGCTGGTCGACGCCGTGTCGTACGTGGTGTCGGCCCTGCTGCTGCGGCGGCTGCCCGAGCGTCACGAGCCCGCCCTCGGCGACGGGCAGGCGCGGCCCGGGATGGGGCAGATGATCGCGGAGGGCTGGCGGTTCGTGGTGCGGCACCCGGTGATCGCGCCCGCCACCTGGTGGGCGTGCGTCGTCAACCTCGTGTGCGGCGTGCAGGCCGGGCTGTTCGCGCTCTACCTGGTGCGCGACCTCGACGCCCCGCCCGCGATGGTGGGCGTGCTGCTCGCCGCCGACGGCGTGGGGTCGCTGCTCGCGGCGGCCGCCACGCCGTGGCTCGTGCGGCGCTTCGGGTCCGCGCGGGTGCTGCTGCTCGACGGGCTGGTCGGGTTCGCCGGCGCGCTGCTGGTCCCGCTCGGCGCCGGCGCCGCGGGGTGGCTCTGCTTCGCCGTCGGCACGATGGTCTTCGGGGCGTCCGTGGTGCCGGGGAGCGTCGTGACGCGCACCTACCGGCAGGTCGCGAGCCCGCCCGAGCTGCTCTCGCGGGTGATGGCGACCGTACGGTTCGTCTCCTGGAGCATGATCCCGCTCGGGTCGCTCGCGGCCGGCGTGCTCGCCGCGCACGTGGGCAGCCGAGCCGTGCTGCTCGGCTCCGCGTTCGTGCTGCTGCTCGGGCCCGTCATCGTGGGCCTCAGCCCCGTGCGGAGGCTGCGGAACCTGGAGGACCACGACGCAGCGGCCCACGACCGGCCGGTCGCTACCCCGGCGTCCCGCTGACCGTCCCGGTCGGAACGGCAGTTCTGGCTCGGCGCGGCAGTTCGAACTGCCGCGCCGAACCCGAACTGCCGCTGCGATCAGGCGAGGGCGTCGGCGGCCGCCGCGACGAACGCGTCGACCGTCCCCGGCGCGGTGTCCCAGGCGCACATGAGCCGCACCTCGACGCGGTCGGGCGTCTCGCCGTCGGCCCAGTCGTAGAAGCGGGCGACGGCGCGCAGCCGGTCGGCGGCGGGGCGGGGGAGCGTGGCGAAGACGGCGTTCGCCTCGGTGGGGCGGGTGACGCGCACGCCGTCGCCGTCCGACCCGGCCAGCGCCTCGAGCCCCGCGCGCAGCCGCGCGGCCATCGCGTTCGCGCGCGCGGCGTTGCGGTGCCACAGCGGCTCCGCGTCGTCCGGCTCCCCGAGCAGGGCCAGGAGCTGCGCGGAGACGAACCGCGTCTTGGATGCGAGCTGCATCGTCGCCTTGCGCAGGAACGGCACGGCGGCGGCGGCCGCCTCCCGCGCGCGGGCGGACGCGGCGTCCGGGGCGGCGTCGGGCCCGAGGACCAGCACGGCCTCGCCGAGCATGCCGCCGTTCTTCGCGGCGCCGAGGGAGACGACGTCGACGCCCGCGTCGGTGGTGAGAGCCCGCAGCGAGCAGCCCAGCGTCGCGGCCGCGTTCGCGAGGCGTGAGCCGTCCACGTGCACGGCCATCCCCAGGTCGTGCGCGACGTGCGTCAGCGTCCGCAGTTCCTCGAGCGGGTAGACGGTGCCGAGCTCGGTCGACTGCGTGAGGGACAGCACCGCGGGGTGGGCGCGGTGCACGTCGTCGCGCTGCCCGGCCCAGCGCGCGACGTCGTCGGGCGTGATCCGGCCGTCCACGGACGGGCAGGCGAGCAGCTTGAGGCCGCCGACCCGCTCGGGCGCGCCGTTCTCGTCGGTGTTCACGTGCGCGACGTCGGACACCACGACGCCGCCCCAGCGCGGCGACAGCGCGGTGAGCGACACGACGTTCGCGCCGGTGCCGTTGAGCACGGGGAACGCGAGCGCCCCGGCGCCGAACACCTCGCGCACGCGGGCGTCGAGGCGCGCCGTCCACGGGTCGTCCCCGTACGCGACGGCGTACCCGTCGTTCGCCGCGGCGACGGCGGCGAGGACGTCCGGGTGCGCGGGCGCGTAGTTGTCGGAGGCGAACGGCGGGAGGGTGCGGGGCTCGGTCACGGGCTCAGGGTAAGGGCGTCACCGGGGCGGTTCCTGGACGGCCTCCGCACCGGGGCGCCCGCCGGTGGACTCCCGCCACACGATGCGGTGGATCGGCGCGCCGGGCGCCGGACGGGGCTCGCCTCGCACGGTCGCGACCAGCCGGCGCATCGCGGTGCGGCCGGCCTCGGGGAAGTCGACGTCGACGGTGGTGAGCGACGGCATCATCAGCGCCCCCATCGCGAAGTTGTCCCAGCCGGTGACGACGAGGTCGTCCGGCACCGACCAGCCACGCTCGGCGGCGCCGCGCACCACGCCCGCGGCGAGGTAGTCGTTCCCGGCGATGACCGCGAGGGGTGGCGCGTCCGCGGGGATCTCGGCGACGGCGCGACGCGCGTCGTCGCCCGACCAGGAGCCGCCGATGACCCCGAGGGACACGACGTCGGCCGTGGCGGGGTCCGCGGCGGCCCGGGCGACGGACGCCAGGTACACGTCGCGGCGGGCGCGGGCCGAGGCGTAGTGGTCGGGGCCCGCGACGTGCACGAACCGGCGGTACCCGGCGGCCACGAGCGCCCCGACCAGCACCTCGACGGTGCTCGCGTCGGCGAGGTTGCCGACGCTGCGCATCTGCTCGTCGAACGTGGCCTCGGCGACGACGGGCGCGCCCCCGTCCGGGCTCGCGGAGCCGGACGGGTCCGCGAGGGCCGCGGGCAGCACGGGGACGAGGGTGAGGACGCCCTCGTACTGGCCGCTCTCGGCGAGGTCCCGGACGCGACCGGTGCGCTCCTCGAGGGTGCCGTCGACGGTGTGGGTCTCCATCACGTACCCCGCCGCCTCGGCGACCTCCCCGGCGCCGGTGAGCAGCCTGACCTGGTGGTCCAGGCTCGCGCCGGTCACCACGGCGAGCCGGCCGGACCGCCGGGTGCGCATGGACCGCGCGGCGAGGTTGGGCCGGTAGCCGACCGACTCGGCCACCTCGAGCACCCGCGCGCGGGTGGCCGCCGAGATGGTGCCGCGCCCGGTGAGCGCGTAGGACACCGTCGCCTGGGACACCCCGGCGAGGCGCGCGACGTCGCGGCTGGTGGGTGGGTTCGGCACCGCCACAGTATGACCTCCCTCACCTCTCGCCTTGACAGGTCCGCTGCCCGGCGGCCAGTCTGATCACCGCTGCATGATACGTATCATGCCGGATCGTCAGCCAGCTCGTTCCATCGGAGGAACCATGCTCACCATCGGGATCGTCGGCACGGGCGGCATCGCCCGGGCGCACGTCGACGGCTACCAGCGCTTCGCGGGGGAGTGCGAGATCGTCGCGCTGTGCGACCCCGCCCCGGGCCGCGCCGAGGCCATGCGCGCGGAGCTCGGGCTCGACGGCGCCCGCGTCTACACCGACGCGGCCGAGATGCTCGCCGCCGAGCAGCACCTCGACCTCGTCAGCGTCGCGACGCCGCCGTCCACCCACGCCGCCCTGTCGATCCAGGCCCTGGAGGCCGGCGTCGACGTGCTCGTCGAGAAGCCCATGGCGCCGTCGCTCGAGGAGTGCGACGCGATGATCGCCGCCGCGCAGGACAACGGCCGCCTGCTGTCCGTCGTCGCGCAGAACCGGTTCCGCGACGACATCGCGACCCTCAAGGAGGTGCTCGACTCCGGCCTCGCGGGCCCCGTCACGCACGCCCAGGTCAGCTCCGCCTGGTGGCGCGGCACCGAGTACTACGACCTGTGGTGGCGCGGCACCTGGGAGCGCGAGGGCGGCGGCTGCACGCTCAACCACGCCATCCACCACCTCGACATGACGCTGTGGATGCTCGGCTCGCCGAAGGCCGTGACGTCGGTGCTCACCAACGCCGCGCACGAGAACGCCGAGGTCGAGGACCTGTCGGTGAGCGTGCTGCAGTACGACCGCGCGCTCGCCGAGGTCACCGCCTCCGTGGTGAGCCACGGCGAGGAGCAGGCGATCGTCGTGCAGGGCCGGAACGCGCGCGTCTCGCAGCCGTGGAAGGTCGAGGCGAACCTGGCCAACCCGAACGGCTTCCCCGCCGACGAGGACGACACGGAGCGGGTCGCGCAGATCGAGGCCGTCGCGGCGGCGCACCGGCCGCTGGAGCACACCGGCCACGCCGGGCAGATCGCCGACATGCTCGACGCCGTGCGCGAGCGCCGGCGTCCGGCCGTCGACGGCGATGCCGGCCGCCGCGCCATCGAGCTGGTCACCGCCATCTACGAGGCGGGCATCGAGCGCCGCACCGTGGACCTGCCGCTGTCGCCCGACGACCCCTACTACCGCACCGGCACCCTTCTGGAGCGGGCGCCGCGGTTCTTCGAGAAGACGGCGTCGGTGGGCGAGCTGCCGGGCGCGATCACGGTGGGGGCGAAGGCATGAGCGCGGGCAGCCCGATCAGCGCGGCGAGCACCGCGAGCGGCGCCGCGTACGCGCCGGAGCCCGTGCCCGCGCCCGTCGTCGAGCCGGGGGAGTTCGTCTTCGCGGCGACCAGCCTCGACCACGGCCACGTGTTCGGCATGTGCGAGGGCCTCGCGGGCGCCGGCGGCACCCTGAAGTGGGTGTACGACCCCGACCCGGCCAAGGTCGAGGTGATGCGCAGCAAGTTCCCCGACGTGCGGGTGGCGCGCAGCGAGGCCGAGATCCTCGACGACGCCGAGGTGCGGCTCGTCGCGGGCGCCGCGGTGACGTCCGAGCGGGCGCCGCTCGGGCTGCGGGTGATCGAGGCCGGCAAGGACTACTTCACCGACAAGGCGCCGCTGACGACGCTCGACCAGCTCGCCGCCGCGCGCGAGGCCACGGCCCGCACCGGTCAGAAGTACGCCGTCTACTACTCCGAGCGGATCCACGTCGAGGCGGCCGTGCTCGCGGAGCAGCTCATCGACCGCGGGGCGATCGGTCGCGTGCTGCAGGTGATGGGCCTGGGCCCGCACCGTCTCGGCACCGGGCGACCGGACTGGTTCTTCGAGAAGGAGAAGTACGGCGGCATCCTGTGCGACATCGGGAGCCACAACTTCGACCAGATGCTGCACTACGCGGGCGCGAAGGACGCGGAGATCAGCCACGCCGCCATCGCGAACTACCACCACCAGGACCACCCCGAGCTGGACGACTTCGGCGAGGCCGGCATCGTCATGGACAACGGGGCCACCGGGTACGTGCGCGTCGACTGGTTCACGCCGGACGGGCTGAGCACGTGGGGCGACGGCCGCACGATCATCCTCGGCACCGAGGGGTACATCGAGCTGCGCAAGTACGTCAACGTCGGCACCGGCGAGGGCGGCGGCCACGTGTTCCTCGTCGACGGCGAGGGCGAGCACCACCTGGTCGCGGACGGCCAGGTCGGCTTCCCCTACTTCGGGCAGCTCATCCTCGACTGCCTGGAGCGCACCGAGAACGCGATGACGCAGGAGCACGCCTTCAAGGCCGCCGAGCTGAGCGTCCTCGCCCAGCAGCAGGCCCGGGTGCTGACGCCCTGACCCGCGAGGGTCGTGGGGGCTCGTCTGGCGCTGTTCGCCTCGCGAACAGCGCCAGACGAGCTCCCACAACCAGGGACGGTCAGCGGCCGTGGTGGCCGTGGCCGTGGCCGTGGCCGTGCGACCGGGAGAGGTCGACGCGCACGAGGTGGCCGTCGGGCGGGGCGCCCTCGCCGGGCAGCGCGTTCGTGGTGGCCAGGAGGTCACCGTGGTCCCACTCGAGGCCGGCGGGCAGCGCGGTCTCGACGACGGTGCGGTTCCCGTGGCGCGTCACCTGCGTGATCTTCCCGCCGAACAGCTCCGCGACGTAGACGTCCCCGGACGGCGAGACGGCAAGGTTCGTGGCGCTGAGGAGGTCGCCCGCGACCATTCGCACGGAACCCGACCAGGGGTTCACGCGGTAGACCGCCGCCCGCGCGCCGAGGCTGTCGTCCTCCGGCCCGCCGGGCAGCGTGGTGACGTAGAGCTGGCCCCAGGGGCCGACCTCGACGTCCGTGGGGACGGGCTCGAACCAGTACGTCTCGCCGACGACGCAGTCCGGCAGGCCGAACATCGCCGCGGCGTCCGCCGTGACGACGGCCGGCTGCGCGGGCAGCACCGCGACGGTGCGCACGCGGCCGCGATCGCTCACGGAGAGGATCGCGTTCATGCCCGCGTCGGCGACGAAGGTCGTGCCCCAGCCGCGGGTGGTCGCGTAGGGGTGCGAGTCCTGGATCCCCTCGTACCGGACCGGGATGCCGTCCGGCGGTGCCTGGTCCAGGCAGGCCTGGTCGACGTCGCGGAACCCGTAGGTGACGTCGCCGTCCGGGTTGTTCGCGTCCTCGTACGCGCGGACGTCCGCGAGCGTGCGCGCCGGGCCGGTCGGGTTGCCCTTCTTGTCGAGGCGCAGCGTCTTGATGCTCGACGCGACGGGACCCGTCTCGTCGTCGATGAGGGTCTCGGTGAACGTGAGGCGGCGGTCGCGGTAGGAGACGCCGCCCACCTCCTCGCCGTTCGCGGACGCGTAGAGGACGGTGGCGTCGCCGCGCTTGTCCACCTCGGTGAGCAGGCCGGCGAAGTTCTGGGTGACGTACGAGGTGCCCTTGGCGCCGACCGCGGCGCTGAGCGGGGTGACCAGGCCGGAGGCGATCTCGGTGACCGTCGGGGGCTTCGGTGCGGGCTTGCCGCCGTGGGCGGCGGCGGGACTCGCGGCGAGCAGCAGCGCCGTCGCTGCTGCGGCGGCCGCGGTGAGGGCGCGTCTCATGGGATCTCCAGGGCTCGACGGTGAGATGGCACAGCACTGTCGAGCCTGCGACCGCCCGGGGGCGCTCGCACCGGCGGGGTGCCGGCGGCGGGGGTGAAGCGCGGGTGATTCGGGATGCCCTCGGCACCGGTCCCGCGGCGCGCTCTCCGCGGCGCCGTGTCCGCGGTCAGCCGACCCGCAGGTCCACCCACACCAGGCGGTGGTCGCTGGACGGGAACGGGTACGTGCCGGTGAGCCGGGACAGCGGGTCGGCCTGCGTGGGCCAGAACACGCCGGCGTCGCGCACGGGCAGGCCCCTCGACGGCAGCACGTAGTCGGCCCGGAGGTTGCCCGGCGCGGTGTCGGCGAAGTCGGCCGTGTCGAGGGCGGGGTCGCCCCGGTGCGTCGCGTTGGCGCCGCCCTGCAGGGCCGACGCCTCGACCGCGCCCTCCGACGTCGGGCGCGGGTCCGTGACCCGCGGGTGGTCCAGGAGCTGGTCGATCGCCGCGTCCACCGAGTCGCCGTCGAGCGGGTCGGCGTTCTGGTCGCCGAGGATCACGAAGCGCTCGCCGGGCTTCAGCCCGCCGCGCCCGCCCTCGTCGTCGTAGACGTAGCGCGAGGCCTTCCCGGGCGTCACGTAGTCGGCCCAGAACCGGATCTCGTCGTGGTTGCGGCGCCCGTTGCGGTCCTCCGGCCCGTCGAACGTCGGCGGGGTGGGGTGCGCGGCGAGCACGTGCACCGTCTCGCGGCCCACGCGGACGGGCACGTCCCAGTGCGACTTGCTGGACAGCCGCACGACGTCGAGCTCCGCAGGGGAGTACCAGTCCGCGGGCTCGGGCGTGGCGGGGTCGTCGGGCAGCAGCGCACCCGGCATGTCCTTCCACAGGAAGTGCTGGAAGGTGCGCACGTTCCGGGTGTCGATCGGGTACTTCGACAGCACGACCATGCCGTACTGGCCCGGGAACTCGCCGAAGCCGAAGGCGTCGTTGCCGCCGCCCACCGTGCCGCTGTTGTCGAGGTCGACGCCGCTGGGGATCCCCGTGTTCGACGGCGCGGTGTACGCGTAGCGGTAGCGCACCGGGTCGGCGCCGCCCTGCGGCACCTCGAGGTAGTTCTCGCGGAACAGGTCCACGCTCGCGTGGGCGGCGTCGTGGTCGAACTCGTTGAGCAGGACGACGTCCGGGTCCGCGCGCTGGATGACCTCCGCGACCGTGCGGGCCTGCGGGTCGTCGCCGGTGGACAGGTCGGCCTGCAGCTCGCCCTCCGCCGCGCGGTTCAGCGACAGGTTGTACGTCGCCACGCGCAGCGAGCGGTCGGGACCGTGCCCGCCGTGGTGCCCGCCGTCGTGCCCGCCGTGGTGCCCGTGGGCGCTCGCGGCGAGGGGGAGGAGGGCGGTGGGGAGGGCCACGGCGAGCGCCGTGGCGGCCGTGAGGGTGCGTCGTCGCATCGTGGGCGTGGTCACCCCGCCGACGCTAGCGCCGGCCGGTGACGCCCGCCTCAACGGCGCGTGAACGTCGGCCGCGGGGTGAGGGCGGACGCGCCGTGTGTCATCGTTTCCGGGACGTACGGGACACGACGGCGCACGACGGCGCAGGAGGTGACGGGAATGGGTTCGGTGACGTCCTCGACCGGCCGGGTGGTGGTCGTCGGGTCCACCAACGCGGACCTGCTCGTCGGCGTGACGGCGCACCCGGCGCCCGGCGAGACGGTCCTCGGGCACGGCATGCGCGTCATGTCCGGCGGCAAGGGGGCCAACCAGGCCGTCGCGGCCGCCCGGCTGGGCGCGGACGTCGCGTTCGTCGGCGCGGTGGGCGACGACGAGTTCGCCGACGCGGCGCTCGCGGGGCTCCGGTCCGCCGGTGTCGACCTCACGGCCCTGGCGGTCGCGCCCGGGCGCCGCACCGGCATCGCGATCGTCACCGTGAGCGACGACGGCGAGAACTCCATCGTCGTCGTCCCCGGCGCCAACGGGGCCGTCGACGAGGCCATGGTGAGCGCGCACGCCGGTCTCGTCGCGGGCGCCGCGAGCGTCGTGCTGCAGGGCGAGATCCCGCGGACGGCCATCGAGGCCGCCGCGCGGACCGCGCGGGGCCGGCTCGTCGTCAACCTCGCGCCGGTGCTCGACGTCGACGAGGACGTGCTGCTGCGCGCCGACCCGCTGGTGCTCAACGAGCACGAGGCGCGGCTCGTGGCCGGGGCGCTGGGTGTCCCCGCCGAGGAGAGCGAGGAGGTGCTGGTGCGAGGCCTGCTCGCGCGCGGGGTGCGGTCGGTCGTGCTGACCCTCGGGCCCCGCGGGGCGCTGGTCGGGCAGGACGACGACGTGACGGCGGTGCCGGCGCCGCGGGTGCGCGCTGTCGACACCACGGGAGCCGGCGACGCGTTCGTCGGAGCGCTCGCCCACGGGCTGGCGCGGGGAGACGGCCTCGTCGACGCCGCGCGCACGGCGGCCCGCGTCGGCGCGTACGCCGTGCGCTCCCCGGGCGCGCAGGCCTCCTACCCGTCGGCCGTCGACGAGCTGCCCGCGGTGTGACCCGCGGCAGCCGTGCCGTCGGGCGAGGTGTCGGTGGGCCGGTGCAACCTGGGGAGATGAGTCAGCACACGTACCCGCACGGGGTCCCGAGCTGGATCGACCTGGAGGTCGCCGACGTCGACGCGGCGCTCGCGTTCTACGGCGCGCTGTTCGGGTGGCGGTTCACCGAGAAGCTGCCGCCGGGTGCGCCCGGGCGGTACGCCGTGGCGTCGTGGGACGGCACCGATGCGACGGCGATCGCCGCGGTCGCCACGCCCGACCCGGGGTACGACGGCGAGCCGGCGTGGCACACGTACCTCGCCGTGGACGACCTCGAGGCCGCGGCGGCCCGCGTCGCCGAGCTGGGCGGCGTGGTGAGCTCGCCACCGCAGCAGGTCGGCCCGCCCGGGCAGGCCGCCGGGTGGATGGCGCGCATCGTCGACCCGGAGGGCGCGCCCAGCCGGCTCTGGCGGGCCGGCACCCGCGCCGGGGCGCAGCGCGTCAACGAGCCCGGCACCTGGAACTTCAGCAACCTGCTCACCCCTGACGTCGACGCCGCGCTGCGGTTCTACGGGCCGCTGCTCGGCTGGGAGCGCAGCGACGACCTCGGGGCCGGTATGGCGCGGGTGCCCGGGTACGGCGACCACCTGGCCCGCACCGTGGACCCCGGCATCCACGAGCGGCAGGAGTTCGTCCCGCCGGCGTTCTCGGACGTCGTGGCGGGGGTGCTGCCCGCCGACGGGCCGGCGCGGTGGTCGGTCGTGTTCGCGGTGGCCGACCGGGACGCCGCCGCCGAGGCCGCCGAGCGGGGCGGCGCCGTCGTGCACGCCACCGAGGACACCGAGTGGACCCGGGAGGCGACGATCCGCGACCCGTTCGGCGCCGACCTCGTGCTCTCCCAGTTCGCCCCGCCGCCCGAGTTCGTCGCCGCCGAGGCCGAGGCCGGGAAGTCCTGACGCCTGCCGGCGTCGGGTGTCAGGGGCGTCGCGCCTGCACCCACATCACGGGGGTGTCCATGAACGTCGCGCGCGCGACCTCCCGTGCGTCCACGAGCCCTGCGTCCGTGAGCAGGCGCTGGATCCCGCCGTCGGCGTTGTCGTCGCGGTGCTGGTTCGCCCCGATCTCCCGGTGGTGACGGTGCCCGCCGTGCCCGTGGTCGTGCCCGCTGTCGTGCCCGCTGTCGTGACCGTGCTCGCCGCCGTGCCCGGGCGCGTCGAGGTCCGCGATCGTGACCGTGCCGCCGGGGCGCAGGACGCGGACGAGCTCGGCGGCGAACCGGCGCTTCTCGTCCAGGGGCACGTGGTGCAGGGCGAGGGAGGACAGGACGTGGTCGATGCCCGCGTCGGCGGCCGGCAGCCGGTCGGCGAAGCCGCGCACCAGCGTGAGCGAGCCGCGCCGCCTGACCTGGACCGCCCCCACGAGTCCGACCTCGTGCAGCACCGCCAGGTGCTTCGCGATGGCCTGCCGGGTGACGGGCA
>JADHZE010000064.1 GCA_026934365.1 Isoptericola sp. QY 916 | reverse complement strand
GTCCCGCTCCTCGACCCGGCGACGTTCGTCGGGGGCCTGCGCGACCGGGCGGCGCTCGCCGTCGCCGAGGCGCCCGGGCTGGCGGCCCGGGCCCCCGCGATCGACGCGCTGCTCGACGACCTGCAGGGCCGCCTGCCCCGGCTGCGCCTGCAGACCGTGCACGGCGACCTGCACCTCGGCCAGGCGCTGCACGGCGAGACCGGGTGGAAGCTGCTCGACTTCGAGGGCGAGCCGCAGCGGCCCGCCGCCGAGCGCACGGCTCCCGACCTCCCCCTGCGCGACGTCGCGGGGATGGTCCGCTCGTTCGCGTACGCGGCCGCCGTCGGCGGAGCGCCCGACCCGTGGTGGGAGGCGGAGTCCGTGCACGCCTTCCTCGCCCGCTACCGACGGTCCGCCGACACGTCCGCGGCCGTCAGCGGGCTCACCACCCGCCGGCCGCCCGAGCTCGACCCGCCCACCGCCGACGCCGTCCTCGCCGCCCTCGTGCTGGACAAGGCGCTCTACGAGGTGGTCTACGAGACGCGGCAACGGCCGACGTGGGTGCACATCCCCCTGTCGGCCGTCGACCGCGTGCTCACCCGGCCGCGCTGACCCCGCCGAGCAGGTCGTTCGCCGTGCGCACCGCGGCGGCGAACGCCTCCGGGTCGCCCCCGGGCGAGGTGATCCGGAGCGTCACGCTCTGGCCCGCACGCAGCGTGACGAGCCCGGCGTCGACGCGCGCCTCCGGGTCCACCACGTCGACCGGGCAGAAGATGTCGCGGGCGAGCGAGGTCGCGGTCAGCCGCAGCTCGCAGCCCCCGGGGACGGGTGACGCCTCGATCCGCACCGGGCTCGGGTCGAGCCGCTGGTCCACGACCTCGGCCCCGTACCGCAGCGCGGCCGCCACGCCTGACTCGGGGTCGTCGGCCGTCGCCACGAGCACCTCGGCGGCCACGTCGTCGAACGTGGCGACCTCGGTGGGCACGGTCACCGTCGCCGCGCCGCGGGCGGGCGCGTCGACGTCGACGGTCGCCTTGGCCAGGACCGACCCGTCCAGCGCCTCGCGCGTGACCGTCCAGGTCCCGGCCAGACGCTCGCCGGTGTCGTTGACGACGACGAGCGCGACGGTGTCGGGCGCCGGCTCCAGCCCCTCCCACGCGGCGGCCCTCGCCTCGTCCGACGCGCGCGGCTGCAAGGTGGCCAGCCGCGGCGCGTACGCGGCGCGCAGGGCGTGCCACAGCGGCTTGCGGTGCTCGTCGTGGTCGACCGCCGCCCACGACACCACGGGCCAGTTGTCGTTGAGCTGCCACACGATGGCGCCGGTGTTGTGGGGCGTCAGCGACCGTACGTGCTCGATGCCGAAGCGCACGGCGTGCGCCTGGTTGAGCTGCGTCGTCCAGTGCCAGTCCTCGATCGTCGCCGGGTCGGGCAGGTGCCCCTGCCAGCCGCGCTCGAGCTTGGCGTTGCCCAGGTGCGCCTTCTGGTGCACGAGCATCTGGTGCCCGAACGGGTCGAGCGGCTCGTCGTGGACCACGCGCGTGAGCGTCGACCAGGCGGGCGGGCCCTGGAAGCCGAACTCCGACAGGAACCGCGGCCGGTAACGGGCGTACACGGAGTAGTCCTCCCGGTTCCACACGTCCCAGATGTGCATGGTGCCGTAGCGCTCGTCGTTCGGGTGGCGGTAGTCGCCGAACGAGTACGGGCTCGCCGGCGAGTACGGGCGCGTGGGGTCCAGCTCGGCGAGCACGCCTGGCAGCAGCTCGCGGTAGTACAGGTCGCCCCACGGGCGGCCGCCCAGCCGGCCGGCCCAGCCCCAGTCGACCGAGCCCCACGTGTTCTCGTTGTTGCCGTTCCAGATGACGAGCGACGGGTGCGGGCTGAGCCGCGTGACGTTCTCGCGGGCCTCGGCCTCCACCTCGGCGCGCATCGGCTCGTCCTCGCTGTACGCGGCGCAGGCGAACGGGAAGTCCTGCCACACGAGCAGGCCGCTCTCGTCGGCGAGGTCGTACAGGTCGTCGGACTCGTAGATGCCGCCGCCCCACACCCGGAGCAGGTTGATGTTCGCCTCGAGGGCGTCGTCGACCCGGCGCGCGTACCGGTCGCGGTCGATCTCCGTGAGGAACGCGTGGTCGGGGATCCAGTTCGCCCCACGGACGAGCACCGTCTCGCCGTTGACCTTGAGCAGGAACGGCGCGCCGGCCTCGTCGGGCGTGGTGTCCAGCTCCACCGTGCGGAACCCGACGCGCCCCGCCCAGCGGGCGCCGTCGGCCGTGACCTCGACGTCGTACAGCGGCTGGTCCCCGTGGCCGACCGGCCACCACCGGCGCACGCCGGGCACCTCGACGGTCACCGCGCCCTGCGCCTGCCCCGCGGGCACGCTGCCCGTGGCCACGAGCCGCTCGCCGTCCGGCCCGGTGAGGGTCACGCGCAGCGGGACCTCGCCGTCGGCCGCCTCGCCGTCGCGCTCGATCTCGACGTGCGCGACCAGGACGCCGTCGTGCGCGCCGTCGGGCCCCGCCACGACGTCGACCAGCGGCCGCACCGCGGCGATGCGTACCCCGGACCAGGAGTCGAGGCCGATCGGCTTCCAGATGCCGGCACCGGCGACGTCGATCCCCCAGTCCCAGCCGAACGAGCAGGCCATCTTCCGCAGCTGGTTGTACTCGTGATGGTTGGTCGACGGCAGCACCCCGTCGCGCTCGGCCCGGGCCAGCGCCTCGGGCACGGGCGCGGCGAACGTGACGACGAGGGAGTTGTCGCCCTCGCGCAGCGCGTCGCGGGCGTCCCAGCGGAAGGACCGGAACATGTTCTCGGTCCGCCCGAGCTCCACCCCGTTGAGCTCCACCGTCGCCACGGTGTCGAGGCCGAGCGCGACGACGTCGTGCCGCGCCGCGTCGCCCGGCCGCCACGCGAACGTCGTCGCGTACCGCCACGCCGTGTCGCCGATCCACTGCTGCGCCGCCTCGTTGTCGCCGTCGAAGGGCTCGTCGACCAGCCCTTCGCGGCGGAGGTCGAGGTGCGCCTCGCCGGGCACCACGGCGGGGATCCCGTCCGCGAGCGCCGGCGCCACGCCGTCGGGCGCGTCGGCCGCGAGCTCCGCGGCGGTCAGGCTCCACCCCTGGTGCAGGGCGCGGAAGGTCGTGGGGAGGTGCGTCATGGCGGAGTCCTTCGTGGTTCGCAGGGAGTTCGCTGGGTGCCGACCCGGTCAGGGTCGCAGGTGGCTCAGACGGACGCCGGACGGCGCGGCTCGCGCAGGACGCGCACGCCGCCGGCGGGCACGGTGGTCAGCGGCCCGACCTCCGCCCCGGACAGCAGGTCGTGTCCGGCGGCGGCGACCTTCTGCTCGTCGCCGGTGTGGTTGAGGAGGAAGAGGTAGGAGCGGTCGTCACCCCGGCGGCGCACCGCCTCGAGCCCGGGCGCCGCGTCGAGGACGCGCGGCACGCCGCCGTCCGCGAGGAGCCGGTCGACGAGCCGCCCCACGCCGTCCGCGCCGAGCGCCGCCGAGACGTACCAGGCGGCGCCGTCGCCGATCTCGCGCCGGGTCACCGCCGGCCCGCCCGCGAGCGAGCTCGAGGCGTACCGGACCACGGCCTCGGCCCCGTCCAGGTGGACCCGCTCGGTCCACTCGGTCGCCTCGCCGCCGTCGTCCAGCCGGACGGCCTGCCCCTCCTGGAGGGGGTAGAGCTCGTCGCTCCAGGCGCCGAGCACGTCGGCGAACGCGGCCGGGAAGCCGCCGGTGCGGACCTGGCCGTCGTCGTCGCAGACGCCGGACAGGTAGGTCACCAGCAGGGTGCCGCCCCGCGCGGGGACGGCGGCGAGCCGCGCGGCCGTGTCGTCGTCGACGACCAGGAGCGTCGGCACGACGACGAGGTCGTAGCCGTCGAGCGGCGCACCGGGCGGCACGACGTCGCACAGCACCTGCCGGTCCCACAGGGCCCGGTGCCAGGCCCGCAGCTCCCGGCCGTAGGACAGCTCGCGGTGCGGCATGAGGCCGTGCTGGAGGGCCCACCCGGCGGGGTCGTCGACCACCATCGCGGCCCGGGCGGCCTCGACGGCCGTCCCGGCGACCTCCGCCAGCGAGCGCAGGTGGCCGCCCAGCTCGACGACCTCCTGCCACACCCGCGACCGGGTGCCGCTGTGCGGGAGCATCGCCGAGTGGAACTGCTCGGCGCCGGCGCGCGAGGCGCGCCACTGGAAGAACATCGCGCCGTCCGACCCCCGGGCCACGTGGCCGAGCGAGTGCCGCACGATCTCCCCGGGGTCCTTGGCGCGGTTGCGGCGCTGCCAGCTCGGGGCTCCGGTCGAGCTCTCCATCAGCAGCCACGGCCGCCCCGGGGACATCCCGCGCACCCGGTCGGCGGCGAAGGCGAGGTCGTGCTCGCGGTCGCCCGTCGGGAGGTCGCCGACCAGCGTGTAGTGGTCATTGGCGACGACGGCCGTGTGCGGCGCCCACGACGCGTAGTCGACCACCTGGGCGCCGGCGCCGACCATGAGGTTGGTCGTGACGGGCACGGCGGAGTGCCGCTCGAGGACCTCCTTCTCCGCCAGGTAGTGCGCCAGCAGCGCGTCCGACGAGTAGCGCTCGTAGTCGAGGTAGAGCCCGGGGTTGGGGGCGCCGTGCCGGCCGCGCGGCGGCATGATCTCGTCCCACTCGCCGTACCGGTGCCCCCACTGGGCGGTGCCCCACGCGGCGTCGACCCCCTCGAGGCTGCCGTGCCTGTCGCGCAGCCACCGGCGGAACCCCGCCGCGGAGTCGTCGCAGTAGCAGCGGGCGTTGCCGCCGCCGAGCTCGTTCCCCACGTGCCACAGGCGCACGGCCGGGTGGTTCCCGTAGCGGCGGGCGAGGGCCTCGACGTGGCGCAGCGCGTACCGGCGGTAGACCGCCGACTCCGGGCACCACGCGTTGCGTCCCCCGGCGGGCTCGCGGTACCCGTCGGCGAGCACCGGGGCGATGCCGGGGTGCGCGGTGAGGAGCCAGCTCGGCGGCGCCGCGGTGGGGGTGGCCAGGTCCACGGCGATCCCGTGGGCGTGCAGCAGCTCGATCGCGTCGTCCAGCCACGACCAGTCCCGCACGCCGTCGGCGGTCTCCACGGTCCCCCAGGCGAAGACGCCGAGGGTCACGATGTTGACGCCCGCCTCGCGCATGAGACGCACGTCCTCGTCCCACACCTCCCGCGGCCACTGCTCGGGGTTGTAGTCGCCGCCGTAGGACAGGCCGTCGGTCGGCCAGCGCGTCCCGGCGGGGGGCGCCGCCGTCACGACGTGCTCCGGGCGGCCGCCCCGCCGCGCGCCTGCGCCGCGGGCACCCCGGCCTCCTGCCACTCGCCCGCGAAGTGGTCGTAGCAGACGCTGTTGTCGATGTCGCCGCGGTCCGTGCCCTCCTGGGTGAGGCTCACGCGGTCGACGCGCTCGGGGTCCGGGGCCGCCGTCGCGAGGAGCTTGGTGTAGTCGTGGTGCGGGTCGAGGATCACCGCGTCCGCGGGCCCCCGCTCCACGACCCGCCCCCGGTACAGCACGACGATCTCGTCGGAGAAGTGCCGGGCGGTCGCCAGGTCGTGCGTGATGTACAGGACGGCGAGGCGGTCCTCGCGCTGCAGGCGGCCGAGCAGGTTGAGGACGCCGAGCCGGATCGACACGTCGAGCATCGACACGGGCTCGTCGGCGATGAGCACCTGGGCGCCCGGGGCGAGGGCACGGGCGATCGCGACGCGCTGCCGCTGGCCGCCGGACAGCTCGTGCGGCCGGCGCGGGGCGATGTCCTCGGCGGGCGTGAGGTTGACCCGTTCGAGCATCTCGACCACCCGCTCGTGCGTCTCCTGCGCCGTGCGGGTGCGCTGGTGGATCCGCAGCGGTCGGGCGACGTGGTGCTCGATCGAGTGGAACGGGTTGAGCGACGCGAACGGGTCCTGGAAGACCATCTGCACCTGGCGCCGGTACAGCGAACCCTGGACCGGGGTGTCGTCGTCGAGGCGCACGTCGACCGTCCCCGACGTCGGCTTCTCCATGCGCGTGAGGATCTTCGCGATGGTCGACTTGCCGGAGCCCGACTCCCCCACCAGGGCCACGGTGCGCCCGGGGACCAGGTCGAGGCTCACGTGGTCGACGGCGCGCAGCCGCGACCGGCGCAGCCCCGTGCGGATCGAGTAGTCCTTGACCAGGTCGGACACGTGGACGCGGGTCATGCTCGGTCCTCCTGACCGTTCTGCACGGGTGTGCCGGCGTCGGCGAAGTCGTCGACGCCGCTGCGGATGAAGCCGCCCCGCTCCCCCGACAGGCTCGGGAACGAGCCGAGGAGCTTGCGGGTGTACGGGTGGCGCGCCTCGCGGTACAGCCGCTGGGCGGTGTCGAGCTCGACGATCTCGCCCGCCAGCATGACCGCGATGCGGTCGCTGATCTCGAGCAGCAGGGGCAGGTCGTGGGTGATGAACACGACCGCGAAGTCGAGCTCGTCGCGCAGCCGCACGATCTCGCGCAGGATGTCGCGCTGCACGACGACGTCGAGCGCCGTCGTCGGCTCGTCCATGATCATGATCTGGGGCTCCAGCAGCATCGCCATCGCGATCATGACGCGCTGGCGCATGCCGCCGGACAGCTCGTGCGCGTACGACCCGAGGCGCCGCGGGTCCACGCCGACGCGGGTCAGCACCTCCTCCGACCGGCGGCGCACCTCGGCCCGCGGCGTGCCCGGCCGGTGGGCCAGCAGCGTGTCCCGCAGCTGTGCGCGCACGGTGGTCACCGGGTTGAGGGCGTTCATCGCGCCCTGGAAGACCATCGACAGCTTGTCCCAGCGGAACGCGCGCAGCGCGGAGTCCTCCAGGGCGAGCACGTCGACGTCCGCGCCGTCGCGGTCGTGGAAGGTGATGCTCCCGGACGCGATCCGCGCCGGGGGCCGGTGCAGCCGGTTGACCGCGTAGGCGAGCGTCGTCTTGCCGCAGCCGGACTCGCCGGCGAGGCCGAGGATCTCCCCGCGGTGCAGCGTGAGGCTCGCGTCCTTCACCGCCGTGACCGGCTGCTCCACCTCGTAGACCACCGTGAGGTCCGAGACCGTGAGGACCGGTTCCGTCCGACCGCCGCGGGCGGCGGTCCCTTCGTCCTGCACCAGGGTCGTCGTCATCGCGCGGACACCTCCTTCGCGCCATCCGCCTCGCGGACCGCGTCCGGCTCCTGCGGGCGCGACCGGCGGTGCGCGCGGGCCAGCTCGCGCTCGAGGCGGGCGGCCTTGCGGGCCCGCCTGCGGTGCTGGCGCAGGTTCTTGAGCTTGGGGTTGATGATCTCGTCGATCGAGAAGTTGATGAGCGACAGGCCCATGCCGAACAGCGCGATCACCAGGCCCGGCGGCACGAACCACCACCAGGCCCCGAGGGAGAGGGCGAAGCCGTTCTGCGCGTAGAAGAGCATCGTGCCGAGCGTCGCGGAGTTCGACGCCCCGAGGCCGATGAACGACAGGCCGGCCTCGCCGAGGATCGCCGCGATGACCGCGAAGACGAACTGCGACGCGATCACCGGCAGGAGGTTCGGCAGGATCTCGACGACGATGACGCGCCACGGCTTCTCGCCCGAGACCTTCGACGCCGCGACGTAGTCACGGTTGCGCACGGACAGGGTCTGGGCTCTCAGCACCCGCGCCGACGCGGCCCAGCTCGTCACCGCCAGCACGACGGCGATGGTCCACAGGCCACGGCTCTCGCGCGGCACGAAGCCGGAGATGACGATCACGAGGGGCAGCCCGGGGATCACCAGGAAGACGTTCGAGAGCAGCGAGAACGCCTCGTCGGCGAAGCCGCCGCGGTAGGCGCCGTAGATGCCGAAGAACGCGGACAGGGCGGTGGCCAGCACGCCGACCAGCAGGCCGATCTGCAGCGAGCCGCGGGTCGCGTACGCCAGCTGGGCGAGCACGTCCTGGCCGGTCTGCGTGGTGCCGAGCAGGAAGTCGGCCGACGGCGGGGTCAGCCCGATGTCGCGGATCTGCCGAGGGTCGCCGACCAGGTACGGGCCGAAGATGCCGAAGAGCGTGATGACGCCGACCAGCACCAGGCCGACGGCCAGCCAGGGCGTCATCGTGGGCAGGAGCATGCGCCAGCCCGAGCGCGGCGCGCCGCCGGCGCGGTCGCGCGCCACCTCCTCGGCCTCGGCCTCGTCCACGAGGGACGGTTCGTTCGCAGGACTCAGGTTCGTCATGACGGTGCCTCCTCTCAGGACCGGGCTCGGGTGCGCGGGTCGATCAGGCCGTACAGCAGGTCGACCACGAGGTTCGCGCCGAGCACGGCGAGCGTGATGACGAGGAACAGCCCCTGCATGAGCGCGTAGTCGTTGTTGGTCACGGCCCCGAGCAGGCGTCCGCCGATGCCGGGGTACGAGAACACCTGCTCGGTGATCACCGAGCCCGAGACGACGAACCCGAGCGAGATCGCGAAACCGGCGACCGACGGCAGCATGGCGTTGCGCGAGGCGTAGGAGCGCAGCACCGTGCGCGGGGACAGCCCCTTGGCCTCGGCGGTGAGCACGTAGTCCTCGGACAGCGTGGAGACCATCATGTTGCGCATCCCGAGCAGCCAGCCCCCGACGGAGGCGAGCACGATCGTCAGCGCCGGCAGGGCGCCGTAGTGGATCGCGGAGAGGATGAACTCCGCGTTCCAGCCGGGGTCGAGGACGACGTCGTAGCCGCCCTGCAGCGGGAACCAGCCGAGCACGCGGGCCAGGACGTACGCCAGGATCAGCGCCAGCCAGAAGTACGGCACCGCCGCCAGGAGGGTGGTCGCCGGGATCAGCGAGTCCAGCCAGGTGCCGGGCTTCCACCCGACGAACGCCCCGAGCGTCACGCCCAGGACGGCGGCCATCACGGTGGCGATGCCCACCAGGACCACCGTCCACGGGAGCGACTGCGCGATGACGTCCGTGACCTGCGCCGGGTAGTAGCTGACGGACACGCCCAGGTCACCGTGGACGAGGTTGTTCAGGTAGTCGACGTACTGGTTCCACAACGGTTGGGAGTCGTCGCCCCCGAGGAGGAGGGCGTACGCCTCCCGGGTCTCGGGCGTCACCGTCCCGCCGCGCTGCTGCAGCTTGGCGAGCAGGATGTCGACCGGGTTGCCCGGGAGGAGCCGGGGGATCGCGAAGTTCAACGTCAGCGCGGCCCACAGCGCCACGACGTAGAAGCCCATCTTGCGCAGGAAGTAGTTCACGGCAGGGTGCTTTCCTCGGGGACGACGTCTCGGGTCATGTCAGCCGGCCGGCTGGATCTTCTTGAAGATCTCGGCGGCGTCCATCGCGGACCACACGGCCGGGAACGCGTAGAGGTCGTCGTCGGACGGCCAGCCGCTGAACTTCGCCGTGTTCCACACGCTCGTCGTGCCGCCGGTGAGGATCGGCACGTACGGCATGTCCTCGAGGATCTGCTCCTGGATCGTGTCGAAGTACGGCTGGCGCGCCGCCGCGTCGTCGAGCGGGAGCTTCGCCAGCTCGTCGAGCGCCTTGTCGACCTCGGGGTTGGAGTACCGCGAGTAGTTGTTCCCCGCGGACTTGCCGACCTTCGCGCCGGAGCCCGAGTCGAAGAAGTAGTTGTAGAGGTAGAACGGGTCGGGAGCGGGTCCCTGCCACAGGGAGTCGATCGCGAGCTCGAACTTGCCCGACCCCTTCTTCTCCGTCCACTCGTTCCACGACGACTGCGCGGTCTGGAGGTCGATGCCGGCCGCCTTCGCCTGGGAGGCCATCGTGTCCAGGGCGGTGATGTAGTCCGTCCACCCGGTCACGACCTCGACCGTGAGCGTGAGCTTCTCGCCGTCCTTGGCGTAGATGCCGTCCGAGCCCTTCGCCCAGCCGGCGTCCTCGAGCAGCTGCGCCGCCTTGTCGGGGTCGGCCGTCATCGGGGCGGTCTTCTCGGTCACCGCGTCCGAGACGAACTCGTCCTGGCTGGGGGTCAGCGTGAAGACCGGGGACATCTCGTTCGCCGTCTCCATGAACGCCAGCTTGTTGAGCTGGGTGCGGTCCATCGCGTAGTACAGCGCCTTGCGGACGGCGGGGTCGGTCTGCGGACCCGTGCAGCCCATCTCCGCGCTCGAGCAGGTGGACAGCACCATCTGGTTCTGCCACTGCGTGTACGCGTCGTAGCTCGGGAAGTTCTGGTGGGTGTTCTGGATGTCCGGGATGGGGCCGGTCTGCCAGTCGACCGTGCCCGCCGCGATCGCGTCGGCGCCGGCCTGGTTGCCCGACAGCGACAGGAAGCGGATGTTCGTGACGGCGGGCTCACCGCCCCAGTAGTCGGGGTTCGCCTTGTACGTGAACGCCTGCGGCTTGAAGCTGTCGAGCAGGTAGGCCCCCGTGCCCACGGGGTTCTCGATGACGTCCTCGACGGGGTTGATGTCCTTCCACAGGTGTTCGGGCACGATCGGCGTGTTCATCACGTCCGGGCCCTTGACGAACGCGGGCTGCTCGAACGTGAACGTCACGTGGGTGTCGTCGACCGCCTTCGCCGTCCCGTCGAAGCCGCCGCTGTTGATCGAGGGGTTGTCCTTGAGGAGGGTGAAGGTGAACTCCACGTCCTTCGCGGTGAAGGACTCGCCGTCGCTCCAGGTGACGCCCTCGCGCAGCGTGACGGACAGCTCCGTGCCGTCGTCGTTCCACACCTGCTCGGTGCCCAGCAGCGGCACCGGGTCCCGCACCTCGGCCTTGTTGTAGAAGAACAGGGGCTCGTAGATGGTCCCGAGGCCGCCGATCTTCGAGGGCGAGAACGGGTTGAAGTTGATCTGGTAGTCGCCGGCCTGGCCGGTGTACGCGACGAGCGTGCTGTCCGCGCCCCCGCCCGAGCCGCCCGAGCTGCCGGCCGAGCCGCCCCCGGAGCACGCCGCGAGGGCGAGACCGAGGGCCGCGACACCGGCGAGCACCGCGCCGCGCCGACGGATTCCTGTCCTGAGGAACATCTGCGGTCCTTTCTCGTGCCGGCACCAGAGCCGGCTCCAGCGGCGCCGTCGTCGGCGCTCGTGGGTATTCTTGCCATGGTTAACTTAAGCGGTCAAGTGCTGTAGGTCACTCACGCAAGGAGGCGGTAGATGCTGCTGGACGGCGTCGCGCAGGTCGTCTCGTCGCGCCGTCTGCTCGATCTCGTGCGGACCCGCGGGTCGATCAGCCGGGTGGAGCTGGCCCGGCTCTCCGGCCTCACCTCCCCCACCGTCACGCACGTCGTCCGGGGGCTGCTGGACCTCGGTCTGGTGCACGAGACCGGGGTCCAGCAGCGCGGCCGCGGCCAGCCGCGCCGCCTGCTGAGCGTCACGGCGGACGCCGGGTACGCCGTGGGCATCCAGGTCGACCTGACGACCACGACGGCGGTGGTCGTCGACTTCGCCGGCGCGACGGTCGCGAGCGCCGGGCTGCGGGGCTCCGGACGGCGGTCGCCCGACCGGACCGTGGGGACGCTCGTCGACCACGTGGGCGACCTGCTCGCGAGCGCCGGCGTCCCCCGCGACCGTGTGCTCGGCGTGGGCCTCGTGACCCACGGCCCGCAGGACCGGGAGCGGGGCATGCTCCTCACCGCTCAGCCCACGCCCGCGTGGGAGAGGTTCCCGCTGACGGCGCGCCTCGCCGCCGGGCTGGGCCTGCCCGTGCTGCTCGAGAACGACGCGACCGCGGCGGCCGTGGGCGAGCTGTGGACGCGGGACCTCGACACCGAGACGTTCGGGCTCGTCTACATGGCCTCGGGGATCGGCGGGGCCGTCGTCGTGGACGGCGTCGCCTACCGCGGGCGTGCCTCGAACGCGGTCGAGATCGGCCACGTCCCGCTCCCGGACGCACGCTCCGCCTGCGTCTGCGGCAACCGCGGGTGCACGCAGGCGGAGGCGGGCCCGGCGGCCGTCGTCACCCAGGCCCTGGCCCGCGGCGACGTCGCCGAGCGCTGGGGCGTGCGGGGACCCGCCGAGGACACGCTCGCCGACTTCGAGCGCGTGGCCCGCGCCGCGCGCGACGGCGACGCCGCCGCCACCGACCTGCTCACCCGGTCCGCCCGCCGGGTCGGCCAGGCGGCCACCGTCCTCGTCAACCTCTTCGACGTGGACACCGTGCTGCTCGCCGGCCCAGCGTTCGCGACGGCCGGCCCCCTGTACCGCCGCGTCGTCGGCGCCGCGCTGTCCGAGCACGCCCTCAGCCGCACCCTCAGCCCGCCCCGGGTGGCGCTCTCCGGACAGGTCGCCACGGCCGCCGCCGTCGGCGGCGCTCTCACGGTGCTGCGCGGCGCGCCCGACCCGGGCCTGCCGCTGGGGCGTGCCCGACCCCGACCGTCGACCGACCTCACGCCCGACCCCGAACCCGACCAGCCCGCCACGATCGGAGCCCTGTGACCACCGCCCACCACGTCCTGCACCGCGACGGGACCGCCCTCGTCCTCCATCTGCCGACGCACGGCCTGCCCGCCGTCGTGCACTGGGGTGCGGACCTCGGTCCGCTCGACGACGACGCCGCCGACGCCCTCCTCCGGGCGACCAGCCGCCAGACGCCGCCCGGCACCCTCGACGCCGCCTGGCGCCTGCCGCTCCTGCCGCAGGAGTCCGACGGCTGGTCCGGCCGGCCCGGCCTCCTCGTCACGCGTGCCGGCCGGCCCGTGTACCCCCGGTGGGAGTCCTCCGTGGGCCGCCCGGACGAGGCGACCGCGATCATCACCGCCACCGACGCCACCGGCGGCCTCACCCTGCGCACCCGCGTGGAGGTCGGCCCCGGCGGCCTCGTCGTGCTCGACCACGAGCTCGTCAACGACGGCGCCGACCGGCTCGAGGTCGCCTGGCTCGAGGCGACCCTGCCCGTGCCGAAGACGGCCGACCACCTCACCACGTTCGGCGGCCGGTGGACGCGCGAGAAGTCCCCGCTCACGACCCCGATGCCACGGGGGACCACCGTGCGCGAGTCCCGCCGGGGCCGCGGCGGCCACGACGCCCCCTGGGTGACCCTCGCCTCCGAGGGCGCGCCCCGCGCCGGGGACGGCCGGGTGTGGGCCGCCCACCTGGGGTGGAGCGCCGACGTGCGCCACCGCGTCGACCGGGTCACCGAGCACGTCTCGCTGCTCGGCGCGGGAGAGCTCCTGCGACCCGGCGAGCTCGTCCTGGCGCCCGGCGAGTCGTACCGCGCGCCGACGGCGTACTTCGCCTGGTCGGACGGCGGCCTCGACGGCGTCGCGGCACGGTTCCACACCTGGCTGCGCGCCCGCCCCCAGCACCCGCGCTCGCCCCGGCCGCTCGTGCTCAACACCTGGGAGGCGGTGTACTTCGACCACGACCCCGAGCGCCTCTTTGCGCTCGCCCGGCGGGCGGCGGAGGTGGGGGTCGAGCGCTTCGTCCTCGACGACGGCTGGTTCCCCGCGCGCCGGGACGACACCAGGGGTCTCGGCGACTGGGTGGTCGACCGAGGCGTGTGGCCCGACGGCCTCGAGCCGCTCGCCGAGCTGGTGCACGGCCTGGGGATGCAGCTCGGCCTGTGGTTCGAGCCGGAGATGGTCAACCTCGACTCGGACCTCGCGCGCCGGCATCCCGACTGGATCCTGGCCCACCCCGCCTCCGTGCCGTCGCCCGACGGCCTGTCGTTCCGCACCCAGTACGTGCTCGACCTGGCGAACCCCGACGCGTGGGAGCACGTCCGGGGGCAATTGTCCGCGCTCGTGAGGGACCTCGGCATCGACTTCGTCAAGTGGGACCACAACCGGGACCTGGTCGAGCCCGTCCACGACGGCGCGCCCGGCACGCACGCCCAGACGCTGGCCACGTACCGGCTCCTGGACCGGCTCCGGGAGGACCACCCCGCGCTGGAGATCGAGTCGTGCTCCTCCGGCGGGGCGCGCACCGACCTCGGCATCCTCGCCCGTACCGACAGGGTCTGGGCCTCCGACTCCAACGACCCGGTGGAGCGGCAGGACGTCCAGCGCTGGACCGAGCTGGTGCTGCCCCCCGAGCTGGTCGGCGCGCACGTCGGGCCCTCGCCCGCGCACTCCTCCGGGCGTGCCACCGACCTGTCGTACCGGATCGCCACGTCGCTGCAGGGCTCCGCCGGGTTCGAGTGGGACATCCTCAGCTGCACCCCGGAGGAGACCGCCCGGATCACCGCGTTCGCGGCGCTCTACAAGGAGCTCCGCGGCCTCCTGCACTCGGGCACCGTGCGACACCCCGACACCGCCGACCCCGCCCTGCGGGCGCGCACCGTGGTCGCCGAGGACCGGTCGGAGGCCGTCGTCACCGTCGCGACCGTCGCGTCGCCCGAGGAGGCGCTCGCGGAGCGGCTGCGGATCGACGGTCTCGACCCGGAGCGGCGGTACACCGTGCGGCTGCGGGACGAGATCGGGGAGTCACGCTGGGGCTGGGTCACGCCGGGCTGGCTCGGCGACGGACCGGTCACCCTCCCCGGCCGGGTGCTCGCCGAGGTCGGGCTGCAGCTGCCGACGCTGTGGCCCGTCCAGGCGATCGTGCTGCACCTCGCTCCGGCCTAGGCAGGCGGGCCGGTGCTCCCCCGCACCGTGAGCGTCGGGGTCGAGTCGCGGTACGCCCGCGCCTCGGCCCCGGCCATCCGCTCGAACAGCCGCCGGGCCACGTGCGCCCCGTAGCTCGTCACGTCGTGGCTGAGCGCCGTGAGCTGGGGGTACGCCGCCTGGCACAGCGGCGAGTCGTCCCAGGCCACCAGCGAGACGTCCTCGGGCACGCGGGCCCCGAGCCCGTGCGCGACCCCGAGGCCGGCGAACGCCATGACGTCGTTGTCGTAGATCACGGCCGTCACGGGGTCGTCCGTCTCCAGCAGGGAGCGGGTGGCGGCCGCACCGGAGTCCGGCGTGAAGTCCGCCCGCGCCACCCGGGCGACCACGCCCGCGCGCGTCGCCTCGTCGTCGAACGCCAGGTCACGGATGGTCGTGTGCCCGAAGCCCTCCGTGCCGGACACGCGGCCGATCCTGCGGTGCCCCAGCCCGGCGAGGTAGCGCACGCACTCGCGGAGGGCCGTGGCGTCGTCGGTGTACACCGCGGGCAGGTTCCCCGCGAACTCGGGGTCCCCCACGACGACGGCGGGCAGGGCGTCGCGCTCCGACAGCGCCGCGATCCGGGGGTCGTCCTTGCGGGGGTCGACCACGATCACGCCGTCGACGCGGCGGGCGGCGTGCCAGCGCCGGTGCGCCTGGGTCTCGGCGTCCATGTCGGGCACGACCTGCAGCAGCAGCCCGTACGAGCGCTCCGTGAGCACCTGCTCGATGCCCGCGATGAACTGCATGTAGAACGACTCGAAGCCCAGGGTCTCCGGGGCGCGGGCGAGCACCAGGCCGATCGTCTCCACCCGCGCGCCGGACAGCGCCCGGGCCGCCTGGCTCGGCACCCACCCGAGCTCCGCCGCGACCCCGAGGATCCGCGCCCTGGTCTCGTCGGAGACGCCCGGGCGGTCGTTGAGGGCGTAGGACACCGCCCCCGTGGACACACCGGCCCGCCGGGCGATGTCCGCGATCGTGATCCGAGCCATCCGCTCTCCTTCCCGAGCAGGATGGTATGCCTCGCCGGGCCGCTGCCCGCGCCCGGGGCCGGGCCGCGCGTCGGAACGCGCCCGACATACGTCCGTGGAATCGTGGGCGCATGACGCCGTCGCCACCGCCCGTCGACCCCGAGGTGCTGACCGCCCTGGCCCAGGGCACGCTGCACGACCCGCACGCCGTGCTCGGGCCGCACCTGCTGGACGACGACGGCTCGCCGGCCGACCGGGCCTGGGCCGTCGTGCGGGTGCTGCGGCCGCTGGCCGACGAGGTGACGGTCGTGACCGGGGACGGCGAGCACCCGGCCCGGCACGTGGCGGCGGGCGTGTGGGAGTCGGTGGTGCCGGCGGGCGTGGACGCCGACGGCGGGCGCCACGCCCCGGACTACCGCGTGCGGACCCGCTACGACGACGACGTCCAGACCGTCGACGACCCGTACCGCTTCCTGCCCACCCTGGGCGAGGTGGACCTGCACCTGATCGCCGAGGGCCGCCACGAGGAGCTGTGGCGGGCGCTCGGCGCCAACCCCCGCCGCTTCCCGAGCGCGCTGGGCGACGTCGACGGGACGGCGTTCGCGGTCTGGGCGCCGAACGCCCGGGGCGTGCGCCTCGTGGGCGACCACAACCGCTGGACCACGGTGCACCCGATGCGCTCGCTCGGCGCGAGCGGCGTGTGGGAGCTGTTCGTGCCCGGCGTGGGAGAGGGCACCCGGTACAAGTTCGAGGTGCTGGGCGCCGACCGCGTGTGGCGGGCCAAGGCGGACCCGCTCGCCAAGGGCACCCAGGTGCCGCCCGCCACGGCGTCGGTCGTCGTCGACTCGGCGTACGAGTGGGCGGACGGCGAGTGGATGGCGCGCCGCGCGGCGTCCGACCCGCACGCGGGGCCGGTGAGCGTCTACGAGGTGCACCTGGGCTCGTGGCGGCCAGGGCTCGGCTACCGCGAGCTCGCGGAGGAGCTGACCGCCTATGTCGTCGAGCAGGGCTTCACGCACGTCGAGCTGCTGCCCGTGGCGGAGCACCCGTTCGGCGGGTCGTGGGGCTACCAGGTGACCGGCTACTACGCGCCGACCGCACGGTTCGGGCACCCCGACGACTTCCGGTACCTCGTGGACCGCCTGCACCAGGCCGGCGTCGGCGTCATCCTCGACTGGGTGCCCGGTCACTTCCCCCGCGACGAGTTCGCCCTCGCACGGTTCGACGGCGGCCCGCTGTACGAGCACCCGGACCCCCGCCGCGGGGAGCAGCCCGACTGGGGCACGCTCGTCTTCGACTTCGGTCGCCGCGAGGTGCGGAACTTCCTCGTCGCCAACGCCACGTACTGGTTCGAGGAGTTCCACGCCGACGGCCTGCGCGTCGACGCCGTCGCGTCGATGCTCTACCTCGACTACTCGCGCAAGCCCGGCGAGTGGGAGCCGAACGTGCGCGGCGGGCGGGAGAACCTCGAGGCCATCGCGTTCCTGCAGGAGGCCAACGCCACCGCCTACCGCCGCTCCCCCGGCGTGATGATGATCGCCGAGGAGTCGACGGCCTTCCCCGGCGTCACCCGGCCCACCGACGCTGACGGGCTCGGCTTCGGGCTGAAGTGGAACATGGGCTGGATGAACGACGGGCTGCGATACGTCGCGCACGACCCGATGTACCGGCGCTACCACCACCACGAGCTGACGTTCTCGCTGGTCTACGCGTTCTCGGAGCAGTACGTGCTGCCGGTCAGCCACGACGAGGTGGTGCACGGCAAGGGCTCCCTGCTGCGCCGCATGCCGGGCGACCGGTGGAAGCAGCTCGCGGGCGTGCGCGCCTTCCTCGCCTACCAGTGGACGCACCCCGGCAAGCAGCTGCTGTTCATGGGCCAGGAGTTCGCGCAGGACGCCGAGTGGGACGAGGGCTCCGGCCTCGACTGGTGGCTGCTCGAGACTCCCGGCCACGCCGGCGTGCAGCGCCTGGTCCGCGACCTCAACGCCCTCTACCGGGTCACGCCCGCCCTCTGGGAGCGGGACTTCGACACCGCCGGGTTCGAGTGGCTCGACGCCGACGACGCCGACCACGACACGCTCTCGTGGGTGCGCCGGTCCGCCGACGGCGACCCCGCCGTCGTGGTCGTGAACTTCGCGGGCGTGCCGCACGAGGGGTACCGCCTCGCGCTGCCCGACGGCGGCGCCTGGGACGAGGTCCTCAACACGGACGCCGAGGTCTACGGCGGCTCCGGCGTCGGCAACCTCGGGCGCGTGCACGCCCAGGACGTGCCCTGGAAGGGGCGGCGGCACTCCGCCACACTGCGGGTGCCGCCGCTCGGCGTGCTGGTGCTGCGCCCCGCGGACTGACCCGGGGACGCATCGGGCGTGGGCGTCAGTACAGGCTGATCGCCAGGCGCTGGCGGGCCTTGATCACGCGCGGGTCGGTGGGCCCGACGATCTCGAAGTACTCGACGAGCCGCACGCGGAGCTTCTCCTTCGCGTCCGCGTCGGCGCCGGGGAGCAGCTCGAGCAGGCGGGCGAAGGCGTCGTCCACCTTGCCGCCGAGCATGTCCATGTCGGCCACGGCGAGCTGCGCCTCGACGTCCGCCGGGGCGTCGGCCGCCGCGGTCCGGGCCGCCTGCAGGTCGGCGCCGCGGGTGCGCTGCAGCAGGCGCACCTGCGCCAGGCCGGCCACCGCGAGGGCGTCCTTCGGGTCCTGCTTGATCGCCTTCTCGTAGGCCGCGACGGCGGTGTCGAGGTCGTCGCGCTCGATGGCGTCGTACGCCTCCTGGTGCAGCGGCGGCAGCGGCTCCTCGACCGGCTCCTGGTCGACGGCCTCCGCGGGCTCCTCGCCCTCGGCGCCCTGGGCGGGGGCGCGTCCCGTGACACCGTTCTGCTCGGCCGCGGCCAGCACCTGGTCGAGCACGCCGCGCACCTGCTCCTCGGGCGCCGCCCCCTGGAACAGCGGGAGGGGCTGGCCCTGCAGCACCGCGACGACGGTCGGCACGCCCTGCACCTGGAAGGCGGCCGCCACCTGCGGGTAGGCCTGCGCGTCGAGGCGGCCGAGCAGGAACCGGCCGGCGTACTCCTCCGCGAGCCGGCCCAGCAGCTCGCCGAGATCGGCGTTGGCCTTGTCGGTGGGGATCCACAGCAGCATGACCACGGGGTACGTGGTCGAGTCCTGCACCACCTGCTGGAAGTTCGCGTCCGTGACGTCCAGCACGTAGCCGCCCGCCGACGGCGCGCCGCCGGGCTCCCCCGGGGGCGGCGACTGCGGGCGGTTCAGCGCCGACAGGTCGACGGCGCCACGCGTGCTGAAGGTCGGGTCGGGCGTGGGGTTGGTCATGGGCGCCATCCTACGAGCGGAGCGTCAGTTCGAGGCCGCCGTCGCCACGTGCGAGTAGCCGAGCGGCCGGATCTTCTCGTCGGAGCCCTTCGCCGGGACGTACAACGCGACCATGTCCGTGTACCGGGTGTTCAGCACGTTCGTCTGCGCGGCGTCACCGAGGAGCGCCTTCTGCGTCTCGGAGAGGGCCGGCACCTTGGCGTCCTCCTCCGCCTCGACCGTGGTCTTGCCGTCGAGGACGCCCATGACGAGCGCCCCGCCGTCGGCCGTGCGGACCGCGCGGACCTCGTCCTTGCGCGCCTGGTACTTCTGCGTGTACTTGGTCCCGGACTCCTCGAAGCCCTCGACCTCCTTCCACGCCGCCGCGTCGGCCGCGACGGCCGCGACCAGGTCGCCCTCGGGCAGCTCGAAGCCCTTCGTGAAGGACGACTTCTTGGCACCGAGGGTGACGATGTCCGCGTACTGCGCGAGGGCGTCGACGGGGGAGGCCGCCAGGGAGTCGTCGTCCCCCGCGACGGCGTCCGATCCCACGGCCGAGTCGGCGAAGTACGGCATGCTCTGCCCGGGGATGAGCTGCACCCACGCCCACATCTTGTAGTCCGAGCGTGCGGACGCCTGCTCGAACGCCACGAGGCGCGGCGTCTCGAGGTCCTCGGTGCTGGACGTGATGGAGAAGCTGGTGCGCGGCCATCCCTCGGTGGTCGGGATGATCATCTGCTGGGACTCGCTCGGGATGTCCGTCACGAACTCCGCGTTGTCCCGCTTCTTGGCGACGGCGAGCTGGCTCTTGCGCACCTCGTACGCAGGCCCGCTCACGCGCGGCTTGAGCGCGTCGCTCTTGAGCGCCTTGTCGGCCTTCGCCACGGTGTCGGCGACCGCGGTGAACACCTGGGTGTCCTGCTCCTCGGTCAGCACGGGCCCGCTGAACGCCTCGCCGGCCTGGGGCTGGGGCAGCTCGTCGGCGCAGCCGGCGAGCAGCGTCGACGACACGACGAGGGCGCTCGCCACGGCCAGGCCGCGGGTGGTACGGCGGTTCATCGGTTCTCCCCGTCGTTGTCGGTCGTGGGGTCGGCGGGCTGCCCGGTCCGGGAGGTGTCGCCGAAGCCCCAGGTCGCGCGCCAGGCGGCGGCGCGGCCCGCGGGCGTGGAGGTGTCGGGTCGGGTGGCGCCCTCCTCGGACGCCCCGTCGGGCTGTGCGGGGCGCACCGCGGGGATCGAGCCGGTGATGGCGCGCAGCATGCGGGTCATCCCGCCCTGCTCCGCCGCCCGCCGGGCCGCCTCCTGGGCGCGCAGCTCCCGCCGTGTCATGCGCAGGGCACCGGTGGCGGTGGTCGGCTCGGCCGGCACGGGCTCGTGCACGGTCGGCTCGGCCGGCACCGCGGGGCCGGGGACGGGCAGGCTG
>JADHZE010000063.1 GCA_026934365.1 Isoptericola sp. QY 916 | reverse complement strand
CCGGTGACGCTCGTGGGCGTGATCCTCGGCGCCGCCACCGTGTTCCTCTTCTCCGGCCTCGCCATCGACGCCGTGACGACCGGAAGCCCGAGCGCGAGCGCCTGCGCCGCGCCGGAGCCGCCGTCGGCCTGCGGCCCGACCACGGAGAACCGCACCCACGCGACGCCGGCCAGGGCACCGAACGCCGCCGGGAGCGCGAGGCTCGCCGCCTGCCCGACGGCGTCCCACCCCCGGCGCCAGCCCGGCGACGGCAGGCGGCTGCGCAGCCAGAGCGCGGCGTCGCGCACCACCCAGGCCACCAGCAGCGCCACCACGAACGGGTACCCGGCCGCCCAGAGCGTCGCCTCGACGTGGCCGAAGGCGGCGAGCAGCACGCCCGCCGCGGCGACCAGCCACACCTCCCCCAGCAGGAGGAACGGCGCGACCGTGGCCAGCACCGTGCGACGGCGCGCGTCGTCGCGGCCGCCGAGCGCGCGCACCAGCGGCACACCGCCCTGGACGGCGCCGTCGAGCGCGGCCCACCCCGCGAGCAGGACGGAGAGCAGCAGGCCCCAGCCGAGGACGTTCATCGGGTGCCTCCGAAGGTGAGGAGCTCGGCGCGGTCCTCGCGCCGGGTGCCGCCGTCGTCGCGCCCGTCGCCGTCGTCGGTGTCGGCGTCGTGCAGCACCTGGGCGGGCGGGGCGCCGAGAGCGAGCCGCGTCGTGCCGCGGCGGGCGAGGCGCGCCATCACCGACCAGTCGACGACGGCGAGGGTGACCATCACGCCGACGAGGACGACGAGGGACGCGATCACCGCGCCCGCGGACGCGCCGGAGACGGCGTCCTCGGTGCGCAGCACGCCCGCGATCGCCCACGGCTGGCGGCCGATCTCGCGGGCCGCCCACCCGAGCAGCGCGGTGAGGAACGGCACGGGCAGCAGCGCGGTGAGCGTGGCGTAGAGGCCGGTGCGCAGCGGCCGCCAGAGGCGGAACAGCACGTTGCCGGGCAGCAGGAGCAGCAGCACGCACCCGACGACGAACGCCAGTCCGGCGACGCCCTGCATCACGCCGTAGGCGATGCCCACGACCGGCGGGTCGCCGCCGGGCAGGTCCTGCAGGTAGGTGAACTGCGCGTACCCGAAGGAGGTCGCGACGAACGCGCCGACGGTGCCCGCGACCAGTCCGATCCGCATCGAGCGCCGCCACACGTCGTTCTCCGGCGACATGACGGCGCCCGGCAGGCCCGCGGCGATCACCCCGGGCAGCCGCGACGGCGCCCGGCGCAGGTGCCAGGCGCTGACGCCCACCAGCAGGAACGCGCCCGCCATGAGGCAGGCGCCTACGACGTGCAGCGCGGACAGCAGCGCTGCGGGGTTGGTGACCAGGGCCGCGGCGTCGGTGACGCGGGCGACGCCGTCCACCATCTCGACACCGACCGGGTTCCGCAGGAAGCCGTTCGCCACCATCACGGTGAACGCCGACAGGTAGCCGGTGACCACCACCGCCCAGAACGCCGCCGTGTGCGCCCAGCGCGGCAGCACGTGCCACCCGAACACCCACAGCCCGAGGAACGTGGACTCCAGGAAGAACGCCGCCATCGTCTCGATCACCAGCGGGGCGCCGAACACGCCGCCGGCGACGTCGAGCAGGCCCGGGAAGTGGAGTCCGAGCTGCAGCTCCATGACGATGCCGGCGGCGATGCCCAGCGCGTAGTTGACGAGGTAGAGCTGCCCCCAGAAGCGGGTGGCGGTCTCGAGCGTCGCCGCCCGGCCGGCGTCGCGGGCGGCCGCCCATCGGGTCTGCAGGATCGCCACGACGGGCCCGAGCCCCAGCGTCACCAGGACGAAGAGGAAGTGGGTCCCGGCGAGCAGCGCGAACTGCAGGCGGGCGGCGTCGACGGCGGTCATGCGGCTGACGCTAGGGCGCCCGAGCCCCGCGATCCCAGGGTTTTCGGGACCTTCGGGGGACAACCCTGAGCGATTTCGGGGGACTCCCCTACCCCCACGGCCGACCTCAGGCGGCGGGGCGCTTGACGACGACCACGACCTCGATGGCCTGGCCGGCGCCGTAGCTCGGCGACAGCGTGCCCACCGCCTCCCAGCCCTCGCGGCCGAGGTCGTTGAGGTCGCGCTCCATCTGGGCGTAGTCGAACCCGCGCATCGCGAGCTTGTAGGTGAGCACCTTGTGCTCCCACGCGGTGGTCGGTGCGGTCATGGCCGGGCTCCCTCGTCGGTGTTCGTGGACGGTGCCCGTGGACGGGAATCGCGGTCCGTGCGGGCTGCCGGTCAGGCGCGCGCCGTCAGGGCGCTCCGCCAGCCGACGCGTCCGCCGGTCTGCAGCAGCGCGCCGCGGTAGGCCCGCTCGCTCACGAGCAGCGCCACGACGGCGAAGGCGGCGAGGATCAGCAGCGAGACGATCGGCTCCCACCACGCGGCGTCGCCGGACAGCACGCGCACGGGCATCGAGACGACGTTCGCCACGGGGACGTAGGACAGGACCGTCTCGAAGGTGCCGCTGGCGGAGAACGTCAGGAAGTACACGCCCATGATGGCCATCGTCATCGGGGTGGTGGTGTGCTGCAGGTCCTCGGTGCGCGACGCGAGCGCGCCCGCCACCGCGTACAGGGCCGCGAGGCCGAGGAAGCCGACCGCGAAGAAGAGCACGAACCAGACGAGCGACGTCGACAGCGACGGCAGGATCGACGCCGTCGGCGTGAACGACAGGGCCGCGAGGCCGACGGCGGCGAACACCACGTTCTGCGCCAGCGCCACGACCGAGCTGCCCAGGATCTTGCCGGCCAGCAGGTGCCGCAGCGGCACGGCGGTGGCCATGATCTCCACCAGCCGCGACTGCTTCTCCTCGACCACGCTGCCCGCGATCATCTGCCCGGAGCCGAGCGCCCCGATGAAGAACAGCAGCGCGAGGGCGAACGACGCGAAGAACAGCGTCTGCGAGTCCACGGCGTCGCCGTCGACCCGGTCGGTGGTCAGGGTGCCGCCGGCGGTGAGCTCGGCGGTCGTGGTGCCGGCGGCCTGCGCGTTGGCGTCGAGCGTCTCCGCGGCCACCCCCGCCGTGAGCAGACGGGTGAGCGTGCTGTCGGGGTCCGCCTCGCCGGTGAGCACCCAGCCGCCGGCGCCCCCGTCCGCGCCCCCGTCAGCAGGGTGCAGCCAGCCGTCCGCGTCGCCGTCGGCGAGCGCTGCGCGGGCGGCCGCGTCGTCGGGCACCTCGAGGGTCGTGAGCTCGGCGCCGCCGCCCTGCTCCTCGGGGATCGCGGCCGCGGACGCGACCGCCGCCGTCGCCGCGGCGTCGCCCGCCGGGACGGCGACCGTGAAGCTGTCGGTCTTGCTGCCCTGCCAGGCCATGAACCCGGCCAGCGCGGCGATGATCGCGACCGAGACGAGCAGCCCCACGAGGAACGTCTTGTTGAGGGCGCGCACCACGATCTCGCGCTTCATCACGACCAGCCATGCGCCGCGGGTGCTCTCCTCGCCGGTCCGGTCGAGGGTGCCCGGCGTGTCCGGGCGGGTCGGGGTCGTGGTGGTCATGCCGTCACCTCGCGGTAGATCTGGGCCAGCGTGGGCCGGACGGGGGTGAGCTCGCGGACGCCGCCGCGCTCGAGGCCGGTGGCGAGCAGCCGCTGCAGGGACGCGTCGTCGGCCACCTCGAGCAGCGCGACGGGCCCGTCGACGTCGACCGCGTGCACGCCGGGGACGCCGCGCACCCAGCCGGCGTCGCCGCTCGTGACGAGCCGGTGGCGCAGCGCGCCGGTCCGCTGCAGGTCGGCGGGCGCGCCGTCGGCCATGACGCGGCCGGACTTGAGGATCACGAGCCGCTCGCACAGCCGCTCCACCAGGTCGAGCTGGTGCGAGCTGAACAGCACCGGCACGCCGCGGGCGGTGTGCTCGGCGAGCAGGTCGACCATGCCGTCGACGGCCGCCGGGTCGAGGCCGCTGAACGGCTCGTCGAGCACCAGGAGCCGCGGCGTGCCCATCAGCGCGGCGACGATCTGCACGCGCTGCTGGTTGCCGAGCGACAGCTTCTCCACGTGCTCCTTGGACCGGCCGGCGAGGCCGAGCCGGTCGAGCATGTCCAGCACCTCGGCGCGGGCCCGCGGGGCCGCGATGCCGCGAAGGCGCGCCAGATAGACGAGCTGGTCGAGCACCGGCTGCTTCGGGTAGAGGCCGCGCTCCTCGGGCATGTACCCGAACGCGCGGCGGTCGGCGCGGGTCACCGGGTCGCCGCCGAACCGGACCTCACCGGCCGTGGGCGCGAGGACACCCATGATCATGCGCATGGTCGTCGTCTTGCCGGCGCCGTTGCCGCCGACGAACCCGGTGAGCAGCCCGGCCGGGGCCGCGAACGAGACGTCGTCGACGGCCGTGAGGTCGCCGAACGTCCGGGTCAGGCCCCGGACCTCGAGGGAGTCGTTGTCCATGACGACGACGTTACGGACCGCGAGCCCGCGGCGGATCCGCCCGGCGGCGGAGATCCGCGCCTCCCCCTGCCGGCGGAGCCGCGCCACCCCCGACCTTCGTCGCGGCACGGTGGCCGCCGGTCGGTACCGGCGGCCGTCCGCCCCCGGCACCGTGCGGCCGGACGCACGGTCCGCCGGCGACCTCCTCGCCCTGACGACGGTCGGCCGGAAAACCGGCCAGGAGCGGTCCGCCCCCGTCGGCGGGTTCCCCGGCGGCAACGGGAGCTGGATCGTCGTCGCGTCCGCCGCCGGCGCAGGGGCGAACCCCGCCTGGTACCTCAACCTCGCGGCACACCCCGACCACGAGCTGCCCGTCATCCGGCTGACCTCGCGCGCCTGACGTCGACGTAGTACCTGGTGACGGTTCAGCGCCGGGAACCGTCACCAGGTACTACGTCGACAGCACCAACGGGGTGTCGGCAGGCCAGGGGCGCGGCGCCCAGCCCGCCCGATCGAGCAGGCGGCCGACATCGGCGACGACAGCTCCCCCGATGACGTCCCGTCCCGTGTACCGCAGCATCCTGGCCCCGCGGGCGACCAGGGCGTTCTGCCGGGTCCGGTCGCGGAACACGGCCTCGGGGGTGGAGTGCTCCTCCCGTCCGTCGAGCTCCACGGGCACGACCCCTCCGGCGGGCAGGAACCAGGCCAGGTCCGCGCGGGCCAGGAACCGGCCGCGCTCGTCGTGGATCTCGAGCTGGAGCGCATCGGGCGGGAAGCCTGCGTCCGTGCAGGCCAGCCGCGCCCGGGTCTCGATCGGCGACTCCGCCCGCCCGTCCGACTCGTCCCACCACGCCCTCGAGCGCGCGGCGCCACGACGGCCACGGGCGGCCTCGCGGGCGTGTCGGAACTCGGCCTCCGTGACGAGGCGTCGATGCCGCACCGAGTCCATGAGGGCGACGGCGTCGCAGCGGTCGAGCTCCGGGACCGCCTGGGCCAGGGCGAGGTCTGCCTGGACGCAGGGGATGCCGTCGACGACCACCCACCGGCGGAGCTGCTCCCGTCGGATCCGGACGGGCTTGCTGCTCCGACGAGGCGTGCCGTCGGGGAAGGTCACCTCCGGCGGCACCCGCCGCGGCGCGCCCTGTGCGCCCTGCAGCACGAGCGAGGCGACGCCGGTCGCCACCGAGCCGGGGAACGCGAGCGGGCCGACGATCGCGCCCCGGCGCCGACGTCGGTCGTACGGGTCGTCGTCCCGCGCCGAGGGAATGCCGGTGTCGAGGACGCCGAGCATGGCGCGCCGCCATCGTCCCTGCCGTACGAGCGCGGCGACCTGATGGCCCGTCAGCCCGTGATCACGGCACTGGGCGACGGAAGCCAGGCCTTCCTGGTGGGCGGCGAGCCGGACAAGTGGCGAGGGGACGTCGATCCGACGAGGCATGGCAGCAGCCAAGCCGAGCGGGACGGCGGACGGCCGGCGTTGTCCACAGCCCTCGAGGTAGTACCTGGTGGCGGTTCCGCGCCGGGAACCGTCACCAGGTACTACGTCAGCGCGCGGTGGTAGTAGACGACGGCCTGCACGCGGTCGCGCAGGTGCAGCTTGGCCAGCACGTTGGAGACGTGGGTCTTGACGGTGGCCTCGCCGAGGAACAGCTCGCCCGCGATCTCGGCGTTCGACAGCCCCTGGCCGACGAGCACCAGCACCTCGCGCTCCCGCGGAGTGAGCTGGTGCAGCCGGGGGTCGGACGGTGCCGGCTGGGTGCCCGACGGCGCGCCCGCCGGCGGCCGCTCCCCGGAGACCATGCGCTCGATGACCCGACGGGTGACCTCCGGCGCGAGCAGCGCGTGCCCGGCGGCGACGGTGCGGACGGCGTCGACGAGCCGGTCGGCGTCGGAGTTCTTCAGCAGGAAGCCGGACGCGCCGGCGCGCAGGGCGTCGTCCACGTAGGCGTCGTCGTCGAAGGTGGTGAGCACCAGCACCTTGGCGAGGCCGTCGGCGACGATGCGGCGGGTGGCCTCGATGCCGTCCATCACCGGCATCTGCACGTCCATGAGCACGACGTCGGGGCGCAGCGCCCGCACCTGCTCCACCGCCTGCGCGCCGTCGGCGGCCTCGCCCACGACCTCGACGTCGGGCTCGACGGACAGGATCATCGCGAAGCCGGAGCGCACCAGCTTCTGGTCGTCGACCAGCAGCACCCGCACGGGCGCGTCGGCGCTGGTCACGGGCGGTCCTCGGGCAGGGGCAGGCGCACCCGCACACGGTAGCCGCCGGTGGCACGCGGCCCCACGTCGGCGACGCCGCCGTGCGTCGCGACGCGCTCGCGCACGCCCACCAGCCCGAGGCCGGTGCCCGTGGAGCCGGGGCGCGGGCGGCCGTCGTCGAGCACCTCCACCTCGGCGAAGCCGTGCGGGAACCGGTCGGCGGACGGGTCGTCGCGCCGTGCCGGGCGGCGGTCCACGCGCACGACGACGCGCGCGGACCGGGCCGTGGAGTGCTTGCGCACGTTGCTCAGCGCCTCCTGCGCGGTGCGGTACAGGCTGAGGCCGACCGGCGCGGGCACGGCGTCGACGGCGCCCGGCTCGGCCACCACCCGCACGTCGACGTCGAGACCGGCGTCGTCCGCGAGGGCCGGGACGTCGGCCAGCCCGGGCTCCGGCGCGCGCCCGCCGGCCGCCGCGGTCCCGGCCGGGCCGACGTCCTCGACCCCCCGCAGCGTGCCGAGCAGCCCGCGCATCTGCGCCACCGCCTCGCGCGACTCGCCCTCGATCGTGGCCAGCGGCTCGGCCGCGGCGGCCGGGTCGCCCGCAAGCATCCGCCGGGCTGCGGCCGCCTGGATGCCGATGACGGACACGTGGTGCGCGACGACGTCGTGCAGCTCGCGGGCGATGCGCAGCCGCTCGGTGACGACGGCCTGCCGCTGGAGCTCCGCCGTCTGACGCTCGATCGTCGCGGCCTGCGCCTCCAGCTGCTCGCGGCGGCGGGCGCCGTGCCACATGAGCTGGCCGGCCACGACCGCTCCGTAGAAGTAGGCGACGTTGATGAGCAGGTTGTACGCGGTGAACGCGACGCCGGGGTCGACCAGGCCGGGCTGCTCGTCGGCCAGCCCCATCGACTCGATGATGCCGTCGATGCCCGCCCCGACGGCGAACTGCCAGGCCAGCCACCCGAACATCGCCAGCAGCGCGGCGCCCACGACGAGCACCATCGCCTGCCGGTCGCGCGCCCACGCCACCGCGCTGAACAGGGCGACGAAGTAGACGACCTGGAGCGGCACGAGGATCGTCACCAGGGGGACGGTCAGACCCACCACGAGGAAGTGCAGGTACACCACGGAGAGCACGACCAGCGGGAACCGCCGCCGCCACATGAGGGGCGCGGCGCCCACGGCCGCGAGCAGGTAGAGCAGCCAGGTCGGGGCCGTCTCGTCCTCGAAGTACCCGATGCTGCGGGCGAGCTCGGCGCCCACGAGGGAGACGACGACGAACACGGCCCCGAGCCACAGGTCGTGGCGGTAGGCGCGGGCGGGGTCGGCGGGCACGCGCTCCCACCCGGAGTCGATCCCCCACCAGTCCGAGAGACGGGCGGTCCACCCGGCAGGTTGCTGCGGCATCCGCCCAGCGTAGGAAGACCGGCCGGGGTCCCGCCTCCCCCACGAGGCGGAGTTCGGGGGCAGGATGGGCGACGTGACCACCATCACCGGGATCGACACGACGCCCCCCGCTGCCCTCACCGTCTCCGTGTGCCGCACCTGCGCGGTCGAGCACGCCGAGCGCCCCGACACGTGCGCGATCTGCGCGGACGAGCGCCAGTGGGTGCCGGCGTCGGGGCAGGCCTGGACCACCCTCGAGGAGCTGGCCGGGGAGGGGTGCGCGGTGTCCGTGCGCGAGCTCGAACCGGGGCTCGTCGCCCTGGAGGTCGCGCCGGGGGTCGGTATCGGGCAGCAGTCGAAGCTGGTGCTGACGTCGGCCGGTGCGCTGCTGTGGGACCCGCTGGGCTTCGTCGACGACGCGGCGGTGGACGCCGTGGCCGGCCTGGCCGGCGAGGGCGGCGTCGTCGCGGTCGCTGCGAGCCACCCGCACATGTTCGGGGCCCAGGTCGAGTGGTCACGGCGGCTGACCGCGGTCACGGGACGCGAGGTCCCGGTCCTGGTCAGCGAGGCCGACGCCGGCTGGGTCGCACGCCCCGATCCGGTGATCGAGACCTGGGCCCCCGGACCCGCGGGCGAGCGGGAGATCCTTCCCGGTGTGTGGCTCAGCCAGCCCGGCGGGCATTTCCCGGGCTCTGCCGTCGTGCACTGGGAGGCCGGCGCCGACGGGCGGGGCGTGCTGCTGTCGGGCGACACGATCTTCGCGAACCCGGACCGCACGGCGAGCTTCATGCGCAGCTACCCCAACCGCATCCCGCTGTCCGCGGCGGTCGTGACGCGCGTCGCCGCGCACGTGGCCCGCCGGCCCTTCGACCGCCTCTACAACAACTTCGACGGCGTCATCCCGGCCGACGCGCGCGACGTCGTGCTGCGCTCCGCCGAGCGGCACGCGGCCTGGGTGCGCGGCGACTTCGACCACCTCACGTGAGTGCCTCGGCGGGCTCGTGCCGGGGCAGGACCGGGGCGGCGTCCGGCGGTCCCGGCACCACGACCGCCGCGATCGCCGTCGTGATCGGGATGGCGAGCACGAGGCCGATCGACCCGACCAACGTGCGGACGATCTCCTCCGCGATCTCCCCCGAGGTGAGCGCGGTCACGGGCGACTGGTCCAGCAGCCACACCGTGAGCAGCAGGGGCAGCGCGGCGCCCACGTAGGCGAAGGCGATCGTGTACACCGTCGACGCGATGTGGTCACGACCGATCCGCATCGCCCGCGCGAACAGGGCGCGGCGCGAGGCCAGCGGCGCCAGCGCGCGCAGCTCCCAGACGGCCGACGCCTGCGTGATCGTGACGTCGTTCAGCACGCCCATGCCCGCCAGCACGAGCCCGCACAGCGCGATGCCCTGCAGGTCCACCCCGGCCGCCATGGACGGCAGCATCTGCGCGGTCTCCGACGTCGCGCCCGTGATCTTCGAGGCGGACGTGGCCCACGTGCCGATCGCGGCCGTGAGTGCCAGGCCTGCCAGCGTGCCCAGCAGCGCCACCGACGTCCGCGTCGTCAGCCCGTGCGCCAGGTAGAGCACGACGAGCATCACCGCCGACGACGTCACCAGCGCGACCGCCATCGCGTCCTTGCCTGCGAGCAGGGCGGGGAACGTGAACCCGAGGAAGACCGCGAACGCGACACCGAGCCCGGCGATCGCGGCGAGGCCCCGCCACCGGGCCACGAGGAGGACGACGAGCACGTACGCCCCGGCGAGGAGCGCCAGCGGGAGCTCCCGCTGGTGCTCCATGAAGACGTAGGGGGCGGCGATCTCCCCCTGGAGGTCGCCGATGTGCAGCGCCACCAGGCCGTCGCCGGTCTCGAACTCGAACCGCGGGTCGACCTGCATGCGTGACGCGCCGCCGTCGGGCAGCTCGATCGGCAGGGTCACCTCGCCCGACGCGTCCTCGCCCGGGGGCCCGGCCACCGTCACCTCGACGAAGGAGCTCCCGTCCACGACCACGGGGATGCGATCGGGCACCTCGCCGGCCTTCGGCCAGAGCATCCACATCCCGAGCGCCGTCGCGACGATCGCGGGCAGCACGAGACAGGCGATGACGAGCCGGGTGCGTCGTGGAGCCGGCGCCACCGGTCCGCCGTGCGCGTGGCCGTGTGCGTGGGCTCCCGTCATGGGCGGATCCTCACACGGGGCCCGCCGGTTTCCCGGACGTACACTCCCGGGGTGAACCAGACGCCCGACCTCGCCGCAGGCCCCGGGACCGGGCGGGCGGTCGGGGTGGCGCTCGCGATCGTCGCGGGGTTCGCCGCCGCGCTGCAGAGCCGCGTCAACGGCACCCTCGCCACCGAGACGGGCACGGCGTTCGGCACGGCCGCCCTGTCGTTCGGCTCGGGCCTGGTGCTCCTCACCCTCGCGCTCCCGTTCTCCCGCGCCGGGCGGTCGGCGCTCGGCCAGGTCGGCGCCGGCCTGCTCCGCGGCGGCTCCTCGGGCGGCCTGCGCTGGTGGGAGTGCCTGGGCGGCCTCGGCGGCGCGTTCTACGTGATGTCGCAGGGGCTGACGGTCGACGCGCTCGGTGTGGCCGTGTTCACCATCGCGCTCGTGGCCGGGCAGTCGGTGAGCTCCCTCGTCATCGACCGGCTCGGGCTCGCGCCGGGCGGCGTGCGCCTGGTGACCGTGGGCCGGGCCCTCGGCCCCGTGCTCACGGTCGTCGCCGTCGTCGTGGTCTCCGGCGCGGGCGCGGCGACCGCCGCCCTCGGGCTGGCGCTGTTCCCCCTCGTGGCGGGCGTGCTGCAGTCGTTCCAGCAGGCGCTCAACGGCCGCGTGCGCGCGGCCGTGCGCCCCGCCGGCGGCGGCGGCCGCGACGGCGGCGGCGGCGTGCTGGCCGCGACGTTCGTGAGCTTCCTCGTCGGGACGGCGGCGCTGCTCGTGGTGTTCGGGGTGTCCCTCGTCGTCGACGGCGCCCCCACCGGCTCTCTGCCCCCCGACCTGCTGCTCTACTCCGGCGGTCTGCTCGGCATCGTCTTCATCGCCCTGCAGGCGGCCGTGGTGCAGCGCATCGGCGTGCTGCTGCTCGGGCTGGGGATGATCGCGGGCCAGGTGGTCGGCGCGCTCGTCCTCGACGTCGTCTCCCCCGCCGTCGCCCCGCCGGGTGCCGCGACCTACGTCGGCGCGGCGCTCACGCTGGTCGCCGTCGCCGTCCCGCTCCTCGAGGGCGCGCTGCGCCGCCACCGCTGACCTCCCGGTCGCTCCCGGGCACGACGACGCCGCCCCGACCGGGCGGTCGAGGCGGCGTCGTCGTGCGTGGTGCTCAGCGGGTGACGCGGTGCGTCACTTCTGCCAGCCCCAGTTCTCCGGGTGCGGGGCGAGGCCCTCGAACCCGGAGGTGCGCCAGCCGAAGTTGGCCAGGCCCTTCTTCACCGCGGTCATCTCCGGACCGAAGTCGATCGGGAAGGTGCCGTACTGCTCGAGCGCCTTCTTCTCCGCCTCGTTGAAGGCGGTGATCGCGGCCGGGATGTCCTCGATGGTGCCCGGCTTCTTCATCAGCTCGTCGATCTCCTTCGTCCCGATGTACGTGAAGTTCGAGTCCGAGTCGGAGCAGTAGAGCTGGCAGCCCGAGGTGCTGTAGCCGTACGGGTCGGAGGACGACCAGGCCATGATCAGCATCTCGTACTTGCCGCCGAGGACGGTGTCCGAGAACTTCGACGGGTCCTGGTTGTCGAGCTCGACCTCGATGCCGGCCGCCTTGAGCATCGCCTGCACGGCGTTCGCCATGGCGGTCTGCGTCGGGCTGTCACCGAAGAAGGTGTACTTGAGGTGGACCGGCTTGCCGTCCTTCTCGTAGTAGCCGGACTCCTCGTTGAGGGTGTAGCCCGCGCCCTCGAGCGTCGCCTTGGCGTTCTCCACCGAGAAGGCGGCGTCGGCCGGCATGTTGTTCTCGTAGCCGTCCTGGATCGGCGACATGACCTCGGACCCGGCCGGGTCCTCCTCCCAGCCGAGACCCTGGAAGTCGATCTCGGCGAGCTTGGAGACGTCGGTCGCCTGCGTCACGGCCTTGCGCACCGCGATGTCCTGCAGCGCCTCGGCCTTGGTGTTCAGCGTGAACACACCGGTCGACAGGGCGTAGTTGATGAGGATCTGCACGTCGTCCATGCCGCGCGCCACCTTGAGGCGGTCGGCCGCGGCGACGCCGACGGAGTCGATCTCACCGTTCTGGAAGGCGTTGATCGAGGCGGCGTCGTCCATCTGCTTGAAGACGATCTTCTCCAGCTTCGGCGCCTCGCCCCACCACTTGGGGTTCGGCACGAAGGTGGCCTGCGTCTCGTCCTGCGAGTCGACGATGAACGGACCGGCGGCCCACTCGTTGTGCGGCTCGTTGACCCAGCCCTTGGTGTAGGTCTTGGCGTCCAGGGCGTCCGGGTGCATCAGGTTGATGAACAGGAACTGGTACGGGAAGAACGGCGTGTCGAAGGTGACGACGACCTGCTTGTCGTCCTTGCCCTTCTTCACCGACTTGATCTGGTCGTACCCGGTGGTACCCAGGGGGTTGAACCCCTTCATGGTGCCCGACTGCGCCTTCCAGGTGGCCTCGAAGGCCGTCCAGTCGATCGGCGTGCCGTCGTTCCAGGTGGCCTTCGGGTTGACGTCGTAGGTGACGACCAGCGGGTCCTCGCTGGTGACCTCGACGTTCGACAGGTAGTCCGGGTTCGGCGTCGGGTTGCCCGCGACGTCGTAGTCCCACAGCGACGCCTGGTACAGCTTCCAGAAGTCGCCCATGTAGCGGGTGTTGCCGTCGACCGAGAACGCGTTCCAGTTCGGCGTGACCTCGGACGTCGCCAGCGTGAGCGTGCCGCCGTCCTCGACCGCGTCGCGGTCCTGCGGGTTGTTGTACGCCTTGCCGGCCTCGGGCATGGGCAGCTCGCCCTTGTACGAGGAGGGGACGCCGTCGGCGGGCTGCGTCGTCATCGACGTGTCGCCGTTGCCCTTGGCCGTGCCCTCGTCGTCGCCACCGCCGGAGCCGCACGCGGCCAGGGTGAGCGCGAGCACCGCGGCAGCAGCGACCGCACCGACGCCCTTCTTGCGGATCGTTGTCATGATTCTCCTTGAGAAGCGTCTACCCGGGGGGTAGATGACCCGGACGGGTCAGGCGCGGGTGGTCTCCCGCACGTCTGTGAGGCCCGCCGACGTCCTGGTCAGCGGGAAGTGGCAGGCGGCGAGCTGGTCGTCGCCGCCGGTGAGGACGGGCAGCACGGTGTCGCAGCGCCGCTGGTCGTCGGCCGGCAGCGTGGCGCGCACGGGGCAGCGGCTCGCGAAGCGGCAGCCGGGGATCTCCTCCACCGGGCTGGGCAGGTCGCCCTCGAGCACCACGCGCTTGCGCCCGCGCTCGAGCTGCGGGTCGGGCAGCGGCACGGCCGACAGCAGGGCCTGCGTGTACGGGTGGCGCGGCGCGGTGAAGACCGCCTCCGTGTCCCCGGACTCGACGACCTGCCCCAGGTACATCACGGCCACGCGGCTGGAGATGTGCCGGATCACGGACAGGTCGTGCGCGACGAAGAGGAACGCGACGCCGAGCTGGGCCTGCAGGTCCTCGAGCAGGTTGATGACGCCGGCCTGGATCGACACGTCGAGGGCCGACACCGGCTCGTCGAGCACGATGAGCCGCGGGTTCACGGCGAGGGCCCGCGCGATGGCGATGCGCTGGCGCTGGCCGCCGGAGAACTGCGACGGGAACCGGTCGACGTGGTCGGGGTTGAGGCCGACCAGCTTCATGAGCTCGTCGATGCGGGCGTTGACCTTCGGCCGCGACCAGCCGTGCACCTTGAGCGGCTCGGCGAGCACGTCGTAGACCGGCATGCGCGGGTCGAGCGAGCTCATCGGGTCCTGGAAGACGATCTGCAGGTCGCGCCGCAGCCCCGCCCGCTCGCGCGTCGAGAGCTCCTCGAGGTTCTTGCCGAGCACGGCGACCCGGCCGCCCTGCGGCGCCTCGAGCTTCATGATCTCGAGGAGCGTCGTCGTCTTGCCGGAGCCGGACTCGCCGACCAGCGCGACCGTCTCGCCGGCGCGCACGTCGAACGTGACGCCGTCCACGGCCTTGACGGTGCCGACGCGGCGGCGCAGGAAGCCGCCCTTGGTGAGCGGGAAGTGCCGCTTGAGGCCCTCGACCTCGAGCACGACCTCGCGCTCGGAGCGGGGCACCGACTCGAGCGTCGACTCGGCGGCCTCGGCCACCTCGTACGCGTCCTCGAACGTGACGCCCTGCTCGGCGAGCTCGTCGGCGCGCACGCACGCGGCGAGCGTCTCGGGCCGGCCGGCCACGGGCAGCAGGTCGGGCTCGGCCGTGCGGCAGCGGTCCTCGACGAGCGGGCAGCGGTCGGCGAACGGGCAGCCGACGGGCAGGTCGACCAGCGACGGCGGGTTGCCCTGGATCGGCACGAGGCGACGGTTCTCGCCGCGGTCGGGGCGCGGCACGGCGCCCAGCAGGCCCATCGTGTACGGCATGGCGGGCCGGGCGAACAGCTCGTCGACGGGCGCCTGCTCCACGGGGCGGCCGGCATACATCACGAGGACGTCGTCGGCCACGCCCGCCACGACGCCGAGGTCGTGGGTGATCATCACGACGGCGGCGCCGGTCTCGCGCTGCGCCTTCTTGAGGACGTCGAGCACCTGGGCCTGGATCGTCACGTCGAGGGCCGTCGTGGGCTCGTCGGCGATGATGACGTCGGGGTCGTTCGCGATGGCGATCGCGATCATCACCCGCTGGCGCATGCCGCCGGAGAACTGGTGCGGGTAGGCCCGCAGCCGCTCGGCCGGGTTGGGGATGCCGACCAGGTCGAGCAGCTCGATCGACCGCTCCTTGACCTGCTTGCGGTTCAGGTCCTGGTGCAGGTCGAGGGCCTCGGCGAGCTGGTCGCCGATGGAGAAGACCGGGGTCAGCGCGGACAGCGGGTCCTGGAAGACCATCGCCATCTCGTTGCCGCGGTACTTGGACAGCTCGAGCTCGCTGAGCCCGAGCAGCTCCGTGCCCTTGAGCCGGATGGAGCCCTCGACGCGGGCGTTCTCGTCGAGCAGCCCCATGACCGACAGGGACGTCACGGACTTGCCGGACCCCGACTCCCCCACGATGCCGAGCGTCCGCCCGGGCATGAGGTCGAAGTTCACGCCGCGGACGGCGCGGACGGTGCCGGCCTCCGAGGCGAAGCTCACGTGCAGGTCGCGCACGCTCAGGACGGGGTTCATGCTCGGCCTCCCGACCGGGAGTTCGGGTCGATGGCGTCGCGCAGGCCGTCGCCGATGAGCTGCACGGAGAACGTGAGCAGCACCAGCGCGACCGACGGGGCGATGAGCACCCACGGCGCGGTGAGGATGACGCTCTGCCCCGCCTGGAGGATGGTGCCGAGCGAGGTGTCCGGCGCCTTGATGCCGAGGCCGAGGAACGACAGCGCCGTCTCGGAGTTCACGGCGGCGACCACGCCGAGCACGGTCTGGATGATGAGCACCGACCCGAGGTTCGGGATGAGGTGCCGACGGATGATCGTGAACGACCGCACGCCCATGTACCTGGCGGCGTGCACGTAGTCGAGCTCGCGCAGCGACAGCGTCAGGGTGCGCAGCACGCGGGCGTACCCGATCCAGCCGAAGACCGTGATGCCGAACGTGAGCCAGATCCAGCCGTTGGCGCCGGACGACGAGCGCACGATCATCGCGATGAGCAGGAACGACGGGATCACCAGCAGCATGTCGAGGACCCACATGCCGACGCGCTCCACCCAGCCCTCGAAGAAGGCGATGGTGGTGCCGATGATCGCGGCGATCACCGTGATCGCCACGGACGACAGGATGCCGATGGCGAGGGAGCGGCCGAGGCCGCGGGCCACGAGGGCGAAGACGTCGGACCCGCCCGTCGTCGTGCCGAACCAGTGCTCGGCGGACGGCGCCTGGGCGAGGGCGAGGAAGTCGGGCTCGTCGTAGCCCCACTGCGCGATGCGCGGGCCCACGAACGCGAACACGACGAGCAGCACCAGCAGCACCAGCCCGACGACGGCGGACGGGCGGCGCGCGAAGCGCCTGGCGATCAGGGTGAAGCGCCCGGTGCGCCGCAGCCCGGTGCTCTGCTCGTCCTCCGCCGTGAGGACGGCGGCGGCGGTGACGGTCAGCTCGGAGTCAGCCATGGTTGTCCAGCCCCTCTCAGCTGATCCTGATGCGCGGGTCGAGCCACGCGACGACGAGGTCGGCCAGCAGCGCACCGACGAGGGTGCACACGCCGGCGAACGCCGCGATGCACGTCGCGCCGTTGATGTCGTTGTTGACGATCGTCGTGACGAAGTACCGGCCCAGGCCGTTGATCGCGAAGATCGTCTCGGTGATCACGGCGCCCGTGAACACCGTCGCGATCGAGAACGCGACGTTCACGGCCGTCGGGATGAGCGACGTGCGCAGCGCGTGCTTGCGGATCGCGAGGTGCAGCGGCAGGCCCTTGGCCCGCGCGGTGCGCACGTAGTCGGCCTTCATCGTGTCGAGCAGGTACGTGCGCTGCGTGAGGTGGTAGCTCACGGCGCCGATGATCGTCAGCACGATGGTCGGCAGGATGAGGTGCTGCGCCAGGTCGAGCAGCCACAACCATGGGTTGTCGCCCTCGTAGCTGTGCAACCCGGTGACGTAGAACAACCGGAACCCGAGCGCCTCGTTGATGTAGATCGCGGCGATGACGACGAACAGCGCGAGCACCGCCGTCGGGATCACGAGGAAGAAGGTCGCGAAGCCGCCGAGCACGCGGTCCTGCCACTTGTACTGGCGGATCGCGGTGTAGACGCCGATCGCGACGCCGATGACGATCGCGAGCACCGTGGCGAGCGTGACGAGCTGCGTCGACGCGCCGATCCGCGTCGCGACCGCGCTGGCCACCGGCTCCTGGTCGGGGCTCAGGCCCCAGTTCCAGTGCAGGACGATGTCCGTCAGCCAGCGCCAGTAGCGCAGCAGCAGCGGGTCCTCGTCGTTGATGTTCGCCGCCGTCAGGGACGCGTTGATGGAGTCCATCGGCGGGCGCGGGTTGCGCGACAGGTAGTTGGACCGGGGGTCCATGAAGACCGAGGCCAGCAGGTACGTCGCCGAGACGGCGACGAAGAGCATCGCGACGTAGTTCGCACCACGCCGCAGGAGGAACCGGCCCATCAGTCGCGACCGACCACGCTCGTCGGTGCGGGCACGGGGGTGCCCCCTCGTCCGGGTGGCTGGTTCCCGGTCAGCATGGCGAGAGGCGCGACACGCATGGACTTCCCTGTGCACTTGGGGCTCGTGGCCCGACGACGCGCGTGGCCCCTGCCCGGTGGGTGCGGGCCGCGCGCACTGATGACGAAAGCGCAGGCCGAGGTGGTTTGGCAGGGCGCCTCACGATAGACCTGTGCAACAGTCGCTGACCTTACTCGCGCTGTGTTTCGCCGTGGTTCACGTCTTGTCACACGGGCGTTCAGCGCACCGGAGATGAGACGCAGAACACACCATAGGGCCGATAAAATTGCAGGTCGGCGCGTTCTGGACCGGTGAACATATCGATTCGATCACGATCGTCGACCCGGCCACCTATCGGGGCCGGAGCGCCGACGGACGACGGCGGCCGGCCCACCCCGTGGGTGGACCGGCCGCCGTCGTCACTCCCGGCCGCTGCCGGGCTCAGCGCCTCAGAACTTCTGCTGCATCTGGGGGTTGAGCGACCGCAGGTTGGTCTTCGCCTTCCCGTCGATCCGGTCGTCGATGTCGAACGTGTCGAAACCGATCCCCAGGTCGTTCGAGTAGGCGTAGCCGTTGTACCAGTAGGTGGACCAGGTGCCACCGCTGGAGACGCCCGCGCCGCGGTCGAACCAGGCGAGCTCCTTCGGCTTCTTCGAGTTGGTGAAGTCGAACACCGACACGCCGCCCTGGTACCAGGACTGGACCATGAGGTCCTTGCCCTTGACCGGGATCAGCGAGCCGTTGTGCGCCACGCAGTTCTCGGAGGCGTCGTTGATGCGCGGGATCTTGTAGTAGCTCTGGAACACGAGCTTCGTCTCGTGCTTCCCGCCCTTCTTCCGCTCCTTCTCGATGTCGTAGATGCCGTTGGCACCGAGCTCCGGGGCGTACTCGCCGGTGCAGGTCGCCAGCCCGCCGCCGCCGAGCTCGTCGGTGAAGACGACCTTGGTGGCGTCGTTGTTGAAGGTCGCCGAGTGCCAGAACGCGAAGTTCTCGGTGTCCCGGACCGTGCTGATCACCTTGGGGCGGGCGCGGTCCTTGATGTCCATGAGGATGCCGTCGCCCATGCACGCACCGGCGGCGAGGTCGTACTTCGCGTAGGTGGTGATGTCGTGGCAGCCGGACGTCGCCGAGGCGCGACGGTCCGGGTCGCCCTCGTAGCCGCCCTTGGGGAAGAGGTTCGGCGTGGCGACGAGCCGCGCCGCGGCCGGGTTCTTCATCGGGATCTTCACGACCGAGATGATGTCGTGCGGCGGCTGGCAGTCGGGGTAGGTCGAGCTCGGGCTGTACGACGAGACGTAGACGTACAGGTCCTTGCCGTTCTTGCTCGGCGCCAGGGAGTGGGTGTGGGAGCCGCACGCCGTCTCGACGGACTTGACGTACTCGGGCTCCAGCGGGTCGGAGATGTCCCAGACCTTGATGCCCTCCCAGGCGTCCTTCTCCGTCGCGGGCCGGGTCGTCGAGGCGCACGAGTCGTCGCTGCGCGACGAGTCGGTGGAGAGCACCAGGACGTCGCCGTAGACGGAGATGTCGTTCTGCGAGCCGGGGCAGTACACCTGGAGCGCCTGGACGGGCTGCTCCGGGTCGCGCAGGTCGTAGACCGTGAACCCGTCGTAGTTGCCCGCGTAGGCGTACTTGCCCTGGAACGCGATGTCCGAGCCGGTGCCCTGCAGGGCGCCGTTCTTCGGGTTGTTGTTGAGGTGCTCGATCTTCGACGAGGCCACCTCGCCGGGCGGGACGTCGGGCTCGGCGGCGTCGGACGCCGACGCGGGGGCCGCGAGACCCAGCGCCCCCGCGACCAGGGCCAGCGAGAGGGCGACACCGGCGACGCCTCTCGTCCGTGAACTGCTCGTCCGTGAACTCCGCATCCGTGGACTCCTCTTCCGTGAACTCAGGGTTGGACGACGCGCTAGCGCCACACCTCGTTGTGTTGGTCACACTGAGTGTTGTCTGGAAGCATCCTCCCCACCAGGTGTGCGGGCATCTTTTTACGCCGTGGCAACAACCTCAGGAGAGGATCTTCCGGTGACCACAGACCCCCGGATCCGTCGCTCGGGCGGCCGTCGCGCCGCCCTGACCTGCGTCGTCACGCTCGCCCTGGGGCTCTCCGCCGGGTGCACCGCCGAGGAGCCCGCGCCGGCACCGACGCCGTCGTCGGCCGTGCTCGCGCCGGGGAAGCCCGGCGAGCCCGCCGAGACCATCGCCCCCGAGGACTACGAGGGCATGGGTGACGCCGACGTCGTCACCGAGGCGGACGCCGACTTCATGACGCGGATGATCGGCCACCACGCCCAGGCCGTGGAGATGGCGCAGCTGGTCCCCGAGCGGTCGGAGTCGGCGCCGCTCGCGAAGTTCGCCGACCGCATCCGCCTGACGCAGGACGGCGAGATCGACTACATGAGCCGCTGGCTCGAGGACCAGGGCCTCCCGGTGCCCGCGGTGGCGACGGCGTCGGCCGCGCCGTCGGACGGGAGCGGGCCGCGCGCCCCGCAGGCCCACGACCACGGCTCCATGCCCGGCATGCTGTCCGAGGCCGAGATGACGGCCCTGGCGGACGCCGACGGCACCGCGTTCGACCGGCTGTTCCTCGAGGGCATGATCAAGCACCACGCGGGGGCGCTGGAGATGGTCGACGACCTCAGCGCCGCCGGGCGGGACGAGACGGTCCAGGAGTTCGCCTCGAACGTGGCGGCAGATCAGATCGCGGAGATCGACCGGATGTCCCGGCTGCTCGACGAGCTCCCCGGCTGACGGGTCGGCTCACCCCTCGCGGGCGACCTCCGCGACGAAGGCACGCACCGGCGCGGTCGCGTCGGAGGAGCGCCGCACCAGCGCCCAGCGCACCGCGGGCGCGCCGTCGAGCGGGAGGTACCTGACGCCCGGCCACGGGAAGTAGCGGCGGCCCTCGTCGGGCACCGGGCACACCACCTTCCCCGCGGCGACGAGGGCGAGGATCTCCTGGTAGGTGGCGGCGGCCGGTCCGCGTGGGACCTCCCGCCCGGCCGGCGTCCGCTCGGGCAGGACGCCGGCCAGCCACGCCGGCGGCGCCGCC
>JADHZE010000062.1 GCA_026934365.1 Isoptericola sp. QY 916 | reverse complement strand
GGCGTAGAGGCGGCGCGTGCCGTCGGCGCGCACGGTGACGAGGCGCGCGTCGCGCAGCACCCGCAGGTGCTGCGAGACGGCCGGCTGCGAGATGCAGGCCTCCGCCCGCAGCGAGTCGACCAGCGCTCCGGCGGGCCGCTCGCCGTCGGCGAGCAGCTCGAGCAGGCGCCGCCGCACGGGGTCGCCCAGCGCCTCGAAGGGACCCCGCAGCGCGGACCGCTCGCCCCCCGGGACCTCGGAGGGTGCTCCCGCCGACGCCGCAGCGTGCGGCATCAGGCCTCCGGCACCGTGGTGTAGAAGGCGACGGTGCGCTCGGCCGCCGCGCGGGCGGCGACCGGGTCGTCACCGTCGGCGATCGCGGCGTCCGCCCAGCCCGCGGCGGCGAGCCGGGAGAACGTGACGCCCTCGGGGGAGAGCGACCAGGCCTCCGCAGCCTTCGGGTCGATCGCGCCGGTCGGGTCCGCGACGTGCAGCCCCAGCCCCATGAGCCCCAGGTCCCAGCCCACGCCGGTGGCGCCGGGGCCGTACTGGTCCCAGGGCTCCTGGGGGACGACGGCCTCGTGCACGAGCTCGAGGACGGTGCCGTCGCCGTCCTCCGTCAGGGCGATGGTCAGCCACGAGACGGAGCCGCCGAACTCCCAGGTGACGGCGAAGCTCGCGGGGGCGTCGCAGCGCTCGACGGTGCCCCCCGCGTTCCCCTCGAGCTGGTAGCGGCCGCCGACCGTCAGGTCGCCGCTGACGGGCAGGAACCAGCGGGGGATGCGGGCGGCGGACGTGACCGCGTCCCACAGGTCGGCCCGGTCGGTGGCGTAGGCACGGCGGGCGACGGCGATCTTCGTCGGCGCGCCGTCGCGCTCGCCGCTGCGGATCTCCCGCGCCACGAGACCTGCGGTGGCGACCGGGTCGATGGTGATGGTGGTCATGGCGACCCTCCTTCGTATAAGTGGATGCTTATATATAACCATGCGACGACGCCGCGCGGAAGAGGGCGGGGAGTCAGCCCAGGGGAGCGACGACGCAGACCTCGAAGGTCCCGCGTCCCCGCCGCAGGAGATAGCGGCACCTCTCGTCGGCGATCTCGGCCGCGAGCTCGTCCCGGTAGGACCAGCGGACCTCGACCCAGAGCAGACCCCAGCCGACCTCCTCGAGGGCGACCAGCTCGGGCAGCACCGCGACGGCCTCGCGCGCCCGCGCGGCGACCGGGCGGTCCCTGGACAGGTCGAGCACGTCCTCGGGCGACGCGAGGAGCGTCGAGCTCTCCTGGCCCACGAGCAGGGCGGGCAGGTCGTAGCGGTCGGTCACCGCCTCGAGGTCCTCCGCGCCGAGCATCAGGCCCAGGTCCGCGAGGAAGGAGGACATCGCCTCGCCGTCGTACGAGCCCGCCGGATTCGCCATCCGTTCACGGTAGCCCCGTGCCATGATCAGCGCTCATGAGCTGCCGTCGCGGGCGGGGCCTGGTGCTCACCGTCGCCGTCCTGCCGGTCGTGTGCCTGTCCGTGAGCGCGTGCGCCGGGCTGACCGGGGGCACCGAGCCGGCGCCGTCCGGGTCCTCCGACGCCCCCGCGACCGAGGAGCAGATCGCCGAGGCGGCCCAGGCGTGGGGTGCCGCCCCGCGGTACGTGCTGACGACGTCGGCCGCGGGGTTCGAGGCGGTGCCGATCGCCGCCGGGGTCCTCGGGTCGGACGGCTTCTCCCTCCAGTTCAGCGGCGGGTCCGGGCGCACGTTCATGCTCTCGGCCGTCGAGGGCTCCATGACCGCGGGGGACTGCGGCGAGGGCACGGTCATGGACGTCGGCGGGGGCGAGGTGGGCGGGCCGGTGACGTGCACGAAGGAGGGCGGAGCGTTCCGGCGGATGGCCGGGGACGCGGAGGAGTACGTCGTCCTGCGCGACGGCGCGCTCGTCCGGGTCTCGGGGAGCGCCGCCGACCACGAGGTGCTGCGCGAGGCGGCCGCGAACATCCGCCCGCCGACGAGCGGCGAGCTGGCCGCGCTCGTCGCGGGCACGCCGCGGGACCAGGGCTCGCCGGTCGAGCGCGGCGACCTACCGCCCGGCGACGGAGCCCCGGACAACTCCGTCGGCGCGGGCGGCTGACGGGCGCTCACCACGCCTGCGCGAAGACGTCCGCGAAGAGCTCGTCGGGGTCGACGTCGAGGCCGCGGGACGCGAACCACGTGCACACGTTGCGGCAGTCGCGGTGCAGCAGGTCCGCGCCGAACGGGTTGGCCACGAGGTCCACGACCTGCGGCAGGTCGATGATCACGAGCCGCCCGCCGTCGTCGGCTCCCTCGGAGAGGCCGTCCACGAGGATGTTGTACGGCGACAGGTCTCCGTGCGCCCAGCCGAGCCGGGCGATGACGCCCATGCCGTGCCGCAGCTGCTCGAACCAGTCCGCGAGGTGCGCCGGATCGGGCCGGGTGCGGGCGAGGCGCGGCGCGGCCTCGGCCGTGCCGTCCGCCGACTCCCGGCCGACGAACTCGAGCAGCAGCTCGGTGCCGTCGATCTGCACCGGGTAGGGCACGGGCGCACCGGCGTCCCACAGGCGGGACAGGGCGAGGAACTCGGCGTCCGCCCACTGGGTCGCGGCGACGGCCTTGCCCCACGACGACTTGCGGTCCTCGATGGCGCGCTGGTCGCGGGTGCGGCGCACGCGCCGTCCGTCGGTGTACTCGCCGTCGCGGTGGAACTGGCGGTGGTCGCGACCGCGGTACCGCTTGGCGGCGAGCAGACTGCGACGGGTCGGGTCGTCGGGCACGGCGCGCTCGACGAGGAAGACGTCCGCCTCCTTGCCGGTCTTGAGCACGCCGAGCTCGGTGTCGAGGGCGGCGTCGGCGGTGACGACCCAGTCGGGCACGGGCTCGGGGCCGCGCTGGCCCTTGGTCACGGAGGTCCAGGTGGACCACCGCTGGTCGGGGCCGGGCTCCACGGGGAGGTCGCCGTCCGCGGCGACCGAGAAGGCGGCGAAGGACGACGAAGAAGAAAGGGAAGGGGAAGGGGTGTGCTGGTGCACGCGAGACTCCTGCTCAGATCGAGGAGCTCGAGCGGCCCCTCAGGATCGGGTGGTGTCCGCCCGCCGGAGAGCCTCCGGGAGGGCGCGCATGACGACGTCGTCCATCGCTCTGCCCTCCTTCGCGTGCGGGCCCGCGTCGATCGCGTGCCGCTTGCGGGGAGCATGGCAGGAGCGGGTCACGGCGGTCCACGTCTTTTTCGCCTTCTCGGTCCGTAGGGTGCGGGGATGGGGTTCGTGCCGGTCGTGGAGGGTGTCCCGGGCGTCGAGGACGTCCTGGTCCGCACCGCCCGCCGCCTGAGCACCACGACGACCCTGGTGCTCGCGCCGCCCGGGTCCGGCGACGGCGCCCGGGCGGCTCTCCTGGTCGACCCGGCGTGGGAGCCCGACGAGCTGGTGGCGGTCGCCGACGGGGTGGACGCCCGGGGCGGCCGGGTCGTCGCCGGGTACGCGACGCACGCCCACCACGACCATCTGCTGTGGCACCCGCGTCTCGGGCTCGACATGCCGCGCTGGGCGACGGCGCGGGCGGCGCGGGTCGCGCGCCGGGAGCGCCCGCGGCTGCTGGCGGAGGCGCGCGCCGACGCCGAGCGCTACGGGGGAGCCGGGCACCCTTCCGAGGTCCTCGACCTGCTCGGGCGCGTCGCCCCGGTCCCGGCGACCGAGCGCCGGGTCCCCGACCCGGACGGCGTCCTGCCGCCCACCGAGCTCGTGGTCCACGACGGCCACGCCCCCGGGCACGGGGCGCTCTGGCTGCCGCGCAGCCGGGTGCTGGTGGCGGGGGACGTGCTGAGCGACGTCGAGCTCCCGCTGCCGCTCGACGAGATCGCCGGCGGGGGCGCGGAGGGGAGCGTCGAGCGCTTCCTCGCCGGGCTGGACCGGCTCGCGCCGTTCGCGGCCCGGAGCGCCGTCGTCGTGCCGGGGCACGGGTCGCCCACGGCGGACGCGGTCGCTCGCCTCGACGCCGACCGGCGCTACCTCGACGCCGTGCTCGGCGGGCGCGTCGTCGACGACCCGCGCCTGGGCCTGCCCGGCGCCGCGGAGGAGGACGGCCGGCTGCGCGCCGCGCTGGCGCGCTGACCTGGGGGCGTCAGCCGCCGACCGCCCCCGCCCAGGCAGTGACCTGCTCCCACACCGGCTGGGTGTCGAACCCCATCTGTCCCAGGGTGGCCCAGGCCACGCCGACGACGGCGTAGAGGCTGACCGGCGTCATGACGAGCCACTCCCGCCACGACCCGGCGTCGCCGAGGACGGGCAGCGAGAGGTTGCCGCCGTCGCGCCACACGTCGTCGAAGGGCAGCGCCCGGTAGCGGCGCACCCAGTAGGGGGAGCGGAACTTCAGCGGCCACAGGAGGGGGACGCCGGCGGTGGTGACGAGGTCGCCGAGCACGTGCACGGTGCAGCCGAGGGCGACGGCCCACGGCATCCAGTTCCACTCCTCGGGCGCGAAGACGGCGACGCACGCGGCGAGGAGCAGCGACAGCGTCCAGGTCCACCAGCGCTTGCCGCCCGTCACCTTCCAGGCGCGCAGGGCGAACGCGATGAGCAGGACCGCCATGACGCCGGGGCCGACGAGCACCTCGCCGAAGGCCTCCGTGCTGATGGAGACCATGCCCATCACCCAGGCGATCGCGGTGAAGACGGCGATGCCGAGGATGGAGTGGGTGCCGTTGCGGTGCCCGCCGGACACGGTCGCGACGAGCTTGGAGACGCCCTCGGAGACCGGGGGCAACGAGTGCGCGATGGTGCCGGAGTGGTGGTCGGCGTCGGGCAGCAGCGCGGCGCCCGCGCAGACCAGCGCGCCGGTCATCACCCCGACCTCGGAGACGGGGTGCCAGCCGAACGCGAACGGTGCCGTCGACGTCACCGCGACCCAGGCGGCCGCTCCCGACGCGGCGTGGTGCCCACCCATCATGACGTCGTCGTTCTCCTGTCCGGTCGTGCTTGTCCAGTTCCGCACCCTTGACCGGTTGGTCCGGGCCGGGCAGGACGCTACACGCCGCCGCCGACGCCCGGGCCCGTGACCAGCGGGCCGACGGCGCGGTTTGCGAGAGCACGCCCCCGCCGTGCTATGTTTTTCCCCGCACCGAGACGGCGCCGAGGCGCTGTCGAGGTCCACTCGTCCGGGTGGCGGAATGGCAGACGCGCTAGCTTGAGGTGCTAGTGCCCTTTATCGGGCGTGGGGGTTCAAGTCCCCCTCCGGACACTCGTTGAGACAGCGACGAACAAGCCCCCGGGGTCCACAACCCGGGGGCTTTTTCGTGCCCTCACACGTCGTCACGGCACGTGTGCGTCACACCGCAGCGGAGCGCGCGGCGAACGCGGCGAGCGCCGCCCGGGTCTTCGTCTCCTGGGGCGCGCCGAGGTCGACGCCCCGGCTCGTGAGGAACACCTTCGTCTCGGCCGCCGCCTGGAAGGCCGCGGCCGGCGCCGTCTTGGTGGACAGCTCGAGGATGCGGTCGCCGTCGGGCAGGAACCACAGCTCGGCGGTCAGGCGCCGCGGCAGCTCCTCGGGCGCGAACCGCGCCTTGAGGAGGGTCGTCGGACCCAGCACGCGCAGGTCGTCGAGCGTGACCCCGGCCGGGAGGCGCGGCTCGAGCAGCGAGCGCTGCGTGCGGTCGAGCAGGCCGGGAAGGCGGCCGACGTCGTCCAGCAGGGCCCGGACGTCGTCGTCGGGGAGCCGCCGCGTCGCCGAGCACGAGCAGGTGAAGCCGGCGGGCGACGCGTCCACCTCGACCTTGAAGCCGTCCGCCCGCCGCACGGTCGCCGGGACGTCCGCCGGCAGCATCGGTCGCACCTTCGCGGTGAGGTCGCCGTCCTTGCGCTGCGTGCGCCGGGCGCGGACGACGAGACCGGCGGTGGACAGGTCGAGCGCGGGTGTGTCGAAGAACACGACCTGGCGGATCGTCGCGTCGAGCGCGTCGATCCCGAGCCGGTCGAGCACCCGGCGGTGGTCCGCACCGGGCACCGTGAGCTTCAGCTCGACGGCGTCGACCTCGGGCAGGACGGCGAGGACCGCGGCGAGGGTCTCGGCGTCGTACGCGGGCATCGGCGCGGGCGGCGACGGCGGAGGGGGCACGGGGTCGCTGCCGGGCTGCGGGGACGTCCGGGTCATGGTGGGCTCCTCCTGTCGCCGGGCGACGTGCGTCCATCGTCCGGCGGCGGCGCACGTCGCGCACCGGCCCACCGGCCGGCCGGGAGAAATTCACCAGGAAGTTCACCCCGGCAGGCGGCGCGCGTCGTCCTCCCACGACGGGTGGGCACCGTGCGGCACACTGGGCGGACGAGCGGGCGAGAGGAGCGCACGGGTGGCGAAGCGCGCGAGCGAGAACGTCCCGGCCTGGCTGCGGACGTCGGCCGGCTGGTCGTGGCGGCTCATCGCCCTGACCGCGGCCGTCGCGCTCGTGTTCTGGGCGACCGTGCAGGTGCAGCTGGTCTTCATCGCGGTGTTCCTCGGGCTGGTGTTCGCCTCGGTCCTCAACCCCGTCGCGGACTTCTACGCCAAGGTCATGCCGCGAGCGCTGGCCACCGCCCTGGCGATCCTCAGCGCGTTCCTCGTGCTGGGCGGCCTCCTCACGTACGTGGTGGCGTCGGTGGCGGGTCAGTGGGAGCAGCTCGCCGGGCAGTTCGACACCGGCGTCCAGCAGATCCTCCAGTACGTGGAGAGCGGGCCGTTCGGGCTCTCCGTGACCGGCGACCAGATCAACGAGTGGATCGACCAGGGGCGGCAGTGGGTCGCCGACAACGCCGACTCGCTGGTCAGCCAGGCGGCGCAGAGCGCGGGCTCGGTCTTCGAGGGCTTCGCGATCTTCGCCCTGTCGATCTTCTGCACGGTGTTCTTCGTCGCGTCGGGCGGCAGGATGTGGCGCTGGTTCCTGGGCCAGATCCCGGAGGAGCACCGCAACCGGTGGCAGGCGGCCGCGGGGGCCGGCTGGTACAGCTTCTCCGGGTACGCGCGCGGCACCGTCATCATCGCCTTCGTCGACGGCGTCCTGGCGTTCATCCTGCTCACGATCCTCGGGGTGCCGCTGGCGGCACCGCTGGCCGTGCTGGTGTTCATCGGCGCGTTCATCCCGCTGATCGGCGCGCCGCTGGCGATGATCATCGCTGCCGTCGTGGCGCTCGCGGCGAACGGGTTCGTCACGGCCCTCATCGTCACGATCGGGATCGCGCTCATCGGGCAGCTCGAGGGGCACGTGCTGCAGCCGCTCATCATGGGCAAGCAGGTCGCCCTGCACCCTCTGGTCATCGGCCTCGGCGTCACCGCCGGCACCGTGCTGGCCGGCATCCTCGGCGCGATCATCGCCGTCCCGCTCATGGCGGTCGCGTGGACCGTGTTCTCGACCCTGCGCGGCGACCGGCCGCACCCCGAGCTCGACGAGCCGCCCGGGCCGGGCGACGGGCCGCTCGCGGTGGCCCCGATCCTCGGCCCGCCCGACGCCGACGCCGGGCCCGGTGCTCGCGGGGCCGCGGAGACATCCGGGGAGACTCCGGACAAATAGCAGGAGGCCGTCGGGCCCGGCGTGCCACGATGCCCCGATGGAGCCGTTCGTCCTCGCCACCGACCGCGTCCGCCTGTCCGTCCCGACCGCCGCCGACGTCGAGCGCATCGCCGAGATCTGCGCCGACCCCGCCATCGCGCGGTGGACCACGGTGCCGTCGCCGTACACGCGCGACGACGCGGTGGGCTTCGTCGAGAGGTTCGTCGCCGACGGCTGGTCCGAGGAGAAGGACTTCACCTGGGCCGTGCGCGCCCCCGGGGGCGTCGACGGCCCGGTGCTCGGCATGGTGGGCATGTCGAGGGAGGGCGGGCCCGGTGTCGAGCCGGCGGGGGAGCTGGGGTTCTGGTGCGCACCGGACGCACGGGGCCGCGGCCTGACGACGGAGGCGGCGCGGCTCGTCGTCGACTGGGCGGTCGACCCCGAAGGTCTGGGGCTCGGCGTCGTGCGCTGGCGCGCGAACGTCGGCAACTGGGCGTCGCGCCGCGTCGCGTGGAAGCTCGGGTTCCGGTACGAGGGGCTGCTGCGCCGCTTCGGCGCGCAGCGCGGCGTGCTCCAGGACTCGTGGGTGGGGTCCTACGTGCCCGGCGACCCGCGGGAACCCCACGAGCCCTGGCCCGCGGAGGCCCCCGCCGCCGCCTGACCGGTCGGCTTTGGGCGCCGCAGTGCCCGGACCGTATGCTCCCTGCGCGCAAGGGCGCGGATCGAGGCACGCACGGCGCGCGCCGGGAGCACGGAGGCGGGCGATGGGGCTGGAACGACGGGTCGCGGTGATCGGGGCGGGTCCCTCGGGACTGGCCGCCGCGCGGGCGCTGGACCGCGCCGGGCTCGCCTTCGACGGGTACGAGGCCCACGCGGACGTCGGCGGGCTGTGGGACATCGACAACCCCCGCTCGACGGTCTACGAGTCCGCGCACCTCATCTCCTCGCGCACCACGACCCAGTTCGACGAGCTGCCGATGGACTCGGCCGCCGACTACCCGAGCCACCGCGAGCTGCTGCGCTACTTCCGCCGGTACGCCGACGAGTTCGGGCTGCGGGACCGCTTCCGCTTCGGCACCCGGGTGCTCGGCGTCGAGCCGGCGGGCGGCGACGACAGCGGGCGCAGCGGCTGGACGGTGCGATCCGCGCCCGCCGGGTCGGTCCCGGGGTCGGGAGCCGACGACGCCGTCGAGCGCACCTACTCGCACGTGGTGATCGCGAACGGCACGCTCGCCGAGCCGAACGTCCCCACGCTGCCCGGCACGTTCGACGGCGAGGCGCTGCACTCGAGCGCGTACAAGAGCGCGGACGTGTTCGCGGGCAAGCGGGTGCTCGTCGTCGGAGGCGGCAACTCCGGCTGCGACATCGCGGTCGACGCCGTCCACCGCGCCGCGTCGGTCGACCTGTCCGTGCGCCGCGGCTACTGGTTCGTGCCGCGCTACCTGCTGGGCAGGCCCACCGACACCCTCAACCAGGGGCGGCCGCTGCCCGCCCGGGTCAAGCAGGCTGTCGACTCGCGCCTGCTGCGCCTGCTGAACGGCGACCCGCGCCGCTTCGGCTTCCCGGAGCCGGACCACAGGATCTACGAGTCGCACCCCGTGGTGAACTCGCTCGTGCTGCAGCACGCCGGGCAGGGCGACCTGCGTGTGCGGCCCGACGTCGCGCGGTGCGACGGGCGGACGGTGCACTTCGCCGACGGCAGCAGCGGCGACTACGACCTCGTGCTGCTCGCCACCGGCTACCGGCTCGACTACCCGTTCCTCGACCCGCGCCATCTCGCGTGGGCGGGGCCGGGCTCCGGGACGGCGCCGCGGCTGTTCTGCAACATCGTGCCGCCGTCGGGCAACGGGCTGTTCGTCGTCGGGATGCTCGAGGCGTCGGGCATCGGCTGGCAGGGCCGTGCCGAGCAGGCCGAGCTGGTGGCGCGCTACCTCGCGGCCGTCGCGGCCGGGGACGACGGCGACGTCGCCGCCCAGGAGCGGGCGGTGCGGTTCCGCCGTCGCCTGACCGAGCCGTGGCCGGACCTGACGGGCGGCTACCGCTACCTCGGGCTGGAGCGGATGAGCTACTACGTGAACAAGGACGCCTACCGCCGCACCGTGCGGCGCCTGGCCGACGAGCTCGCGCCGGCCGCGGAGAGCGCGGCATGAACATCGACGACGTCGCCGTGCGGTTCGCCCCGGGCTCGATGGTCGCCCTGGACCTCGTGCTCGGCCTCATCATGCTGGGCATCGCGCTCGACACGTCGCCCGCGGACTTCCGGGCGCTGCGCCGCGCGCCGCGGGCGGCCGTGCTGGCGCTGCTCGCCCAGCTCGTCGCGCTCCCCGCCGTGACCTTCGGCCTCACGCTGCTGCTCGACGTGCAGGCCTCCGTGGCCCTCGGGATGATCCTCGTCGCGTGCTGCCCGCCGGGGAACGTGTCCCAGGTGCTCACGCACCGCTCGGGCGGCAACGTCGCGCTGTCGGTGTCGCTCACCGCCGTCGGGAACGCGATCTACATCGTCGCGATGCCGCTCAACCTCGCCCTGTGGGGGTCGCTGCACCCGACGGCGAGCTCGATCCTCACGGACGTGCGCCTGGACGCCGGGCAGATGCTGCTCGAGATCCTCCTGGTGATCGGCGTGCCGTTCGCGGCCGGGATGCTGGTGCGCACGCGCTGGCCGGCGCTCGCGGCCCGCGTGCACCGCCCGGTGCGCTGGGCGAGCCTCGTGGCGCTGGTCGGCTTCATCGTCGCGGCGCTCGCCGGGAACTTCGCGGTCTTCGTCGCGTACATCGGCGTGGTCCTGCTGGCCGTGTTCCTGCACGACGCCGCGGCCCTCGGCCTGGGCTACCTCGCGGGCCGCGCCGGGCGGCTCGCGCCGCGCGAGGTGAAGGCGGTCACGTTCGAGGTCGGCATCCGGAACGCGGGCCTCGGTCTCGGCCTCGTGTTCACGTTCTTCGGCGGGCTGGGCGGCATGGCCGTCGTCGCCGGCTGGTGGGGCATCTGGGACATCGTGGCCGGCCTGGCCCTGGCGACCGTCTGGGCGAGACGGACGCGGGCCCGCGCGGCCCGCGAGGAGGTGGCGGCATGATCCGCGTGCTGGTGACCGGCGGGGCCGGGTTCCTCGGGTCGCACGCCGTGGCGGCCCTCGCGGCCCGCGACGACGTCGCGCACGTCGTCGCGGGCGACCTGCGCGAGGCGCGGGTGCCCGACGGCGCGACCTGGGCGCGCATGGACGTCACCGACCCGGCGTCGGTGGCGGGCGTGATCGCGGAGCACGACGTCGACACCGTGGTGCACCTCGCCGCGATCGTGAACCCGGGCACCCTCGACGCGGCGGCCGAGCGCGCCGTCGACGTCGACGGCACCCGGAACGTGCTCGACGCCTGCGTGGCGGCCGGGGTGCGGCGCGTGGTGATCTCGTCGTCGGGCGCCGCGTACGGGTACCACGCGGACAACCCCGTGCCGCTGCGCGAGACCGACCCGGTGCGCGGCAACGAGGAGTTCACGTACTCGCGGCACAAGCGCGAGGTCGAGGAGATGCTCGCGCGCTACCGCGCCGACCAACCCGGGCTCGGCCAGGTCGTGCTGCGGATCGGGACGATCCTCGGCCCGGGGGTGGACAACCAGATCACCGCGCTGTGGCGCGCCCGCCGGCTGCTGCGGGTGCGCGGCTCGGAGAGCCCGTTCGTCTTCGCGTGGGTCGACGACGTGACCGGCGCGGTCGTGGCGGGGGCGACCGGCGCCACCACCGGCACGTTCAACGTGTGCGGGGACGGCGTCGTGACCGTGGCGGACATCGCCGCGAGCCTCGGCCGCCGTACGCTCGACGTGCCGGCGTGGGCGCTGGCCGCCGCGCTGCGCGTCGGGCACGCGCTGCGCCTCACCGTGCACGGCCCGGAGCGCGTGGGGTTCCTGCGCTACCGGCCGGTGCTCGACAACTCCCGCCTCAAGGCCGAGCTCTACGTGCCGCGCCTGACGTCCCGCGAGGCGTTCGATACCTGGCGGGGCGTCCGGGAGCCGGCCGGGTCGTGAGCCCGCCGCGGGCTCAGTGCAGCGCGTCCAGCCACGGGTGCCCGGGCAGGGTGCGGCCGAGGGCGTCGGCGAGCCACGCGCGGCGGTCCCGGCCGAGGGCCGGCAGGGTCGCGTCGAAGTCGCGCCGGTCCTTGGGCCGCAGGCCGCGCGCCTTGTACAGCAGCTGGATCTCCGGCTGCAGGTAGGTGACGCCGTCCGCGACCCACAGGGCGTCCGCCATCGGCATCGTGATCGCCGGGTCGCGCTCGTACACCCAGGTCTGCGCGGTGCCCGGGCTCAGCAGGACGTCGAACTCCCAGGGCGACGTGGCGTCGCGCCGGGTCCACAGCTGCCCGCAGCCCTCGGGCAGGACGTCGTCGGCCGGGGCGTCGGGGTCGACGTCGGGGCGCACGGGGCTCAGCGTGCCGGACGACGCGGCCCACGTGTGCAGCGTCGGGGCGAGGTGGCGCCGCAGCGCGGGCAGGTCCTGGCGCAGCACCCCCGGGTCGATGTCCTCGTGGTGCCGCTCGACGCCGGTGAAGGCTTCCAGCGCCCAGCCGCCCGCCACCCACCAGATGCCTGGATAGCCGGCGAAGAGGGCGGCGACGTCGCGCGGCGTGCGCGGCGCCCACGGCCCGTACCAGTGCTCGAACCAGTCGTCGGGCCGGTCGTCGGGCACGGCGTCGCTCAGGGGCTCGGGAGGCACCCGGACAGCCGAGGTGCGGCCCCGGAAACGGGGTTGCGCCCCGGGCGACGGTGTGCGAGCCTCGACGCCGTCCCCGCGGCCTCCGCCGCGCGTGAGAGGGGACGGCTCCAGGACGAGAGGCGCACCACAGCGATGACGGGCATTCGGACGACCGCCTGACGCGTCGACCCCGAGGCTCCCTGCCGGCCTGCACGCTCGAGTGCGGCCCGGGGGAGCGGCGTCGACGCACCCGCCGTCCGCCGTTCCTCGCACCGCTGGAGTCTCCGTGCCTGCTCCCCACCCCTCCGTCGTCCTGCACGACCTCACCTTCTCCTGGCCCGACGGGGCCACCCCGATCGCCGGTGTGTCCGGCGCCTTCTCCCGCGGCCGCACCGGCCTGGTCGGGCTCAACGGCGCGGGCAAGTCCACTCTGCTGCGCCTCGTCGCCGGCCGGCTGCGCCCGACGTCCGGGTCGATCAGCGTGTCCGGCGTCGCGGACTACCTGCCGCAGCGGCTGACCCTCGACACCGACGCCACGGTCGCGGACCTGCTGGGCGTGCGCGACGTCGTCGACGCGGTGCGTGCCATCACGGACGGCACCGCGCCCGAGGCGGAGCTCGCGGCGCTGTTCGACGTCGTCGGCGACGGCTGGGACGTCGAGGAGCGCGCCCTCGCCGAGCTCGCCGGCACGGGTCTCCCGGCCGGCGACGGCGTGCTCGACCGCCCGGTCGGCACCCTCTCGGGCGGCGAGGCGATGCTCGTCGCCGTCACCGGCGTGCGGCTGCGGGGCGCCGACGTCGCGCTCCTGGACGAGCCGACCAACAACCTCGACGGCGACGCCCGCGAGCGCCTGCACGAGCTCGTGCGCACGTGGCGCGGCGCCCTCGTCGTCGTCTCGCACGACCGGCAGCTGCTCGAGCTGGTCGACGAGACCGCGGAGCTGCGTACCGGCTCGCTGACCACGTACGGCGGCACGTACGCGCAGTACGAGGAGCACCTGGCGGCGCAGCAGGAGGCGGCACGCGCCGCCCTGCGTGACGCCGAGCAGATCCTGCGGCGCGAGAAGCGCGAGCGGATCAAGGCCGAGGAGCGCATCGCGCACTCCGAGCGCCGGGGCCGCAAGGACGTCGTCGAGCGCCGGTACGTCAAGGCGGCCATCAACGACCGGCGCAACTCCGCCGAGAAGTCGCAGGCCGCGCGGCGCGGCCAGGCCGCCGGGAAGGAGGCCGACGCCCGGGCGGCGGTCGAGGCCGCCGAGCTCTCCGTGCGCGACGACGACCGCATCGTCGTCGACCTGCCCGACCCGGACGTCCCCGCGGGCCGTCGGCTGGCCGTCCTGCGGGGCACGGACGGGCGCGAGGTCGTGCTCGCCGGGCCGGAGCGCGTGGCGCTGACCGGACCCAACGGCGTCGGCAAGACGACCTTGCTGGAGCGGCTCGTCGGGATGGCGCCCGTGGGCGCCGACGTCGGGACGGGCGCGGTCGCCGAGACGCTCACCGACCGGGTCGGCTACCTGCCGCAGCGGCTCGACGTGCTCGACGACGACCAGACGGTGCTCGACGCCGTGCGGGTCGGCGCGCCGGACGTGGCGCCGGGAGAGCTGCGCAACCGGCTGGCGCGGTTCCTGGTGCGGGGCGACCAGGTGGGCCGCCCGGTCGCGACGCTGTCCGGCGGCGAACGGTTCCGCGTGACCCTGGCACGCCTGCTGCTGTCCGACCCGCCCGCCCAGCTGCTCGTGCTGGACGAGCCCACCAACAACCTCGACATCGCCAGCACCGACCAGCTGGTGCAGGCCCTGGCGGCGTACCGCGGGGCGCTGCTCGTCGTGAGCCACGACCGGGCGTTCCTCGACCGGCTCGGCCTCGACGCCGAGCTGGTGCTGGCCGCGGACGGGACGCTCACCGAGCGGCGGTCCTAGCCGCCCGCGGTGAGGTGCGTCGTCGGCCAGCCGGTGCGTGGCGCGTCGAACGCGGAGAAGTCGTACGGGCCGCGGTCGCCGCCGGAGCAGATCTGGCGGGAGCCGGGGAACACCTCGGCCCCGTGGGCTGCGGCGGGCTGGCCGACGGCGGCGACGATGCCGACGGCGGTCAGCGCGGCGGCGGCGAGGGATGCCGCGAGTCTTCGCACGATGGTCCTCCTCCTCGAGGTCCGTAGGTGCGGAGGTGCGTGGGCACGACGGTGGTCCACGGTGCGGACGTCGTCACCCCGGCTCGACGTCTCGCGCACGGGCGCCGGTACGGTGTCGGGGTGACGTCCCAGCCCCTCGCCCCGCGCCCGAGCACGCCTCCCACGACGCCCACGTCCGCGTCCCCCACCGCGCACCCCACGGCCGAGCAGGAGGTCGTGGACATCTGCCGCGACCTGCTGCGGATCGACACGTCGAACTACGGCAACGGCGAGGGACCAGGGGAGCGGCGGGCGGCGGAGCTCGTCGCCGGGCTGCTCACGGAGGTGGGGCTCGAGGTGGAGCTGTTCGAGTCGGAGCCCGGCCGCACGTCGGTCGTGACGCGGCTCGAGGGCGCCGACCCGAGCCGCCCCGCGCTGGTGCTGCACGGGCACACGGACGTGGTGCCGGCCGCGGCCGACGACTGGTCGGTCGACCCGTTCGCCGGCGAGGAGATCGACGGCCTCCTGTGGGGACGCGGGGCCGTCGACATGAAGGACATGGACGCGATGATCCTCGCGGTCGTGCGCCAGATGGTCCGCGAGGGCCGGCGCCCCGCGCGCGACGTCGTGGTCGCCTTCTTCGCCGACGAGGAGGCGGGCGGCGTGCGCGGCGCGCAGTGGGCCGTGCGGCACCGGCCCGAGCTCTTCGAGGGGGCCACCGAGGCGATCAGCGAGGTGGGCGGCTTCTCGGTGGAGGTCGGCGGGCGTCGGGCGTACCTGCTGCAGACGGCGGAGAAGGGACTCGCGTGGCTGCGGCTCGTCGCCGACGGGCGCGCCGGCCACGGGTCCCAGGTGAACGCCGAGAACGCGGTGACCGAGCTCGCGGCAGCGGTCGCGCGGATCGGGCGGCACCCGTGGCCGTACACGTTGACCCCCACCGTGGACAAGCTGTTGCGCGGGGTGGCGGACCTCACGGGCCTGCCGTTCGAGGGCGAGGACCCGGCCGCGGTCGACGCGCTCGTCGCGGCGCTGGGACCGGCGGCGAAGTTCGTGGGCGCCACGGTGCGGCACACGTCCAACCCGACGCAGCTGGACGCGGGGTACAAGGCGAACGTCATCCCCGGCCGTGCCGAGGCCACCGTCGACGTGCGCCTGTTGCCCGGGCACGAGGAGGAGGGGATGGCGACGCTGCGCGAGCTGGCCGGGCCCTCCGTGCGCGTCGAGCCGATCCACACCGACACCGCGCTCGAGGTGCCGTTCTCCGGCGACCTCGTGGACTCGATGGTCGCGTCCCTGCTCGCCGAGGACCCGGGGGCCACGGTGCTGCCCTACACGCTGTCGGGCGGCACCGACAACAAGTCGCTGTCCCGCCTCGGCATCACCGGGTACGGGTTCGCCCCGCTGCGCCTGCCCGCCGACCTCGACTTCTCCGGGATGTTCCACGGCGTCGACGAGCGGGTGCCGGTCGACTCGCTGCGCTTCGGCACGCGCGTGCTGGACCGCCTGCTGCGCGACTGCTGACCACACCGTCGTCAGCCGTCGTCAGCCGTCGTCAGCCGTCGTCAGCCGTCGTCAGCCGTCGTCAGCCGTCGTCAGCCGTCGTCAGCCGCCCAGGCGGGCGAGCAGGTGGCGGGTCTGCTCGACGTACCCGCCGCCGAAGAGCACGGCGTGCACGGCGAGCGGGTACAGCTGGTGCAACGGCACCCGGTCGCGCCACCCGGGGGCGAGGGGCCACGCGGCGTCGTAGCCCGCGAGGACCTCGTCCAGGTGCGGCGCCCCGAAGAGCGCGAGCATGGCGAGGTCGGCCTCCCGGTGCCCGCCGTGGGCGGCCGGGTCGATGAGCACCGCCTCGGCGGAGCCGCCGGGCCCGCGCGACCACAGCACGTTCCCGGACCAGAGGTCGCCGTGCACGCGGGCCGGCGCCTCCCGCGCCGCAGGGCCGGCGAGGACGCCGAGCCGTCCGCACACCCGCTCGACGGCGGCCGCGTCCTGCGCGGTGAGCACGCCCCGCTCCCGCCCCTGCGCGACGACCGGCCGGAGCCGGGAGTGCGCGTAGAAGGCGGGCCAGTCGCCCCAGGTCCCCGCAGCCAGGGGCAGGGGGTCGTCGAGCGGGCCGAAGTACCCGCGCCCGGCGCCCGGCGGGAGGACGCCGAACCCGGCGGCGCCCGCTCGGTGCAGGACGGCGAGGCGGCGGCCCAGGTCGTGCGCGGCGTCGGGCGTGGGGCGCGCCGCGTCGACCCGCTCCAGGTCGAGGTGATCCGGCCCGTGCCCGAGCACCCGCGCGACCCGCGGGCCGCCCGGCACGGCAAGCCAGCGGAGCCCGGCCGCCTCGGTGGCGAAGAACCCCGGCGGCGCGTGCGCCCGCGACTTGCGGAAGGCGTCGGCCATGCGTCCTGACCTGTGTCCTGACCTGCGTCCTGGCGTGCCGACCGGTCAGAAGGTGGCGCTGACCTTGATGATCTTGCGGCGCAGCCACACCCGGCGTTCGCCGCCCATGTACAGGCGGGTGCGCGCGAGCTCCCAACGGCCGTACTCGGCCTCGTCGGTGAGCATCTTGCGCGCGTCCGGGACGCTCGTGCCCCGGTCGATGGTCAGCACGCGGTACTCGTACTGGCCGTGCTTGCGCCAGGCGGACGGCGCGCCGGGGCGCGCGTCTGCCTGCGGCGTGGACGGGATCGAAGCCATCCGCTGTCCTCCCGAAGTGCTGGCGGGCGGTTTTCGTCTGCCCATTGTGCCCCGTGGGGCGCTACGGTCAGAGCATGACCGCAGACCCGCGTGCCGCGCTGGACCGCTTCGTCGCCGCGCTGGAGGCCCACTACCACGCGGTGTCGACCCGCCGGGGCGACGACGACCCTGCGGTCGACGACGCCTACGAGGTCCTGGCCGACGCGTTCGAGGTCTACGAGGACGCGCTGGCCCAGGTGTACTCCGAGGTCACGCCCTTCTTCCTCGACGACGGGGACGACGACGGAGACGACGACGGGGACGACGAGGACGACGACGAGGACGACGACGACCTCGACGCGGAGCTCGACACGGACCTCGAGGGGCCTGACCTGGCGGGGGCTCCCGCCGACCGGCCGGCCGACGCCCCGGGCCAGGCCTACCAGCGCTCGGGGTAGCCGATCTCCGGGGCGGAGACGTCATCGAGCGCGGCGTGGACCTCGCCCGGCAGATCGAGGTCGACGGCCGCGAGGGATGCCCGCAGCTGGGCGGGCGTCCGCGCCCCGACGATCGCGCTGGCGACCGTGTCGCGGGCCAGCAGCCAGGCGAGAGCGACCTCGAGCGGCGCGCGCCCGAGCCCGTCGGCCGCGGTGGCCACGGCCTCGACGACGGACGACGCCGCGGCGTCCAGGTAGGGGTCGACGAAGGCCGCCAGGTGGGCCGACGCCGCGCGGGAGTCCGCGGGGATCGCGCGCCGGTACTTGCCGGTCAGCACGCCGCGGCCGAGCGGGGACCAGGCCAGCAGGCCGAGCCCCAGCGCGTCCGCGGCGGGCGCGACGTCGCGCTCCGCGCCCCGCTGCAGCAGGGAGTACTCGAGCTCGACGGCGCTGAGCCCGGTGCCGTCCGCCTCCAGCAGGGTCGCGACCCGCGCGGACGCCCAGCCGGGGTGGTTGGACAGGCCGACGTAGCGCGCCCGGCCGGAGGACACCGCGAGCCGCAGCGCCGACACGGTCTCGGCGAGCGGCGTCGCCGGATCGGGGCAGGCGACGAGGAACAGGTCGACGTGGTCGGTGCCGAGCCGGGCGAGGGACGCGTCGAGGTCGGCGAGCAGACCCGCCCGGGAGGCGTCGACACGCGCGCCCGACCGGCCGGCGCGCACGCCGCCCTTGGTGCACAGCACGACGTCGTCGCGGGAGACCTTGTCACCCAGCAGGGACCCGATCACGCGCTCCGCGTCCCCGTCGCCGTACGTCGCGGCGGTGTCGACGAGCGTGCCGCCCGCGTCGACGAAGTCGCGCAGCTGCTCCGCCGCGTCCAGGTCGTCGGTGTCCCGTCCCCAGGTCATGGTCCCCAGGCCGAGCTCGGACACGCGCAGGCCCGTGCGGCCCACCTGACGACGCTCCATGGCGGGCCAGGCTACCGGGAAACCTCGCAGGTCCGGGTAGTGTGACCGCCCGTGAATGCCTGGGAAGCGATCCTGCTCGGCCTGGTCCAGGGCCTGACCGAGTTCCTGCCGATCTCCTCGAGCGCGCACCTGCGCATCGTGGGGGAGCTGCTCGGCGGGACCGACCCCGGGGCCGCGTTCACGGCGATCACCCAGATCGGCACCGAGGCCGCCGTGCTGCTCTACTACCGCCGCACGATCCGCGACATCTGCGTCGCCTGGTGGAAGTCCCTCGTGGGCACGCACGGCAGCGACTGGCGATCCCGCATGGGCGCCCACGACGACCAGGCCCGCATGGCCTGGTACATCGCGCTCGGATCCATCCCGATCGGTGTGCTCGGCCTGCTCTTCCAGGACCAGATCGAGACCTACCTGCGCAACCTCTGGATCACCGTGACGACGCTCGTCGTCTTCGGTCTGCTGCTCGGCTGGGCGGACAAGATCGGCCGGCGCACGCGTCGGCTCGACGAGCTCAACCCGAAGCGCGCGATCGCGTTCGGCTTCGCCCAGGCGCTGGCGCTCATCCCGGGCGTGTCGCGCTCCGGCGGCACGATCACCGCCGGGCTGCTCATGGGTTTCACCCGCAAGGCCGCCGCGGACTACTCGTTCCTGCTGGCCATCCCCGCGGTGCTGATGTCGGGCTTCTACCAGCTCGCCAAGTCCGTGGGCGAGGACCCTGCCCCCGGGTCGCCCGGCGCCGGCGCGACCCTCGTGGCGACGCTCGTCGCCTTCGTCGTCGGGTACGTCGTCATCATCGGGTTCCTCAAGCTCATCACCACCCACTCGTTCATGCCGTTCGTCTGGTACCGCCTCGGCCTCGCCGCCGTGGTCGTGGTCCTGCTGCTGACGGGCGTGCTCACCGCGAACGGCGGCATCGTCGTCTGACCAGGACCTGACCAGGACCTGACCAGGACCTGGTCGGGAACCTGACCGGGTGAGACGCCCGGTAGCCTGGGCGCGTGCGTTCCTGGCCCGCCCCGCAGATCCCCGAGCTCCCCGACCCGGCCGACGGCCGCCGCACCCCCGTCCGGGTGCACGACAGCACCACCGGACGGCTCGTGGACCCGGCCCCGGGGCGCACCGCCCGCTACTACGTCTGCGGGATCACCCCGTACGACGCGACCCACCTGGGGCACGCGAACACCTACCTGGCGTTCGACCTGCTGCACCGGGCGTGGCTCGACGCCGGCAAGGACGTGACGTTCGTCTCGAACGTCACGGACGTCGACGACCCGCTGCTGGAGCGCGCGGACGCCACGGGCGTCGACTGGCGCGAGCTCGCCGCCGACCAGGTCGCGCTCTTCCGCGAGGACATGACCGCCCTCGGCATGGTGCCGCCCGCCACCTGGACCGGCGCCGTCGAGTCCGTGCCCGCCGTGGTCGCCGCCGTCGAGCGTCTCCTCGACGAGGGCGCGGCCTACCGGGTTCCCGTCGAGCCGGGCGCCGGCGGGGACGACCCCTGTCTGGGCGACGTATACGCCGACCTGTCGGCCGACCCGGACTTCGGGCAGGTGGCGCGCCTCGACCCGGAGGTCATGGCGACCCTGTTCGCCGAGCGCGGCGGCGACCCGCAGCGCGAGGGCAAGAAGAACCCCCTCGACCCGCTGCTGTGGCGCCGCGAGCGCGTGGGCGAGCCCGCGTGGGACGGCGCGTCCCTGGGCACCGGGCGCCCCGGCTGGCACATCGAGTGCGCCGTCATCGCCCGCGACGGGCTCGGCCTGCCCTTCGACCTGCAGGGCGGGGGAGCGGACCTGCTCTTCCCGCACCACGAGATGTCCACCTCGCACGACCGCCTGCTGGGCGGCGGCGGGGCGGGCGTGCACGTGCACGCCGGGCTCGTCGCCTACGAGGGCGAGAAGATGAGCAAGTCGCGCGGGAACCTCGTGTTCGTCTCCGCGCTGCGCCGCGCGGGCGTCGACCCGATGGCGATCCGCCTGGCCCTGCTGGCGCACCACTACCGCACCGAGTGGGAGTGGACGGACGCCGACCTCGAGGCCGGCGTCGCGCGGCTCGAGCGGTGGCGCTCGGCCGTCTCCGGCAACGGCGGCCCCGACGCGACGGCGACGCTGGGCGCCCTGCGCGCGGC
>JADHZE010000061.1 GCA_026934365.1 Isoptericola sp. QY 916 | reverse complement strand
TGCGCCCGCAGGCCGACATCGACGTGCTCTCGGCCCGCCTGGAGCAGGGCGTGGCGACGATCCGCGCGACGGGCGCCTACGTGTGGGCGGTCGTGACCAGCGTCAACGCCGTCGACGCGCTCGTCGACGCCGCCGCCCGGACCGGCACGAGCCTCGCGGAGACCCCCGCGCGTTGGGCCGCCGTCGGGCCCGCGACGACCCGTGCCCTCGCCGCGGCCGGCGTCACGACCGACCTCGTCCCCGACGACGACGCCACGGCCGCCGGCCTGGTCGCGGCGTTCCCCGACCCGGCCGTCACCGACCCGGAGACGCCGGCCGTGCTGCTGCCGCTCGGCGACCTCGCCCGGCCGACCCTCGACGACGGGCTGGCCGACCGCGGCTGGGCGCCGCACGTCGTGACGGCCTACCGGACGGTGCGCCACGCGCTGCCCGCGGACGTCGCGGAGCGCGCCCGCGCCGGCGGCTTCGACGTCGTCGTCGTCTCGTCCGGCTCGGTGGCGCGCGAGATCGCCGACCAGGCGGGCACCGGCACGCCCGTCGTCGCCATCGGCACCCCCTCGGCCGACGCCGCCCGCGAGGCCGGGCTGCGCGTCGCCGCGGTCGCGGCGCACCCCACCGACGTCGCGCTCGCCGCCGCCGTCGCGCAGGCGCTGACCGACCCCGCAGCATCAGACCCGGCACCGTCAGCACCACGGCCCACGGGAGCGAACCGTGCGCCTGACACCTCAGCGAAGGAGCACCCGTGAGCACCTCGGGCACCGGCATCGTGTACCGACCGCGCCGCCTGCGCACCACCCCCCGCATGCGGCGCCTGGCCGCCGAGACCCGCCTGCACGCGGCGGACCTCGTGCTGCCGCTGTTCGTCAAGGAGGGCCTGGCCGAGCCGGCGCCGATCACCTCGATGCCCGGCCAGGTGCAGCACACCGAGGCCACGCTGCGCGACGCCGTCGCCGACGCTGCCCGCGCGGGACTGGGCGGCGTCATGCTGTTCGGCATCCCCGCCGAGCGCGACGCGACCGGCACCGCCGGCGACGACCCGGACGGCGTGCTGCAGCGCGGCATCCGCGTCGCGCGCGAGGCCGTCGCGGAGGTCGAGTCCGAGACCGGACGCCCGGGCCCCGTCGTCATGGCCGACACCTGCCTGGACGAGTTCACCGACCACGGCCACTGCGGCGTGCTCGCCGCCGACGGCACCGTGGACAACGACGCGACCCTCGACCGGTACGCGGCGATGGCCGTGGCCCAGGCGCGGGCGGGCGCGGAGGTCGTGGCGCCGTCCGGGATGATGGACGGCCAGGTGGCCGTCATCCGCGACGCGCTCGACGACGCCGGGTTCGACCAGGTGAGCATCCTCGCCTACAGCGCCAAGTACGCGAGCGCCTTCTACGGCCCGTTCCGCGAGGCCGTCGACAGCGCCCTGCAGGGCGACCGCCGCACGTACCAGATGGACGCCGCCAACGCCCGCGAGGGCCTGCGCGAGGCGGACCTCGACCTCGCCGAGGGCGCGGACATGGTCATGGTGAAGCCGGCGGGCACGTCGCTCGACGTGCTGCGCGGCGTCGCCGACCGGTCCGACGTCCCCGTGGCGGCGTACCAGGTCAGCGGCGAGTACGCGATGATCGAGGCGGCAGCCGCGAACGGCTGGATCGACCGCGAGGGCGCCGTGCTCGAGTCCGTGACCGCCATCAAGCGCGCCGGCGCCGACGTCGTCCTCACCTACTGGGCCAACGAGATCGCGGAGTGGATCAAGTGACCATGACGACCGACAACCACGCCGCGTTCCTGCGCGCGCAGGCCGCGATCCCCGGGGGCGTGAACTCCCCGGTCCGGGCGTACGGCTCGGTGGGCGGCGACCCGCGGTTCCTCGCCAGCGCGCGCGGCCCGTACGTCACCGACGTCGCAGGGCGCGAGTACGTGGACCTCGTCTGCTCGTGGGGCCCGGCCCTGCTGGGCCACGCGCACCCCGAGGTCGTCGCGGCCGTGCAGGACGCCGCCGCGCGCGGCCTGTCGTTCGGCGCGCCCACGGTGGCCGAGGTGGAGCTCGCGGAGGAGATCCGCCGCCGGGTGCCCGTCGCCGAGCGGGTGCGCCTGGTGTCCACGGGCACCGAGGCGACGATGACGGCGGTCCGGCTGGCGCGCGGCGTCACCGGCCGGCCTCTCGTCGTGAAGTTCGCCGGCTGCTACCACGGGCACGTCGACGCGCTGCTGGCGGAGGCCGGGTCGGGCGTCGCGACGCTCGCCATGCCGGGCACGGCCGGGGTCACGGAGGCGACGGCGGCCGAGACGCTGGTGCTCCCCTACAACGACCTCGCCGCCGTCGAGGCCGCGTTCGCGCAGCATGGCTCGCGGATCGCCGCCGTCATCACCGAGGCGAGCCCCGCCAACATGGGCGTGGTGCCCCCGGCCGAGGGGTTCAACGAGGGCCTGCGCCGGATCACGCGCGCGCACGGCGCCCTGTTCGTCATGGACGAGGTGCTCACCGGCTTCCGCGTCGGCCCGTCCGGCTGGTGGGGGCTGGAGAACGCGCGCATCCGGGGCGAGGGCGGCGAGGGGTACACCCCCGACCTGATCACCTTCGGCAAGGTCGTGGGCGGCGGCATGCCCGTGGCGGGCCTGGGCGGCCCAGCGTCGGTCATGGACCAGCTCGCCCCGACCGGCCCGGTCTACCAGGCGGGCACGCTGTCCGGGAACCCGGTGGCGGTCGCCGCCGGCCTCACGATGCTGCGCCTCGCCGACGACGCCGTCTACGCGCGGGTCGACGCCGTCGCGGACGCCATCGCCACCGCGCTCGGCGACGCCCTGTCCGCCGAGGGCGTGGAGCACCGCGTGCAGCGCGCCGGGTCGCTGTTCTCGACGTTCTTCGGCCCGCTCGCCGCTGCCGAGGGCGTGCGCGACTACGCGCAGGCCCAGGCGCAGGACGCGTACCGCTACCGTGCGCTGTTCCACGCGCTGCTCGACGCCGGCGTCAACCTGCCGCCGTCCGTCTTCGAGGCATGGTTCGTCTCCGCCGCGCACGACGACGACGCGGTGAACCGCATCCTCGACGCCCTGCCCGCCGGCGCCCGCGCCGCCGCCGCGGCGACCGCCTGACGCCGGTGGTGGCCACGCACCCGACGCCTCGGGCGCTCGGGGCCGAGCGGTCCGTGCTGCTGGTGATCGACCTTCAGGTCGGGGTGCTCGACGGCTGCCTCGACGCCGACGGCGTCGTGCGCCGCACCGCCGCTCTCGTGGACCGGGCCCGCCGCGCGGGGACGCCTGTCGTCTGGGTCCAGGACCACGGCGACCTGCCCGAGGGCTCCCCCGGCTGGGAGCTCGCGGCGCCGCTCGAGCGGGCCTCGGGCGAGCCCCTGGTGCGCAAGGCGTACCGCGACTCGTTCGCGGGCACGGAGCTGGAGGACGTGCTGCACGACCTCGGCGCGACGCGCCTCGTCGTCGCCGGGGCGCAGTCCGACTACTGCATCCGCACCACGACGCAGGCCGCCGCGGCCCGCGGTCTCGACGTCACGCTCGTCAGCGACGCCCACACGACGACGGATGCCGAGTGGGAGGGCGTCGTGGTCCCGGCGGAGCACATCGTGGCGCACACGACCATGTACTTCTCCGGGCTGCGGTACCCGGGCCGCTCGCACGGCGTGGCACCGCACGACCGGGTCCGGCTGACCGCCTGACGACGGCCCCGCCCGACGAGGTCAGGGAGCGACGGCCTTGTCCACGGTGCGCACCAGCATCGGGACGATGTCGTGCCGCGCGGCCTGCCCCTCGCGCAGCGTGGCCCACGCGAGGTAGAGCTGCGCCCAGACGACGCCCACCACCCACTCGAGGTCGAGCTCGGGATCGATGCTGCCCTCGCGGTGCCCGCGTGCCACGAGCGCCGCGAGCGGGGCGGCGCCCTCCCCGTCGAGGACGGCGTCCGGGACGACGCCGGTGAACAGCAGCGTGAGCAGGTCGCCCAGCAGCAGGTACTCGGGGCACAGCCGCCGCAGCGCGGAGCGCGCGTCGCCCTCGTCGAGCCGGGCCCGCGCGTGCGCCTCGGTCAGCCGCGCCACGGTCTCGGCGCCGACCGCCTCGAGCAGCGTGGCGCGGTCGGGAAAGTACCGGTGGAGGGTGGTGCGACCGACCCCGGCGGCGTCCGCGATCTGCCCGAGCGAGGCCGCGGGGTCGCGCGCGAGCCGGCCGACCGCGGCCTCGACGATCGCGCGCCGGGTCCGCGCGCGGGCGCCGGTCTCGGCGTCGTGCACCTCCGTCATGCGGCGAACGCTACACCCGGGAATGGTTCACTGCTTGACCATGTTGGAACATCAGTGTTCCACTTTGGAGCAGACCACCCCGCCCGTCGGATCGTCAATCAGGGTTGACGAATTGAGGAGCGTCAACCATGGTTGACAGCATGGCCGCCACCGAGACCGCACCCCCACCAGACGCCGCCGGGGCCACCAGCGACCCCGAGCGCTCCGGCCGCGAGCGCCTGCGCATCCTGCTCGGCTTCGTGCGCCCGCACCGCCGCACGCTCGCGCTCGGGCTGGTGCTCGGGCTGCTGGCCACGGCGATGAGCCTCGCCACCCCGATGGTCACCAAGTGGGTGCTCGACACGCTGTCGACCGGCGCGTCCCTGGGCGGCCCGGTCGCCTGGCTCCTCGCGCTCATGGTCGTCGGCTCCGCCGTCGGGCTGTTCCAGTGGATCCTCCTGGGCCGCCTCGCGGAGGACGTCGTCTACGAGGCCCGGGCGTCGATCGTCACGCGCTACCTGCGGGCCAAGGTCGGCGCCATCACCTCGAAGCCGGCCGGCGAGCTCGTCACGCGGGTCACCTCCGACACCCTGCTGCTGCGCGAGGCGACGTCGAACAGCCTGGTCAGCCTCGTCAACGGGTTCATCTCCCTGGTCGGCACGCTCGTCCTCATGGCGGTGCTCGACCTCACGCTGCTCGGCTCCACGGTGGTCGCGATCGTCGTCGTCGCCGTCGCGATGGGGCTGCTGCTGCCGGGCATCGGCAAGGCGCAGCACCGCACGCAGGAGGCGGTGGGCCGCCTGGGCGGCGCCGTCGAGGGCGCGGTGCGCGCCGTGCGCACGGTCAAGGCCAGCGGCGCGGAGGAGCGGCAGGGGACGAAGATCCTCGGCGACGCGCGCGAGGCGCGCAAGCACGCGGTGACGGCGGTGAAGACCGAGGCCGTCGCCTGGACCGTCTCGTGGGGCGGCATCCAGCTCGCGATCATCGTCATCCTCGGGCTCGGCGCCTGGCGCGTCTCGCAGGACCTGCTCGCCGTCTCCAGCCTCGTGGCGTTCCTGCTCTACGCGTTCAACATCGTCGGGCCGATCTCGGAGCTCACCCAGGCGTTCACCACCCTGCAGTCCGGCCTCGCCGCCGCGGAGCGGATCCGCGAGGTCGGGACGATGGAGCTCGAGGAGGACGGCGCCGCCGCGCGGCCAGCGTCCACGCCGCGCGCCCCCGGCCCCGACGGGCGCGACGGCGCGGCGCGCCCGGTCCTCGTGCTCGACGGCGTCACCGCGGGCTACGCCGAGGGCACTCCGGTGGTGCACGACGTCACCCTCGAGGTGCCGCGGCGCGGGCACGTGGCGCTCGTCGGCCCGTCCGGGGCGGGCAAGACGACGCTGCTCTCGCTGCTGCTGCGGTTCCTCGAGCCGACGGGCGGCGAGGTCCGCCTCGACGGCGTCCCGTACCGGGACCTGACGCACGCGCAGGTGCGCGCCCGCTTCGCCTACGTGGAGCAGGAGACGCCGGTGGTGCCGGGCACCATCCGGGAGAACCTGCTGTTCAGCCGGCCCGACGCCTCCGACGCCGAGGTGCGCGCGGTGCTGGAGGCCGTGCGCCTCGCGGCCGACCTGGACGCCCTGCCCGACGGCCTGGACACCTCGCTGGTGTCGTCCGCCGTCTCGGGCGGTCAGCGGCAGCGGATCGCCCTGGCCCGCGCGCTGCTCAAGGAGCCGGACGTGCTGCTGCTCGACGAGGCGACGTCGCAGGTGGACGGCCTCACCGAGGCGGCGATCCACGACGCGATCCGCGCGCACACCCGCCACGGCGCCGTCGTGACCGTGGCGCACCGGCTCTCCACGGTGCTGGACGCCGACCGGATCCTCGTCATGGAGGGCGGCCGGGTCAGGGCCAGCGGCACCCACGAGGAGCTGCACGCCACGGACGAGCTGTACCGCGACCTGGTCGCCGCGCTGCGCATCGCCGTCGACGACCCCGAGCCGGACGCCGTGCCTACCATCGCCTGACCTCTCGGTCGCCTTCGAGAACGGGATCCGTACCGTCACGTCATCGAATGGCGGTACGGATCCCGTTCTCGAAGGCGACAGGGACCTGGTGGTGACCAGCCGCGATGCAGAGATGTATGCGCGTTCACTATCGTGGGACCGCTCGCACGGCCGTGCGGGCGAGGGATGCGGTCAGGAGTTCCGGTGGCGAAGGCCCCCACGGTGTACGACGTCGCGCAGCGCGCGGGGGTCTCGATCGCGACGGTCTCGCGGGTGCTGCGGCGCCCGGACGACGTGCGCGAGCGCACCCGCACGGTGGTGCACGAGGCGATCCGCGAGCTGGGGTACGTGCCGTCCGGCGCGGCCCGCGGGCTGGCGGCGCGCTCGACGGGCGTGCTGGGCCTGTGCTTCCCCGACGTGGACGGCATCGACGAGGCCGCCGACCTGCCGGACCCGGTGCGCGTGGGCGAGGCGGTCGAGGTGGTGCGCGACGTCGGAGGCCCGGTCACGGCGCGCTGGAGCAACCTCTACCTCGGCGAGGTGATGCGCGGCGCGGAGCTGGAGGCGTGGCGCACCGGCCACGCGGTGATGATCGGCGTCGCGCGCGGGCTGCGGCGCGCGCAGGCGGTCAACGAGCTGGCCGGGCGCGTGGACGGCCTGGCGGTGCTGGCCAAGTCGGTGCCCGACGACCTGCTGGCGCACATCGCCCGCCGCGTCCCCGTCGTCGTCATGGCCGGCCCGCCGCAGGACGACGCCTACGACCACATCTCGGTGGACAACCGTGCAGGCACCCGCGCCCTGGTGGACCACCTGATCGCCGACCACGGCCTCCGCGACCTGGCGTTCGTGGGCGGCCCGTTCGACTCCCCCGACGCGCACGAGCGCTTCCAGGGCTTCCGCGACGCGCTCGCCGCGGCGGGCCTGCCCGTGCCCGACGAGCCGGTGGCACGCAGCGACTTCACGCGCACCGGCGCCCGCGACCTCGCCCGCCGGATGCTCGAGACCCACGTGACCGGCCGGGGGTCGGGGACCACGGGACAGGCGCTCCCCCGCGCGCTGGTGTGCTCCAACGACCAGACGGCGCTCGGCTTCCTCGACGTCCTCACCGAGGCCGGGGTCGACGTCCCGGGCGACGTCGTCCTCACCGGGTTCGACGGCATCGACGCCACGCAGGCGTCGATGCCGCGGCTCACCACCGTGAGCCAGCCGATGGTCGAGCTGGGGCGCGCCGCCGTGGAGCTGCTGCGCGGGCGCCTCGCCGACCCGTCGGCACCGGCCGCCACGGTGAACCTGCCCGTCCGCGTGCTGCTGCGCGAGAGCTGCGGCTGCTCGTGACCCTCGCCGACCGGGGCACCGCAGCGCACGCCCGGGCCGTTGGCCACACGGTTTGCCGCTCCGAAATGTATGCGCATACACTCGCCGGGACGCCGCACGCCGACCCCGGCGTGCGCGGGCCCTCACAGGAGAGGCCTCGACGAAGAGGAGTGGATGTCCATGACGCGCACAGCGCGCTCGGGGCGGCGCCTGGCCGCCATCGCGGCCACCGTCGCGGTGCTGGCCACGGCGGCCTGCTCGGCACCGGTGCAGAACAAGGGTGACGACGGCGCCGCCGGCGGCGCGACGTCGATGCTCATCGCGGCCGACAACGGCTCGCCGACGTTCGACCGGAACTTCAACCCGTACTCGTCCGGCAAGCGGAACACGACGACGTACATGTACGAGCCGCTGGTCATCATCAACGAGATGAGCGGCGAGGAGACCCCCTGGCTGGCCACGGGGTACGAGCAGCCCGACGCCAAGACCGTCGTCTTCACCATCCGGGACGGCGTCACCTGGTCGGACGGCGAGCCCCTCACCGCCGAGGACGTCAAGTACTCCTTCGAGCTCGTCAAGAAGCACCCCGAGATGGACCTCAAGGGTGCGTGGTCGCACCTGAAGTCCGTCGAGGTGGACGGCAAGACCGTCGTCGCGCACCTGAAGACCGACGACGTCCCCGCCGCGAAGATCCTCGCCCAGCAGCTCATCGTGCCCGAGCACATCTGGTCCGAGGTCAAGGACCCGGTCACCTGGACCAACGAGGAGCCCGTCGGGTCCGGCCCCTACACGCTCGGCACGTTCACGCCGAACCAGTACACGCTCACGAAGAACGCGAGGTACTGGCAGGCGGACAAGGTGGCCGTCGAGGAGCTCGTGCAGCCCGCCGCCAACTCCGAGCTGGACATCGTCAACAACGGCTACGACTGGGCCTACGCGTTCATGAGCGACGTCGAGGACACCTGGGTCAAGGCCGACCCCGAGAACAACACCTACTGGTTCCCGGCGGGCGCGGCGATCTCGCTGATCCCGAACATGACGAAGGCGCCGTACGACGACGTCGACTTCCGCAAGGGCATCGCGCTGGCCCTGGACAAGCAGGTCATCGCCGACAAGGCCGAGCAGGGCTACGTCGACCGGGCCAGCCAGACCGGCCTCATGCTGCCGAACCAGGAGGCCATCCTCGACACGTCGATCCCGAACCAGGGCTACGTCGACCAGGACACCGACGCCGCCCTCGCCTCGTTCGAGAAGGCCGGGTACACGAAGAAGGGCGACAAGCTCGTCGACTCGTCCGGCAAGCCGCTGAAGGTCACGATCACCACCCCGAACGGCTGGTCCGACTGGCTGCAGGGCGTCGAGCAGGTCAAGGGCCAGCTCACCGCGATCGGCATCGACGTCACCGTCGTGCAGCCGCAGGCCGCGGCGTACCAGAAGGAGCTCCGCACGGGCGACTTCGACATGATCATGGGCACCGTCGGCGGTACCGGGCAGCCGTTCCAGGACTACAACGGCCTCATGGGCTCGGAGTTCCTGCTGCCCGTCGGCAAGACCTCCGCCGGCAACTTCGGCCGCTTCGAGTCGAAGGAGGCCGACGCGCTGCTCGCCGAGCTCAAGGTGACCACCGACGAGGCCAAGCAGCTCGAGATCACGCACCAGCTGGAGCAGATCACCTACGAGCAGCTGCCGATGATCGCGCTGTTCTACGGCGGCTCGTGGGGCCTGTTCTCGAACAAGAACTTCACCGGCTGGCCCAGCGCGGACGACCCCTACGCCTCCCCGAAGACGTGGGACTCCACCCCGCTGCTGATCCTCACGCACCTCGAGCCCGCCCAGGGCTGACACCCGCCCGCCGGCCGGGCCCGACGACCGCCGTCAGGCCCGGCCGGCACCCCCCTGCCCCACCGAACCGACCGACCCGGAGGCTCCGTTGCGCTACGCGCTCCGCAAGCTCGGCCTGCTGGTCCTCACGCTGTGGGCGGCGGTGACGCTGAACTTCGTCATCCCGCGCCTCATGCCCGGCTCGCCCGCTGACGCGGCCATCGCCAAGCTCGCCCAGAACGGCCCCGTGACGCCGTCGGTGCAGGCAGCGATCGAGGCCCAGCTCGGCGTGCCCGGCGGCAGCATCTGGGACCAGTACGTCACGTACCTGAACAACGTCATCCACCTCGACTTCGGGGTGTCCTACACCTTCTTCCCGCAGCAGGTCTCCGAGCTCGTCGCCGGCGCCCTGCCCTGGACGCTGATCATGGTCGGCGCCGTCACCGTCGTGGCGTTCGTGCTCGGCACCCTGATCGGCATCGGGGCGGCCTGGAAGCGCGGCACCTGGATGGACTCCCTGCCCACGGTGGCCGGCAGCTTCCTCTCCGCGTTCCCCTACTTCTGGACCGCGCTCCTCATCGTCTTCTTCCTCGGCTACGTGCTCGGCTGGTTCCCCACCTCGGGCGCCTACTCCGCCACCGCGGTGCCGAACCTGTCGTGGGAGTTCCTCGGCGACGTGCTGTACCACGCGGCCCTGCCCGCGGTGACGATCCTCATCACGTCGCTCGGCGGCTGGATCCTCGGCATGCGCAACACGATGATCAACACGCTCGGCGACGACTACGTGACGTTCGCCGAGGCCAACGGCCTGCGCGGCCGCACCGTCGCGATCCGCTACGCCGCCCGCAACGCGATCCTGCCGAACCTCACCGGGTTCGGCATGGCGCTCGGCGGCGTCGTCGGCGGCTCCCTGCTCGTCGAGCAGGTGTTCGCGTACCCCGGCGTCGGCTACCTGCTGTTCAACGCCGTCACCAACCAGGACTTCCCGCTGATGCAGGCCCTCTTCCTGATGATCACCGTGAGCGTGCTGCTCGCGAACTTCCTGGTGGAGATCCTCTACGGCGTCCTCGACCCCCGAACGAGGCGGTGACCCCGATGGCTGACCCGACCACCACCACCACCGCGACGATCCCGGACCCCGAGGGTCCCGCCCCCGAGGCGGCCCGCGGCCCGCACCGGCCCGCCCGCACCCGCCTCGGCCGCACCGGCCAGGTGCTCGGCCGCGCGTTCGCCACCGTCTGGGCCAACCCCAAGGCGCGCGTGGGCCTCGTGATCCTGGGCCTGTTCGTCCTCATGGCGGTCTTCGCGCCGCTGCTGGCGCCGTACTCCCCGCACGACGACTCGTTCGCGCGCAACGAGCCCGGCAGCGCCGCGCACTGGCTCGGCACCACCGGCGCCGGCGAGGACGTGCTGTCCCAGGTGATCTACGGCGCCCGCGTCTCCCTGCTCGTCGGCTTCGTCGCCGGCGGCCTGTCCACCGTCGTCGCCGTCGTCATCGGCCTGTCGTGGGGCTACCTGCGCGGCTGGGGCAACGACGTCGTCAACTTCCTCGTCAACCTGTTCCTCGTGATGCCGGGCCTGCCGCTGATGATCATCATCGCGGCGTACCTGCAGAACGGCGGGCTGCCGATGATCATCCTGGTCGTCGTCATCACCGGCTGGGCGTGGGGCGCCCGCGTGCTGCGCTCGCAGACGCAGTCCCTGCGCTCGCGCGACTTCGTCACCGCGGCGATCTTCTCCGGCGAGAGCTCGGCCCGCGTGATCTTCCGCGAGATCCTGCCGAACATGACCTCGATGATCGCGGGGTCGTTCTTCGGCGCCGCGACGTCGGCGGTGCTCGCCGAGTCCGGCCTGTCGTTCCTCGGCCTGGGCGACATGGCCACCGTGAGCTGGGGCTCGATGATCTTCTGGGCCCAGAACTCGATGGCGATCCTCACCGGCCAGTGGATCCTCCTGTTCGCCCCGGGTCTGTGCATCGCGCTGCTGGCGACCTCCATGACCCTCGTGAACTTCGGCGTCGACGGGTTGTCCAACCCGCGCCTGCGGGAAGGGACCGGCCGATGAGCCTGCTCGAGATCCAGGACCTGTCCGTCGTCTACGAGCCCCGCGGGGCCGTCCCGACGCACGCCGTGAAGCACGCGAACCTCACCCTGGAGCAGGGCGAGTTCGTGGGCCTGGTCGGCGAGTCCGGCTCCGGCAAGTCGACGCTCGGCTTCGCCGTCACCCGCCTCGCCAAGGCCCCGGCGCGCATCTCCGCCGGCCGCATCGTGTTCGACGGCACCGACATCGCGCACCTGGACGCCGAGGAGCTGCGCGTGCAGCGCCGCGGCGGGTTCGCGATGGTGCTGCAGTCGGGCATGAACGCGCTCAACCCGGTGCGCACCATCGCGCACCACTTCGGCGACATCTTCGCCGCGCACGGCCACGTGCCGAAGGGCAGGCGCCGCCAGCGCGCCGTCGAGCTGCTCGACAAGGTGCAGCTGCCGTCCACGGTGCTCGACCGCTACCCCGGCGAGCTCTCCGGCGGCATGCGCCAGCGCGTCTCGATCGCGCTGGCCCTGTCGCTCGAGCCGCGCCTCATGGTGTTCGACGAGCCCACCACGGCCCTCGACGTGCTGGTGCAGCACGCCGTCATGGACACCATCCGCGAGCTGCAGGCCGCGGAGGGCTTCACCGCCGTGCTCATCTCGCACGACCTCGGCGTCGTGCTGGAGTCCGCGGAGCGCGTCGTCGTCATGCACGACGGCGAGATCGTCGAGGACGGCGCCTCGCGGCAGATCTTCTCCGCACCCGCGCACCCGTACACGCAGATGCTGCTGAGCCACTACGCCGACCCGCGGGCCGAGGTCGTGGAGCTGCCGGGCTTCGAGCGCAAGGCCCCTGCGGCCGCAGCGACCAGGGGGGCGGAGGACGGCGCGGCCCGCACAGGCGCTCGCGAGGGGCGCGCGGCCGCGCACGACGCGATCGTCGTCGACCACGTGTCGAAGGTGTACCCGCCGCCGCGCCGCGGCGAGAAGGCGGTCACCGCCGTCGACGACGTCTCGTTCCGGCTCGAGCCGGGCGCCGCGATGGCGCTGGTCGGCCAGTCGGGCTCCGGCAAGTCGACCATCGCCAAGATGGTCACCGGCGTGGAGCGACCGACGTCGGGCACCGTGACGTTCGGCGACCTGCGGGTCGACCGGCTGCGCCGCCGCCAGCTCAAGACGCTGCACGCGGACGTCCAGATGGTCTTCCAGGACCCGTACTCGGCGCTCAACCCGCTGCACACCGTGGAATACACGCTCACGCGGCCGGTGGAGAACTTCACCGGGCTCAAGGGCGAGGCCGCGCGCGAGCGCGTGCTGGAGCTGCTCGAGACCGTGGGTCTCACGCCCGTGGAGCAGTACGCGGCCAAGCTGCCGCACCAGCTGTCGGGCGGGCAGCGCCAGCGCGTCGTCGTGGCGCGCGCCCTGGCGTCGGACCCGCAGGTGCTCATCGCCGACGAGCCGGTCTCCATGCTCGACGTGTCGCTGCGCGCCGGCGTGCTCAGCCTGCTGGAGGACCTGCGCGCCGACCTCGGCGTCTCGCTGCTGTACATCACGCACGACCTGCTGTCCGCGCGCGTCGTCACCGACCAGATCATGGTGCTGCACCACGGCAAGGTCGTGGAGTCCGGCGGCACCACGCAGGTGCTGCGGTTCCCCGAGGACGCGTACACGACCCAGCTGCTCGACGCGATCCCGCAGCCGGCCCGCCGCTTCTCCGACGGGGCCGCGTCGTGACCGCGCCCGCCCCGACGGCCGTCCGGCCCGGGGCGCCGTTCTCGGTGCTCCCGCTGCCGGACGGCGTCGAGCCGCTGGTGCTGGACGTGCCGGTGGGCCCGCTGACCGCGCTGCGGTCGGTCGTGCCGGACGGCGTGGAGCGCCGCGCCGTCGCGCTGCTGGTCCCCGGGTTCACCGGGTCGCGCGAGGACCACCGGCTGCTGCTGCCGCTGCTGGCCGAGCGCGGGGTCGAGGCGTGGACGTACTCCCAGCGCGGGCAGGCCGACTCGGTCGCGCCGCGCGGGGTGGGCGCCTACCGCCGCGACGACTTCACGGGCGACGCGCTCGACGTCGCCGTCGTCGTGGGCGCGGCCGCCGGCCTCCCCGCCGGCGACCTCCACCTGCTGGGGCACAGCTTCGGCGGCACGGTCGCGGCGGCCACGGCCGTGCGCGACGCCGCGCCGTTCGCCAGCCTCACCATGCTCTGCTCGGGCCCGCACGGCTGGCCGGGGCGCAAGGACGCCGAGCGCGACCGGCTGCTCGCCGCCGCCGGGCTCGTCGACCTGTGGACGCTCGACAACCCCGGGCTCGCCCGGCGCCTGTCCGAGGACCCGGCCGCCCTGGCCGCCCTCGACGTCGACGCCCGCTTCCACCGCGACCGCTCGGTCGCGACCAGCACGGACAACCTGCTGGGCGCGATCGACGTCCTCGCCGACGTCCGCGACGTCACGCCCGGCCTGGCCGCCACCGGCCTGCCGGTGCTGGTCGCGCACGGCGTGGACGACGCGGCGTGGCCGCAGCCGTGGCAGCGCGCCATGGCCGAGCGGCTCGGCGCCCGCTACGAGGTGATCGCCGACGCCGGTCATCTCCCCAACGTCGAGAACCCCGCCGCGACGGCGGACCTCCTGGCCGGCTTCTGGACCACCTCCCGCTGAGCCACCCCCCGAACACCGCTCCACTACGTAAGGACCATCCCGTGCTGCACTTCCCCGAGGGCTTCCGCTGGGGCGCCGCCACCGCGGCCCACCAGATCGAGGGCAACAACGTCTCCAGCGACTGGTGGGTGCGCGAGCACGCCGCCGGCACCTCGATCGTCGAGCCCAGCGGCGACGCCGCGGACAGCTACCACCGTTACCGCGAGGACATGACGCTCCTGCGCGACGCCGGCCTCGACACGTACCGCTTCTCCATCGAGTGGGCGCGGATCGAGCCCGAGGAGGGCTTCGTCTCCCGCGCCGAGATCGCGCACTACCGCCGCATGGTGGAGACGTGCCTCGAGCTCGGCATCACCCCGATGGTCACGCTCATGCACTTCACGGTGCCGCGCTGGTTCTACGAGGAGGGCATGTGGCGCTCCCCGAAGGCGGCCGACCGCTTCGCCCGCTTCACCGAGCTCGCCCTGCCGATCCTCGGGAACGACGTCGACTACGTCTGCACCATCAACGAGCCCAACATCGCCGCGATGATCGCGGGCGGCGAGGACCCGGCCAACCTGGTCGCCTACGGGCTGCCCGCCCCCGACCTGCAGGTCGCGGACACGCTGCTGGAGTCGCACCGGCGCTCGCGCGAGATCCTCGCCGGCGTGGGCGGCATCAGCTCCGGCTGGACCGTCGCCACCCAGGACTTCCAGCCCGAGCCGGGCTGCGAGGACGTGGCCCACGAGTACGGCCACCAGCGCGACGACTGGTACCTCGAGGCCGCCCGCGGCGACGACTGGGTGGGCGTCCAGGCCTACACCCGCACCATCATCGGCCCCGACGGCCCGCGCCAGGTGCCCGAGGGCGTCGAGACCACCCTCACCGGCTGGGAGTTCTACCCCCTCGCCCTGGAGCACGGCGTGCGCTCGGCGTGGGAGAAGACCGAGGGCGTGCCGGTGTTCGTCACCGAGAACGGCATGGCGACCCAGGACGACGCGCGCCGCATCGACTACACCGAGGGCGCGCTGGCCGGCCTGCACGCCGCCATCTCCGACGGCATCGACGTGCGCGGCTACCTGCACTGGAGCCTGCTGGACAACTACGAGTGGGCCTCCGGGTTCCGCCCCACGTTCGGGCTCGTCGAGTTCGACAAGGAGACGTTCGAGCGGCGCCCGAAGCCGTCGCTGGGCTGGCTGGGCTCCGTCGCGCAGGCGAACGGCCTCACCGTCCGCTGACCCCGTCCGCGAGGTGGTACGGACCCTGCCGAGGTAGTACGGGCCGTGCCGAGGTAGTGGGCTGCCCACGACCTCGGCACGGCCCGTACTACCTCGCGGGGTGGGGTACTACCTCGCGGAGACTCGTACTACCTCAGCGATCCTCGACCGACGGAAGGCTCAGCAGCCATGACCGACCTGCCGTACCGCGACCCGTCCCTGTCCCCCGCCGCACGGGTGGAGGACCTGCTGAGCCGCATGACGCTGCCCGAGAAGGTCGGGCAGATGCTGCAGCTCAACGCGATGGACGACCTCGACGAGATCGTCGTCGGGCGGCTGGCGGGGTCGATCCTGCACGCGTCGCCGTCGCGCGTCGTCGAGGCGATCGAGCTGGCCCGCGGCACCCGCCTGGGGATCCCGCTGCTGGTGGCCGACGACGCGATCCACGGGCACGGCTTCTTCCCCGGCGCGACCGTCTTCCCCAGCCAGCTGGGGATGGCGGCGACGTGGGACCTCGACCTCGTGGAGCGGGCGGCCCGCGCGACGGCGGTCGAGGCCGCCGCGACCGGCCTGCACTGGACCTTCTCCCCCGTGCTCTGCGCGACGCGCGACCTGCGCTGGGGCCGCGTGAACGAGACGTTCGGCGAGGACCCGTACCTCATCGGCGAGCTCGGCGCCGCGATGGTGCGCGGCTACCAGGGCGAGGGGCTCACCGACCCGACGGCGGTGCTCGCGACGGCCAAGCACTTCGCCGGCTACTCCGAGACCCAGGGCGGCCGCGACGCCACCGAGGCCGACCTCACGCCGCGCAAGCTCCGCTCCTGGTTCCTGCCGCCGTTCGAGCGCGTGGTCCGCGAGGGCGTGCGCACCGTGATGATCGGCTACCAGGCCATCGACGGCGTCCCCATCACGACCAGCCGCTGGCTGCTGCAGGGCGTGCTCAAGGACGAGTGGGGCTTCGACGGCACCCTCGTCACCGACTGGGACAACGTGGGCCGCATGGTGTGGGAGCAGTTCGTCAGCCCCGACCACGCGGCCGCGTCGGCCGCCGCCGTCGGCGCCGGCAACGACGTCATCATGGCGACGCCGACGTTCTTCGAGGGCGCGCAGGAGGCCCTCGCCGACGGGCGCATCGACGAGAAGCGGCTCGACGACGCGGTGCGGCGCATCCTGCGCCTCAAGGTGGACCTCGGGCTGTTCGAGGACCCGCGGGCGCCGGTCGGCGAGCGCATCGAGGCCGTCGTCGGCTCGGCGGAGCACCGCGACCTCGCCCTCGACGTCGCGCGCGGCTCGCTGGTGCTGCTGGAGAACGACGGCACCCTGCCGCTCGCGGGCGGCCTCGTGGCGGACGACGACGGGCGCGCGGTCGCCCCGACCGGTGCCGCGCCGCTGCGCGTCGCCGTCGTCGGACCGAACGCCGACGACCCGCACGCCCAGCTCGGCGACTGGGCCGGCGCGTCGGGCCAGGTGAGCTGGATCCGCGACGGCCACCCGCGCGAGCTGACCGAGACGGTGCTGGACGGGCTGCGCGCCGTCGCGCCGCCGTCGTGGGAGGTGACGTACGCCCGCGGCGCCGACATCGTCGAGCTGGGACCGGACCCCGACGGCACGCACTTCCCCGACGGGCAGCCGCGCCCGCCGGCGGCCCTGCCCGCGCCGTCCGACCCGGCCCTGCTGACCGAGGCGGAGGACGCGGCCCTCACGGCGGACGTCGTCGTCGCCGTGCTGGGCGACGAGGTCGCGCTGGCGGGCGAGGGCAGGTCGACCGCCACGCTGGAGCTCCAGGGCGGGCAGGCCGAGCTGCTGGAGCGGCTGGTCGCGACGGGCACTCCCGTGGTCGTCGTGCTCGTCGCCTCCAAGCCGCTCGTGCTGCCCGAGGCCGTGGGCCGCGCCGCCGCCCTCGTGCACGCCGCCAACCCCGGCATGCGCGGCGGCCGGGCCGTCGCGGAGCTGCTGCTCGGGCTGGTCGAGCCGACCGGCCGCCTGCCGATCTCCTACGCCCTGCACGCCGGGCAGCAGCCGGTCTTCTACCACCAGGTGCGCGGCCAGCACGGCACGCGGTACGCCGACCTCACGCAGCGCCCGCCGTACGTGTTCGGCGAGGGCCGGTCGTACACGACGGTCGAGTACTCCGGGCTGGAGCTGGACGCCGCCGACGTCGCGGCCGACGGCGTGGTGCGGGGCCGCGTCACCGTCGCCAACACCGGGGCCCGCCCGGCGGTCGAGACCGTGCAGGTGTACGTGAGCGACAAGGTCACGTCCGTGACCTGGGCGGACCGGGAGCTGAAGACCTTCCGCCGCGTGCCGGTGGCACCCGGCGAGAGCGTCGTCGTCGAGGTCGAGGTGCCCGCAACGGACTGCACGATCGTCGACGCCGCCGGCCGCCGCGTCGTCGAGCCGGGCGAGTTCGAGCTGCTCGTCGGTCCGAGCTCGCGCCGTGACGACCTGCTGGTGACGCCGTTCCGCATCGGCTGACCGCTTCAGGGGTTGACGCATTACCCCCTAGGGGTATGGTGGACCCATGACCGACACCGGCACGCCCCTCCCCGACCTTGCGACCGACGGCGGCCACCCGCACGACGGCCCGCACGGCTACGCCTCCGACAAGGAGGCCTACCTCAAGCGCATGCGCCGCATCGAGGGCCAGGTGCGCGGTATCGCCCGCATGATCGACGAGGACGTCTACTGCATCGACATCCTCACCCAGGTGTCCGCCGTGACCAAGGCGCTGCAGGCGGTCTCCATCGGCCTCGTCGAGGACCACCTGGGCCACTGCGTCGTCGACGCCGCCCGCGCGTCCGAGGCCGAGGGCGCCGCGAAGGTCAAGGAGGCCGCCGACGCCATCGGCCGGCTCGTCCGGTCCTGACCCACGTCTCACCCCTGCTGATCCACCCTCGATGAAGGAGCACGCATGAGCACCGTCACCACCCTGGGCGTCACCGGCATGACCTGCAGCAACTGCGTCGCGCACGTGACCAAGGACCTCTCCGCCGTCCCCGGCGTCGAGGACGTCTCCGTCGAGCTGCACGCCGGCGGCACCTCCGACGTCACCGTCTTCTCCGACGCCCCGCTCGACGAGGCCGCGCTGCGCGAGGCCGTCGACGAGGCGGGCTACGACGTCGAGTCCGTCGCCGTCCAGCAGGACGCGCTCGCCGCCCAGCAGGCCGCGCAGGCGCCCGCCCGCCAGGAGGCGCACAACTGCGCCTGCGGCTGCGGCACCGGCGAGGCCTCCGCCACCGAGACCGGCCCGGCGCGGAAGACCTACGACCTGGCCGTGCCCCCGCGCGCCTGAGTCCCCGCTCCCCGGAGCCCATCCCCGCGGACCGCCTGCCGAACCGTCGCGCCGCTCGACCACCACGAGCCGCCGCGACCCAGGCCCTCCGCGCCGCGCCGCCGTCCCCCCGACCCGGCGCCCCCACCGCGACCCCGCCGCCCCGGGTCGTCGCGGGTGACCTCCACCCAGCACCTCAGGGAGTCACCCTCATGAGCACCCCCACGTCCTCGCCGGTCGACCCGGCAGGGCCCGCCGCCGGCCCTCCGATCCTGGAGATCGACCTCGCCATCGAGGGCATGACCTGCGCGTCGTGCGTGGCGCGCGTCGAGAAGCGGCTCAACCGCGTCGACGGCGTCACCGCGACGGTGAACCTGCCGCTCGAGAGCGCCCACGTCGAGCTCACCGCGCCCGTCGACGACGCCGCGCTGGTCGAGGCCGTCGAGAAGGCCGGCTACGGCGCCCGCGTCACCGGCCGCCGCGACGTCGCCCCGCCCGCCCCCGACCTGTCGGAGGCTCAGCGCACCCCGGTACGACCTCCGTCCGACCCGTCCGCCCCCGGCGACGCCCGCGGGGCCGACCTGCGCCGTCGGCTCGTCGCGTCCGCGGCGCTCACCGTGCCGGTGGTCGCGCTGTCGATGATCCCCGCGCTGCAGTTCACGGGCTGGCAGTGGGTGGTCGCCGCCGCCGCGCTGCCGGTCGTGACGTGGGGCGCGTGGCCGTTCCACACCGCCGCGGCGCGGGCCGCCCGGCACGGCGCGTCCACGATGGACACGCTGGTCTCGCTCGGCGTGGCCGCCGCGACGCTGTGGTCCCTGTGGGCGCTCACGCTCGGCGGGGCGGGCGAGCTCGGCATGCGGATGCGGCCGTCGCTGATCCCGTCCGAGTCGGGCGGCGCGCCCGAGCTGTACTTCGAGGTCGCGGCCGTCGTCACGACCTTCCTGCTCGCCGGCCGCTACGCCGAGCACCGCTCCCGCCGCCGCGCCGGCGACGCCCTGCGCTCCCTGCTGGAGCTGGGCGCCAAGGACGCCGAGCGCGTGCGGCTCGCACCCGACGGCGCACCCCTGACCGGTCCCGACGGCGGGCGCGTCACCGAGCGCGTGCCCGTCGCGGACCTCGCCGTCGGCGACGTGTTCGTCGTGCGGCCGGGCGAGAAGGTCGCCACCGACGGCGAGGTGGTCGAGGGCGCGAGCGCCGTCGACACGTCGCTGCTCACGGGCGAGCCGGTCCCGGTCGACGTCGGCCCCGGCGACGCCGTCACCGGCGCGACCGTCAACACGTCCGGCCACCTGCTGGTGCGCGCCACCCGCGTGGGCGAGGAGACGACGCTCGCGCAGATCGGGCGCCTCGTGTCCCAGGCGCAGACCGGCAAGGCCCCCGTGGCCAGGCTCGCCGACCGCATCTCCGCCGTCTTCGTGCCGATCGTCATCGGGCTGTCGGTGCTCACCCTCGTGGGCTGGCTGCTGGCCGGCGCCGACGTCCAGCTCGCCTTCACCGCCGCCGTCGCGGTGCTGATCATCGCGTGCCCCTGCGCCCTCGGCCTCGCGACGCCCACCGCCCTGCTGGTCGGCACCGGCCGCGGCGCGCAGCTCGGCATCCTCATCAAGGGCCCGGAGATCCTGGAGTCCACCCGCCGCGTCGACACCGTCGTGCTCGACAAGACCGGCACCGTCACCGAGGGCCGCATGCAGGTGGAGCGCGTCGTCGCCGAGCTGTCAGGGCCAGGAGCAGGTTCTGATGGCCCTGGCCCTGACAACTCACGGGAGGACGAGGTGCTGGCGTACGCCGGCGCCGTCGAGGCCCTGAGCGAGCACCCGATCGCGCACGCCGTCGCGGCCGCCGCACGCGAGCTGTCAGGACCAGGAGCACGTCCTGATGGTCCTGGCCCTGAGAGGTCGGGCGGGACGGGGGCGGACGGCGTCGGGATCGGCGCGCTGCAGGCGTTCGACTTCCGCGCGACGCCGGGCGGCGGGGTCGAGGCGGTCGTGCGGCGGGCGCACTCGGGCCTCGCCGGGCTCGCCGCGGACGGCGGGCTCAACGCCCGGCGGGTGCTCGTCGGGCAGCCGTCGTGGCTGGCCGGGCAGGGCGTCGCGTTCGACGGCGACCTCGCGGCGGCGTTC
>JADHZE010000060.1 GCA_026934365.1 Isoptericola sp. QY 916 | reverse complement strand
GGTCGTGGAGCGGCTGGCCCGCTGACGCGCGGGCTGCGGGCGCCGCGCGCCTGAGTCCGCGCGCCCGAGCCCGCGCGTCCCGAGGCGTGGGACGCGTCGCCCGACCCTCCCCGGACTCATTGCCCGGGGCGGGTGAAGTCTGGCACTCTGTCGGGCATCCAGACCCCGCCGACCGGTTCCGGTCGTGTGCGCGTGCGCCGTGGGGTCGTCGTCGACCGACGCTCCGGGGGGAGCCGTGGGCGTGTTCGCCCGACTGCGCACCGACCGCCGCACGACCGTCTCCACGGCGGTCGTGCTCTCGCTGACCGCGGGCGTCGCCGTCGCGGCGGTGCTGTACGACGGCGAGGCGACGGCCGACGTGGACCTGGACGACTCGGGCGTGTGGGTGACGAACCAGGCCGCCGGGAAGGTCGGTCGGTTCAACACGGCGGCCCAGGCGCTGGACGGCGTCCTCCTCGCCGGCAGCTCGTCGTTCGACGTGGACCAGCAGGCGGGCCAGGTGCTCGTCGGGGACGACGGCAGCAGCGCGGCGAACGTCGTGGACGTCGCGCGCCTGAAGTTCGGGTCGACGACGCCGCTGCCGGCCGGGTCCGAGGTCTCGATGGGCGGCGGCCGGGTCGCGGTCGTCGACGACGAGTCGGGATCGCTGTGGGTCACGTCGTTGGCCGACCTGCCGTCCCTCGACCCGAAGACGACCGAGCCGACGGCGGAGCTGGACGGGGCCGCGCAGGTCGTGGTGTCGGAGTCGGGCACCGCCTACGCGGTGGTCCCGGGCCGGGACGTGCTGTGGACGGTCGCGCCGGGGGCGGACCCCACCTCGACCGAGCTGGGGATGCTCGAGGACGGCGACGACGTCGTCCTCACCGCGGTGGGCGACGACCCGGTGCTGCTGAACCGCAGCGCGGGCGAGCTGCGGCTGCCCGGCGGGGACGTCGTCGAGGTGCCGGACGCCCAGGAGGCGCGGCTCCAGCTGCCGGGTGCGGCGTCGTCGTCCGTCGCGTACGCGACGCCCTCGGCGCTGGCCCTGCAGCCGCTGGGCGGCGGGGCTCCGACGCAGCGCAAGGCGTCCGGCTCGCCGGCGGCGCCGGCGCAGGTCGGGGGTTGCCTGTACGGCGCCTGGTCGGGCTCGGGGCAGATCGTGCGCGACTGCGAGGGCACGGACCGGGACGTCGACGAGGTGCTCGAGGGCATCGACCGGTCCACGGAGCTGGAGTACCGGGTCAACCGCGGCAACGTCGTCCTCAACGACCTCACGGCCGGCACGCTGTGGATGGCGCTGGACGAGTACGAGAAGGTCGACGACTGGGACATCAAGCTCCCCGAGCAGGCCGAGGGGTCGGACGAGGACGCCGAGGACGCGAAGCCCGAGCTGGTCGACAACACGGTCGTGGACCGCGACAAGCAGGACCCGCCGGAGGCGAAGGACGACGAGTACGGGGCACGGCCCGGCCGTGCGACGGTGCTGGACGTGCTGTCCAACGACCTCGACCCGGACGGCGACGTGATGACCGCCGACCTCGTCGGCGACCAGCCGGACGGCGTGCGCGTCGAGCGGGTGCTGGGCGGCAAGGCGCTGCAGGCGGTGGTCCCCGACGACGCGTCCGGGACGGTGTCGTTCACGTACGAGGCGTCGGACGGGCGGGGCGGCACGGACCAGGCGAAGGTCGACCTGCGGCTGGCGCCCGAGACCGAGAACGTGGCTCCCGTGCAGTCGGGCGACCCGGTGCTGCGGGTCGAGCAGGGCCGGTCGGCGCGGATCAAGGTGCTGCCGTACTTCCGCGACCCGGACGGGGACGACGTGTACCTCGCGTCGGCGGACGTCACCGTCGAGGGCGACGAGGTGCGCGCGTACCCGGACGGCACGGTCGAGTTCCGCGACAACGGCTCGTCGACGGGCCGCAAGAAGGTCACGCTGGTCGTGGGGGACGGCCGCGGCGAGGTCGTCGAGGGCGAGCTGCGGGTGGACGTCCTCGGCGACGGCAACGAGCCGCCGGTCGCGGTCGGCGACCACGTGGTGGCCACGGCGGGGCAGCCGATCACGATCGAGCCCCTCACGAACGACACGGACCCGAACGGCGACGAGCTGCGCCTGTCGAAGGTGAACGACGCGTCGCCGGCGGAGATCACGCGCAACTACGACGCGGGGACGTTCACCTTCCTGGCGCAGGAGCCGAGGTCCTACGACGTGCTCTACCAGGTCAGCGACGGGCCCGGGTCCACCACGGGCGTGGTCCGCGTCGACGTGCAGGACCCGGACGAGGCGACGGGCCCGCCCGTCGTCGTGGCCGACACGGCGATGCTGCCGGCCGGCGGTTCCGCCCTGGTCGACGTGCTGGCCAACGACGCCGACCCGGCGGGCGGCGTCCTCGTGGTGCAGTCCGTGCAGGTGCCGGAGGACTCCGGCGTGAGCGTGGCCGTGCTGTCGCACCAGATGCTGCGGATCACCGAGACCCGCCGGGTGTCGGAGCCGGTGCTGCTGGAGTACACGGTGTCGAACGGCAACGACACCGCGACGGGACAGGTGCGGGTGCTGCCCGTGCCGCCGCCCGACCGGCTGCATCCGCCCAACGCGGCGCCGGACGAGGTCACGGTGCGCGCCGGCGACTACGTGAACATCGACGTGCTGGACAACGACACCCACCCCGACGGGCTCGAGCTCTCCCTGGACGACGAGCTCGAGCAGGGCGTGGACCCCGAGCGCGGCGAGCTGTTCGTCTCGGAGGACCGGCTGCGCTTCCGCGCCGGCCCGGAGCCGGGCACCGCCTACGCCATCTACACCGTGACGGACCCGAACGGGCAGCAGGACTCCGCCCAGGTGACGATCCACGTCCGCGGCGGCGAGGAGAGCTCCGCCCCGGTGCCGCAGGACGTCGAGGCGCGCGCGCTCGCCGGCGGCACGGTGCGCATCCCGGTGCCGCTGGACGGCATCGACCCGGACGGCGACTCCGTGCAGCTCACCGGCCTGGCGTCCGGGCCCGCGCTCGGTCGCGCGGAGGTCGTCGACGGGTACGTCGACTACGCGGCGGGTGAGGACGCGAACGGCGTGGACTCGTTCCGCTACACGGTGCAGGACGCGCGCGGCGCGGTCGCCACCGGCGTCGTCCGCGTCGGCGTCGCGCAGCCGCCGGCCACCAACCAGCCGCCGGTGGCGGAGGACGACGAGATCACGGTGCGGCCCGACCGCCGCGTGGCGGTGCCGGCGCTGGAGAACGACTCGGACCCGGACGGGGACCAGATCGGCCTGGTCCCGGGGTCGCTCGAGGGCGGGGAGGAGCTGTCGCCGAAGGTCGAGAAGGACCGGCTCGTCGTGCGCACCCCGGGCGACGATGGCACGTCCACGTTCTTCTACGCCATCGAGGACACCTACGCGGCGCGCGGCTCCGCCTCGGTGAGCGTCACGGTGGCGAAGGACGCGCCGCTGCTCCCACCGGTGGCGCGCGACGACGCGGTGCCCGTGGCGGACCTGCTCGGCAAGACGTCGGTGACCGTGCCGGTGCTCGACAACGACGAGGACCGCGACGGGGCGGCCGACGACCTCACCGTCGAGGCCTCGTCCTCCACGGCGGAGGCCACGCCGGACGGCGAGCTCGACGTGACGCTCACCGAGCAGCGCCAGGTCATCACCTACACCGTCACGGACGTCGACGGGCAGAGCGCGAAGGCGTTCGTCGTCGTCCCCGGCCTGACGTCCGTGCAGCCGATCCTCACGCCGGGCCAGGCGCCGCTCGAGGTGATGTCGGGCGAGACGCTCGACGTCGACATCGCCGACCACGTGCTCGTGGTCGAGGGCCGCACCCCGCGCCTGACGACGGCCGACCAGGTCGAGGGCCTGGAGGGGAGCGCCGAGGTCACCGGTGCGACGACGATGACGTTCACGCCGCGCGAGGGGTTCACGGGCCCGGCCGGCGTGACCTTCGAGGTCACCGACGGCACGAGCCCCGACGACCCGGAGGGCCACACGGCCGTGCTGACCCTGCCCGTCACGGTGCTGCCGCCGGACAACCTGCCGCCCGAGCCGGGCTCGCCGTCGGGCGAGGTCGCCGCCGGCGAGGAGAGCGTCGTCGACCTGGGCCGGTTCGCGAAGGACCCGGACGACGACGACCTGCGGTTCGTGCTGGGCGCCCTGCCCGACGGGGTGAGGGCGACGACGTCCGGCTCCCGCGTCACGCTCGAGGCGTCCCCGGACGTGCCGAAGGGCACCGAGCTCACCGTGCCGTACACGGTCACCGACGACGAGCACCCGCCCGTCGACGGCGAGATGCTCGTGACCGTGGTCGCGTCGACGCGACCTCTCGCGCGAGCGGTCGACGACACCGTGGACGACGCCCACCAGGGCGAGGCGGTCTCGGTGCCCGTGCTGTCGAACGACTCGAACCCGTTCGAGGACCGCGGCCCGCTGGAGCTCGTGGGCGACGCCACCGTCGAGACCGGCGTCGCGGACGTGACGAAGGACGGCGACCAGGTGGTCGTCACGCCGGCGGACGACTACGTCGGCACCATGGTGGTGCGCTACACCGTGCAGGACGCCACGAAGGACCCCGACCGCCAGGTCGAGGGGCGCATCACGGTCAACGTGCTCGGCGCCCCCGAGGCGCCGTCGACGCCGCAGGTGGAGGAGGTGCGCTCCGAGACCGTCGTCCTGTCGTGGACGCCGCCGCAGAACAACGGCGCGGAGATCTCCGGGTACACGGTGACGTCGAACCGGGGCGACACGTTCGAGTGCGCGACGACGACGTGCACGCTCGACGAGCTGACGAACGACGTCACCTACACGTTCACGGTGGTGGCGAACAACGCGGTGGGCCCGTCGCAGAAGTCGCCCGCGTCGGCGGAGGCGAGGCCGGACGAGAAGCCGGACCCGCCCGCGGCGCCCCAGCTCGAGTTCGGCGACGGCTCCCTCGTCGTGACCTGGGACAACGCGTCGTACACCGACCGGTCGCAGATCAGCTCCGTCGACCTGGAGATCTCGCCCGCGCCGGCGTCGGGGGAGACCCAGAAGGTGGGCGTCACGGGCGAGCGCATCGTCTGGGAGGGACTGACCAACGGCACGGCGTACAAGGTGCGCGTGCGGGCCGTGAACTCCGCCCCCGACCCGTCGGACTGGGGCGCCTGGTCGACGACCATGGTGCCGGCGGGCCCGCCGGACGCGCCCGCGGCCCCGAGCGCCGCCCGGGTCGACACGCCCCTGGGCGGCCAGGTGCACGTCGCGTGGAAGGCGCCGGCCACCAACGGCGACGCCGTGAAGACGTACTCCGTGGACGTCGTCGAGGACGGCACGAAGGTGGCCACCGAGACGACGACGGGGACCTCGATCGACCTGGAGGGCCTGGACACCAAGGCGACGTACACGTTCGCCGTGACCGCCGAGAACAAGGCCGGCAAGGGCGGCAAGAGCCCGCAGTCCAACGAGGTCACGCCGTTCGGCCAGCCGGGGAAGCCCGGGAACCCGACGGCGACGCTGGGGTCCGACACGAGCGGTCGCGCCGTCGTCTCGTGGGGCGCGGCCGACGCCAACGGCAACCCCGTCACCTACACGGTGGCGACCGACCAGGGCGGCAGCAAGACGACCACGGGCACCTCGTACACCTACTCCGGGCTGGCGAACGGCACGTCGTACCGGTTCCGCGTCAAGGCGTGCAACGCCGCGGGCTGCTCGGCGTGGACGAGCTACTCGGGCGCCGTGAAGCCGTACACCGTGCCCGGTGCGCCGGGCGTCGCCTGGTCAAGGGTCTCCGCCGAGCAGGGCACGTTCAAGGTGACGGCGGGCTCCAACGGCGGCAACGCGATCTCGCGCATCGAGTACTCGTTCACCCAGGGCCAGAGCGGGAGCGGGAGCAGGACGAGCTTCCCGTTCACCGTGACCACGCAGAAGAAGACCGGCACGACCTTCGCCCTGCGGGCGAGGGCGTGCAACGAGGCCGGGTGCGGCTCGTGGGGCAGCGACTCGGGGACGACCCCGACCCCGACGGCGACCGTGAGCCGCGGCGGGTCGAGCGGCGTGCAGTCGGGCTGCCAGTCCGGGAACTGCAACTACTTCAAGGTCACCGTGAAGGACTTCCCCGGCGGCTCGCACCGCGTGGAGTGCTGGTCGGCCAACAACCCGGCCTCGACCGAGTACGGCTGGCACAACATCATCATGGAGGGCAGCAAGGTCTGGACGACGCCGGGCGGCCCGGGCTTCACCAAGAGCTTCTCCGGCAGCCAGTCGTTCGAGCTCGACTGCTACTACGGGTACCCCGGCACGAGCGTCGCCGTGGTGATCGACGGCAAGCGGTACGCCGCCTCCACCTGGTGACCCCTGGCCGCCCCGGACATCTCGGGCATGGGGACCTCTCCCCATGCCCGGAGAGTGGTCGCCCCTGTCGCGAGCGGGAGAAGCCTGGCTATCCTGTGCGGGCGCTGCGTGTGGCCGACGGGGGCCGAAGGCCGGCAGCGCCAACTCATCGGGGGACAACTTGAGCCTGCTCACGCGCCTGCGTGGAGACCGTCGTTCGGGCATCGCGACGACGGTCGTCCTCGCGCTGTCCGCGGGCGTCGTCACCGCGGCCGTCCTGTACGACGGCGAGGCCACGGCCGACGTGGACCTCAACGACTCCGGCGTCTGGGTCACGAACCAGGCGTCCGGTCTCGTGGGCCGCTTCAACACCGACGCCAAGGCGCTCGACGGCACGCTCCTGGCGGGCAGCTCGGCCTTCGACGTCGACCAGCAGGCGGGCGACGTGCTCGTCGCTGACGACGGGTCCTCGAGCGCCAACGTGGTGGATCCCGCGCGGCTCAAGTTCGCGTCCACGACGAAGCTCCCGGCCGGGGCCCGGGTCGCCATGGGCGGCGACCGCGTCGCCGTGGTGGACGACGAGGCGGACGCGCTGTGGGTCACCCGCCTCGACCGGTTCCCCGGGCTGGACACGGAGGAGGACGACCCGACGGCGGAGCTCGACGGCGACGCCGAGGTCGCCGTGTCCGAGTCGGGGACGGCCTTCGTCGTCGTGCCCGCCGAGGACGCCCTCTGGACGGTCGAGCCGGGCGAGGAGCCGCGGTCCGAGAAGCTGGACCTCCTGAGCAAGGACGACGACGTCGTGCTCACGACCGTCGGCGACGACGTCGTGGTGCTGGACCGCACGTCGGGCCGCCTGCGCCTGCCCGGCGGGGACGTCGTCGAGGTGGCCGACGCGCAGGGCGCGCGGCTGCAGCTGCCGGGGATGGGCTCGGAGTCGGTGGCGTACGCGACGTCCGGCGCGCTGGTGCTGCAGCCGCTGGACGGCGGGGCCGCGACGCAGCGCAAGGCGTCCGGCTCGCCCGCCGCCCCGGTGCAGCTGGGCGGCTGCCTGTACGGCGCCTGGTCGGGCACCGGGCAGATCGTGCGCGACTGCGAGGGCACGGACCGCGACGTCGCCGAGGTGCTCGAGGGCATCGACCAGTCCACGGAGCTGGAGTACCGGGTGAACCGGAACGCCGTGGTGCTCAACGACCTCACGGCCGGCACCCTGTGGATGGCGCTGGACGAGTACGAGAAGGTCGACGACTGGGACATCAAGCTGCCGGAGCGGGCCGAGGGCCAGGACGAGGACGCCGAGGACGCGAAGCCCGAGCTGGTCGACAACACGGTCGTGGACCGCGAGAAGCAGGACCCCCCGGAGGCGAACGACGACTCCTTCGGGGTCCGCCCCGGCCGCACCACGGTGCTGGACGTGCTGGCCAACGACCTCGACCCCGACGGCGACGTCATCACGGCGCGCCTCGTGGGCGACCAGCCCGACGGGCTCACCGTGCAGCGGGTGCTGGGCGGCAAGGCGCTGCAGGTCGTGGTGCCGGGCGACGGCTCCGGGTCGGCGTCGTTCACCTACGAGGTCTCCGACGGTCGCGGCGGCACGGACGAGGCGAAGGTCTCCCTGCGGGTGGTCCCGCTCTCCGAGAACGAGAAGCCCGAGCAGTCCGGGGAGCCGGTCCTGCGCGTGCAGCAGGGCGGGACGGCGCAGATCAAGGTGCTCCCGTACTTCCGCGACCCCGACGGGGACGACGTCTACCTGGCCACCGCCGCGCCCACCGTGCAGGGCGACGAGGTGCGCGCGTACCCGGACGGCACGGTCGAGTTCCGGGACGGCGGGTCGGGCACCGGCCGCAAGAAGGTCGCCCTGACCGTGGGTGACGGGCTGGGCGGCGTCGTCGAGGGCACGCTGTGGGTGGAGGTGCTCGCCAGCCAGGAACCCCCCGTCGCGGTCGGGGACCACGTGGTGGTCACGGCGGGTCAGCCCGTCACGATCGAGCCGCTGAGGAACGACTCCGACCCCAACGGCGACGACCTGCGTCTCACGAACGTCAGCGACGCCGCGCCGGCGGAGATCACGCGCAACTACGACGCGGGCACGTTCACGTTCCTCGCGCAGGAGCCGAAGTCCTACGACGTGCTGTACCAGGTGACCGACGGGCCGTCGTCCACCACCGGCGTGGTCCGGGTGGACGTCCAGGACCCGGACGCCGCGGTCGGCGCGCCCGTCGTCGTGGCGGACACCGCGCTGCTGCCCGCGGGCGGCTCGACGCTGGTGGACGTCCTGGCGAACGACACGGACCCCGCGGGCGGCGTGCTCGTGGTGCAGTCGGTGCGCGTGCCCGACGACTCGGGGCTGAGCGTGGCCGTGCTGTCGCACCAGATGCTCCGGATCACCGAGACGCGGCGCCTGGCCGAGGCGGTCGTGCTCGAGTACACGGTGTCGAACGGCACGGAGACGGCCACCGGCGAGGTGCGGGTGCTGCCCGTGCCGCCGCCGGACCGGCTGCAGCCGCCGAACGCCGCCGCCGACGAGGTCACGGTGCGCGTGGGCGACTACGTGAACATCGACGTGCTGGACAACGACACGCACCCCGACGGGCTCGAGCTCACGCTCGACGACGAGCTCGAGCAGACGGTGGACCCGGCGCAGGGCGAGCTGTTCGTCTCCGAGGGCCGCCTGCGGTTCCGCGCCGGGGCCGAGCAGGGCACCGCGTACGCGATCTACAAGGTGCGCGACCCGAACGGCCAGGAGGACTCCGCCCAGGTCACGATCCACATCCGCGGCGGCAAGGAGAACGCCGCCCCGGTGCCGCAGGACGTGGAGGCCCGCGTGCTGTCCGGCGGCACGACGCGGATCCCGGTGCCCCTGGACGGGATCGACCCGGACGGCGACTCCGTGCAGCTCACGGGTCTCGCCACCGGGCCCACGCAGGGCCGGGCCGAGGTGACCGACGGCTACGTCGACTACGAGGCCGGCAAGAACGCCAAGGGCAGCGACTCGTTCCGCTACACCGTCCAGGACGCGCGCGGCGAGGTCGCCACCGGCGTCATCCGCGTCGGCATCGCGCAGCCCCCGGAGACCAACCAGCCGCCGGTCGCCGCGGACGACGAGATCACGGTGCGCCCGGAGCGGCGCGTCGCGGTGCCGGCCCTGGCGAACGACGCGGACCCGGACGGCGACGTCATCGGCCTCGTGCCCGGCGCCGTCGAGGGCGGCGAGGACCTCGATGCCAAGGTGGCGGACGACCGCATCGTCGTGCGCACGCCGGCCGACGAGGGCACCTCGACCTTCTTCTACGCGATCGAGGACACGTACGCCGCGCGGGCCTCGGCGTCCGTGAGCGTCACCGTGGCGAACGACGCGCCGCTGCTGCGGCCGATCGCCCGCGACGACTCCGTGCCCGTGGCGAGCATCCTCGGCAGGTCGACCGTGACGGTGCCGGTGCTCGACAACGACGAGGACCCGGACGGCGCGGCGGACGACCTCGAGGTCGCCGTCGACGCCGACGTGGCGTCGGCCGGGGTGACCGTCACCGCCGACGGCGCGCTCGAGGTCCCGCTGACCCGCAGCCGTCAGGTCATCACCTACACGGTGACGGACGTGGACGGGCTCACCGCCAAGGCGTTCGTCGTCGTGCCGGGCATGGAGTCGACCAAGCCGATCCTCAAGCCGGGCCAGGCCCCGCTCGAGGTGGTCTCGGGCGAGACGCTCGACGTCGACATCACCGACCACGTGCTCGTGGTCGAGGGCCGCACCCCGCGCCTGACCACGGAGGACCAGGTCACCGCGACCGAGGGCGCCGCCAAGGTGACCGGCGAGACCACCATGACCTTCACCCCGCGCGCGGAGTACGACGGCCCGGCCTCGGTGACGTTCGAGGTCACCGACGGCACGTCCGTCGACGACCCCGAGGGCGCCGTCGCGCTGCTCACGCTGCCGATCACCGTGCTGCCGCCGGAGAACCTGCCGCCGGAGCCGGGCAACCCGTCCGGCGAGGTCGCCGCCGGCGAGGAGAGCGTCGTCGACCTGGGCCGCTTCGCGAAGGACCCGGACGACGACGACCTGCGCTTCCAGCTCGGCGGGCTCCCCGGCGGCCTCGGGGCCACTCTCTCCGGGTCCCGCGTGACGCTCGAGGCCCAGCCCGACGTGGCCAAGGGCACGATCCTCACCGTGCCGTACACGGTGACCGACGACGAGCACCCGCCTGTGGACGGAAAGCTCACCGTGACCGTCGTGGCGTCGACGCGCCCGCTGGCGCGAGCCGTGGAGGACCGGGTCGACGACGCCCACCAGGGCAAGGCTGTCTCCGTCCCGGTGCTGGCGAACGACTCGAACCCGTTCGAGGACCGCGGCCCGCTGAAGATCGTCGGGCAGCCAGTCGTCGAGACGGGTCGCGGCGGCACGGTCGTGGACGGCGACAACGTCGTCGTGACGCCCAAGGAGGACTTCGTCGGCACCATGGTGGTGCGCTACGCAGTGCAGGACGCGACGCAGGATCCCGACCGCGAGGTCGAGGGCCGCGTCACGGTCAACGTGCTCGGCGTGCCCGAGGCGCCGTCGACGCCGCAGGTGGAGGAGGTGCGATCCGAGACGGTCGTGCTGTCCTGGACGCCGCCGCAGAACAACGGCGCCGAGATCACCGGGTACACGGTGACCTCGAACCAGGGCGACACGTTCGAGTGCGCGACGACGACGTGCACGCTCGACGGGCTGACGAACAACGTCACCTACACGTTTACCGTGCAGGCCACCAACGAGGTGGGCGACTCGAAGCCGTCCCCTGCATCTGCCGAGGCCCGGCCCGACCAGAAGCCCGACCCTCCGACGGCGCCGAGCCTCGAGTTCGGCGACGAGTCCCTCACGGTGACGTGGGCCAACGCGTCGTACAGCGACCGGTCGCCGATCACCTCCGTGAACCTGGAGATCTCTCCGGCGCCGGCGTCGGGCGCCAGCCAGAAGGTCGGCGTCACCGGCGAGCGCATCGTCTGGGAGGGCCTGACCAACGGCACGGCGTACAAGGTGCGGGTGCAGGCCGTGAACTCCGCGCCGGACCCGTCCGAGTGGGGTGCGTGGTCCGCGTCGGAGATCCCTGCCGGGCCGCCGGATGCGCCGGGGGCACCCACGGCAACTCGGGCCAGCTCGGAGATCGCGCCGGACGGGGGTCAGGTCGGCGTCTCGTGGCCGGCGCCGACGGACAACGGCGATGCGGTGAAGAACTACTACGTCGACGTGTTCAAGGGCGGCTCGAAGGTGGACACCCGGACGGTGTCGGGGACGTCGACCACGTTCGAGGGGCTCGACACCAAGTCGTCGTACACCTTCGCCGTGACCGCGGAGAACAAGGCCGGCAAGGGCGGCACGAGCCCGCAGTCGAACGCGGTGAAGCCGTACGGCAAGCCCACCGTGCCCGGGGCGCCGAGCGCGAGCGTCGGCAAGGGGATGAGCGGCCAGGCAAAGGTGTCGTGGGGAGCCTCTGACGACAACGGCGCCGACGTCACCTACACGATCCAGACCGACAAGGGCGGGTCGATCACCTCGACGGGGACGTCGACGACCTACTCCGGGCTGTCGAACGGCACGGCATACAGGTTCCAGGTCCAGGCGTGCAACGCCGGCGGGTGCTCGACGTGGACGTCCTACACGGGCGCCGTGACGCCCTTCGGGCCAGTACCCACGCCGAGCGTGAATGCGACGGGCGGCCAGGACCAGAAGGTCACGTTCGGGTGGTCGACCAGCACCAACGGTCGGGACATCTCGGTGAGCGTGACCGGCGCGATCTCCAGCTCGGCCAAGAGCGGCTCCAACCAGTCCGTGTCCGCCGGGTACTCCGACACGAAGCAGATCTGTGTGCGCGCCACCGACACGGAGGGCCAGAGCGCCCAGCAGTGCGCGTCCGCTACCTCCGCCGCCAAGCCGCAGCCGTCCTACTCGGTGGGCAAGGGGTCGAACGCGGTGGGTGAGACCCGGTGGGGCGTCTGTACGCACTCGTCCTGCCGGTGGCTCACCCTGACCATCCGTGACGCGCCGGCGAACGCCGACATCCGGTACACCTGCCAGTCCTCGACGAACGGCTTCAGCGGCAACACCCAGACGAACTGGGCCGACGGGAGCCGAGCGAGGACGGATGGTGCAGGGAACGCAGGACCGAAGGACGGGTGGTGCTACTACGGCGCGCCCGGCGAGCAGGTGTGGATCACCGGCACGGTAAACGGACAGAGTTTCTCGACACCCAGGCTGACCTGGTGAACCACGGAGGAATCGACGCATGACCACCATGACCCCCGAGCAGGCGAGCTGGTTCGCCCAGACGTTCGACCGCATCGTCGGCAACGTGGCGCAGGCGGTGCTCGGCAAGGACGACCAGATCCGGCTGGCGCTGACGTGCATGCTGGCGGAGGGCCACCTGCTGCTGGAGGACGCCCCGGGCACGGGCAAGACGATGATGGCCCGGGCCATGGCGGCCAGCGTCCAGGGCACCAACCAGCGCATCCAGTTCACGCCCGACCTGCTGCCGTCGGACGTCACCGGCGTGACGATCTACGACCAGAAGTCGGGCACGTTCGAGTTCCACGAGGGGCCGATCTTCGCGAACATCGTGCTCGCGGACGAGATCAACCGTGCGTCGCCCAAGACGCAGTCCGCGCTCCTCGAGGTCATGGAGGAGGGCCGGGTCACCGTGGACGGCGTCTCCCACCGGGTGGGCATCCCGTTCATGGTCGTGGCGACGCAGAACCCGATCGAGCAGGCCGGCACCTACCGCCTCCCCGAGGCACAGCTCGACCGCTTCCTCATGAAGACGTCGATCGGCTACCCCGACCTCGCGTCGACGGTGGAGATCCTCGCCGGGGCGGCGGTGCGCGACCGCAGCGCCGCGCTGCAGCCGGTCATCACCGGGCAGGCCGTCGTGGAGATGTCGTCCCTCGCGGCCGCCACGCACGTCGACCCGGCCGTCCTGGAGTACGTGTCGCGGCTGGCGGAGGAGTCCCGCGCGGCGGCCGACGTCCACGTCGGCGTCTCCGTGCGCGGCGCGCTCGCGCTGGTGCGCTGCATGAAGGTGTGGGCCGCGGCCCACGGTCGCAACTACGTGCTGCCGGACGACGTCAAGGACCTCGTCGTGCCGGTATGGGCGCACCGCCTCGTCCTGGACGCGGAGGCCGAGTTCGGCGGCGCGACCGCCGAGGGCACGATCTCGCGGCTGCTGAGCGACGTCGCCGCCCCGCAGGAGCGCCGGACCGCCTGACCGCCGGACCGCCTGACCGGGGCCCCGACCACGCGAACCTCACCGGAGAGCTCATGACCACCACCACCGAGCGGGAGACCGAGGCCGCCGCAGCCGCGGACGCCGAGGCGCCTGCCGACCAGCCGACGCCCGCCCCCGCCGTCCGGCCGCACCGCCGTGCCGCGCGGGGCATCGCCGCCGGGGCTCGCGGCCTCGGGGGCGTGCTCGCCCGCGCCGGCGCGGCCGTCGCCGACGCCGGGCGGCGCGCCTGGGCGCGCGCCACGCCCGTGCTGGGCGTGGTGTCGCCCTTCGGGTGGACCGTCCTCGCCCTCACCGCCGCGGCGTGGTGGGCCGGTCTGGCCCTGAGCTGGGAGGAGTGGGCCGTCGTCGCGGTCACCGTCACCGTGGCGCTGCTGGGCGCGGTCGTCTTCGTCCTCGGCCGCCTGCGCTACGACGTGACGCTCGACGTCGCGTCGCGCCGCGTCGTCGTGGGCGACCGAGCCGTCGGCCGCCTGCTGGTGCGCAACGGATCGTCCCGCTCCATGCTGCCGGCCGTCATGGAGCTCCAGGTCGGGAAGGGGATCGCGTCGTTCCCGGTGCCGCGCCTGCGCCCGGACGCCGAGCACGAGGAGATCTTCGCCGTCCCGACCCACCGGCGTGCGGTGATCCCGCTGGGCCCGGTGCGCTCCGTGCGCGCCGACCCGCTCGGGCTGCTGCGCCGCGAGCTCACGTGGACCGAGCCCGAGGAGCTGTTCGTGCACCCGCGCACGCTGCCCCTCTCCGGCTCGTCCACGGGCCTGCTGCACGACCTGGAGGGCCGGGTCACCCCCGACATCTCCGACTCCGACGTGTCGTTCCACGCGCTGCGCGACTACGTGCCCGGCGACGACCGCCGGCACATCCACTGGAAGTCCACGGCCCGCACGGGCCAGCTCATGGTGCGGCAGTTCGAGGAGACCCGCCGGTCCCGCCTCGCGGTCATCCTCTCGACCCGCGAGGAGGACTACGCGGACCCGGAGGAGTTCGAGCTCGCCGTGTCCGTCTGCGGCTCCCTCGGCCTCCAGGCGATCCGGGAGGACGGCGGCCTCGCCGTCCTGGTGCAGCAGGGCCGCGTGCGCGGCGACCACCGCACCCGCCTGCTGGACGACCTGACCCGGCTGGAGCTCGCGCCGGCGCGGACCAGCCTCGCGGAGGTGGCGCGCGTCGCGTCGGCCACGGTCACGGACGCGTCGGTCGTGGCCGTCGTCGTGGGCAGCCGCGTCACGCCCAACGACCTGCGCGCCGCCGCCGTGCGCCTCCCCGTCGACGCACGCCTGGTCGCCATGCAGTGCGTGCCGGGGGCCTCGGTGAGCCGAGGCCGGGTGGCCGACATGCAGCTGCTCACGATCGGCGAGCTGGCGGACCTGCCGAACGCGCTGCGGAGGATGAATGACTGAGGGCAACGGCCCCGCGCCGGACGACCGCACGTCGCACGCCGAGGCGGGCCACACCGGCGGCACGGGGCACACCGGGAGCACCGGCCGCACCGGCGGGACGTCGCGCACCTCGGTGCGCGCCGGGACCACGCGCGCACGGGGTCGCGACGGCGACCGCCCGCGGGCGCTCACCGTCGCCGGCGCCGTCGACGGCGCCGGGCTGCTCGCCCTGCTGGGCGTCGTGGCCGTCGGCTTCGGCCCCGCCTGGGGCACGACCGGGTACCTCGTGCCCGCGCTGGGCGGCGCGGTCGTCGGCCTGCTGGTCGCGTGGCTGGGTGCCTGGCTGCGCTGGTCCGTGCTGCTGACCGCGGCGACCACCGTGCTGGCGTACTTCCTCCTCGGCGGCGCCCTCGCACTGCCGGCGACGGCGATCGGCGGCGTCGTGCCGTCCCTGGCGACGCTGCAGGAGCTCGCGCTCGGCGCCGTGCACGGGTGGAAGGGCTTCGTCACCACCGTGCCGCCGCTCGCGTCGTTCCCGGAGCTGGCGGTGGTCCCGTACCTGCTGCTGCTCCTCACCGGGGTGCTGGCGGGCACCATCGCGTGGCGCGGACGCCTCGCGGCGTGGGCGCTGCTGCCGGTCGTGGTGGCCCTCGCGAGCGTCGCGCTGCTCGGCACCATCCTGCCCGCGTACCCGCTGGCGCAGGGTCTCGTGGTCGCGGTGGTCGGCCTGCTGTGGGGCTCGTGGCGCGCGGCGGAGAGCCGGATGGGCGCCAACCGCCTGCTGTCCGAGGCGAGCCGGTCCGCGACGCGGCGGCTCCGGGCGCAGCGCCTGCGCGGTGGCGCCGTGCTGCTCGCGATCGGCGGCCTCGCCGCGGTGGTGGCGGCACCGCCGATGGCGCACGGGGAGCGCCTCGCGCTGCGCGAGCTGATCACTCCGCCGCTCGACCTGCACCAGTACACCAGCCCGCTGGTCGGCTTCCGGCACTACACGAAGGACCTCAAGGACGCGGAGCTGTTCACCGTGACCGGCCTGCCGGAGGGCGGCCGCGTGCGCCTCGCGACGCTCGACACCTACGCCGGCACGGTCTACGACGCCTCCAGCGGGGGCGCCACGGGCGTCTTCAACCGCGCGGGCGAGGTCGTCGACACGGTCGCGGCCGGCACCCGGACGCCCGTGCAGGTGTCCGTCACGGGCTACTCCGGCGTGTGGCTGCCCGACGTGGGGGAGCTGGGCGGCATCACGTTCGGGGGGGAGCGCGCCGACGAGCTGGCGTCCACCACCTACTACAACTCGACGTCCGGCACGGCCCTGTCGACCAGCGGCCTGCGGCCCGGCGACTCCTACGAGATCGACGCGATCGTCTCGCCGACGCCCTCCGAGGACGACCTGGCCACCGTGCCGATCCAGGACGTGGACCTCCCGAGGCCGGAGGACGTGGCCGACGAGGTTCCGGGGAAGTCCGCGCAGTTCGCCGCCGACGCCACCGAGCCGTTCGAGAAGTTCGTCAACATCCGCGACACGCTCGTGGCGACCGGCGTCTACTCGAGCGGCCTCGAGAACCAGCCGCCGTCCCGCCCCGGCCACTCCGCGGCGCGCATCGACACGCTGCTGGCGCAGGACGAGATGGTGGGCGACGACGAGCAGTTCGCGGTCGCGCTCGCCCTCATGGCGCAGCAGGCCGGCGTCCCGGCGCGGGTCGTGATGGGCTTCTACCCCGAGAAGGACGCGGTGGAGGCCGGCGAGCCGTACACCGTGACGGGCGGCGACGTGCACGCCTGGGTCGAGGTCCCGTTCGAGGGCTACGGCTGGGTGCCGTTCGACGTCGTCCCCGACGAGGACAACAAGGTGGAGCCCCTGCCGCGCTCCAAGCAGGTGCCGAAGCCGCCGGTCCTCGAGACCCCGGAGTCCCCGGAGGAGCCGCCGCAGGCGGAGGCGGGCGACGTCGAGGAGGAGGACCAGGACGACGACCAGACGGCGATCGACTGGCGCCAGGTCGCGATGATCGCCGTCGCGGTGGCCGTGCCGCTCGCGATCCTGGCCCTGCCGCTGCTGCTGATCCTCGGGTTCAAGCGCCGTCGTCGCGGGAAGCGCCGGTCGGCACCGGTGCTCGCCGACCGGGTGAGCGGCGGCTGGCGCGAGGTCGTCGACGCCGCCACCGACCTCGGCGCGGGCGTGCCCCGTGCCGCGACGCGCCGCGAGGGCGCCCGGATCGTGGCCGACCAGGTCCCGTCGGCGGCGACCAGCACGGTGCAGCTCGCCCACCGGGCGGACGCGACCGTGTTCGGCGCGGGCGCGCCCACCGACGACGACGTGGCGCGGTTCTGGTCCGAGGTGGACGACGTCGTCGGCACGATGCGCGCCGGCCTGCCGTGGCGACGCCGGCTGGCCGCGCGCCTGTCGTTGCGCTCGGTGCGCGGCGCGGACGCGCCGCCCGTGGGCGAGGTCGTGCGCCGGTGGTTCGCGGCGGTCCCCGCGGCGGCGGGTCGGCTCGGGCGGGCGGCCGTGCGCCCGCTGCATGACAGGATGGCGCGCGCCCGGCGCCGCAAGGACGGCATCCGGCGCGGCCGGCGGCAGGAGGATCGATGACGACGACGTGCACCGCGTGCGGCGCGCCCGAGCAGCGCGGTGCGTTCTGCTCCGTGTGCGGCACGCCGACCGTGGCGACGGGCTACCGGACGCCCGGCCCGGCGACCGGCAGCCTGGAGGTGACCACGGAGCCGGAGCTGCGCGAGCGGACCCGTCGCGCCCCCGACGACGTGGCCCGCGCGGCCGCGGCACCGCCCCCCGTGGGCGAGCCGCCGCTGGCCGGCGTCGGCCGCCGGGCGGGTGCGTACGTGCTCGACCTCCTCGCCCTCTCCCTGCTCGTGGGTGCGGCCTCCACGGTCACCGCGCTCGCCGTGCGCCTGCCCGCGCGGGTCGCGGACGCCGTCGCGGCCACCACCCCGATGGGGTCGGAGGCCGCGGCGCGCGACGCCCTCGGCGCGTACGTCGTGGTCTCCCTCGTGGGCGGCGCGGTGAGCCTGCTCGGCTGGTTCGGCCTGGCCCTGTGGGAGGGGCGCACCGGCCGTACGGTCGGGAACTCCGCCCTCGGGATCCGCACGGTCGCGCTCGACGGCGGCGGTCCCGTCGGGGCCGGTCGCGGGGTGCTGCGGTGGCTCGTGCTCGCGGGGTGCGGCGTCCTGCCGCTGGTGGGCACGGTGCTGGTGCTCGTGTCGCCCACGTTCGACTCGTCCGGGCGCCGCCAGGGCTGGCAGGACAAGGCCGCCCGGAGCGTGGTGCGGGACGTGCGCGGTGTGTCGCCGCGCAGCTTCGCGCCCGCTTCGCCGTCGGCTCCCGGGGACATCGCCCCGGGCACGGCGCAGGGCGCCGCGCAGGGCAGCCCGCCGACCGAGGACCCGTGGGCCTTCCCGGCCGCTCAGCGCGCCGTAGGTGGCCTCATCACGGGAGTCCCGGGCACCGCGGCTCCCGCGGGGGAGCCAGAGGCTCCGCAGGCAGCCGGTGTCGACGCGCACACCGTGCACCGCGCCTCCGCGGCGGCACAGGCCGCGGCGCCCGAGCCGGCGCCGACGCAGCAGCAGCGCGCGGTGCCCGCGGTGACCCCCGAGGCCCCGGCCGCTCCGCCGGTCCCCATCGCGGCGCCGGTACCCGCCCCGGCACCGGCGCCGCAGGACGACCTCGACGACCTCGAGGCCACCCGGTTCAGCGTGTCCTCGCGGCGCAGCGCGGGCGACGGGAGCATGCCGCCGCGGATCGTGGTCGAGGTGGACCCGGAGCGCCGGGTCCACGTCGCGGCGCGGACGCTCGTCGGTCGTCAGCCGCAGCAGGACGGCGGTGCGCCCGCCACCCTGCTGAGCGTCGAGGACCCGACGCGGTCCGTCTCGAAGACGCACCTCGAGCTCGTGCCCACCCAGGACGGCCTGCGGGTCACGGACCTCGGGAGCACCAACGGCAGCGCCGTCATCGCGCCGGGCGGCCAGGTGCAGGAGCTCGTCGCCGGGCGGCCGGTGACGGTCGCCGCCGGGTGGGTCGTGCAGGCCGGTGCGCGCCGCCTCACCGTCGTGGGGCAGGACGCCGGCGCATGACGACACCGGTCAGTCTCGGCCTGCTCTGGGGCGCCGCCACGCACCAGGGCGCGCGCCGCAGGCTCAACGAGGACTCCTTCCTCGCGCGCGGGTCCGTGTTCTTCGTCGCCGACGGGATGGGCGGGCACGAGGCCGGCGAGGTCGCCAGCGCGGCCGCGGTCGAGGCGCTGGCACCGCTCGGGCGGTCGGACGTCGTCGGGGTCGACGAGGTCCGGTGCCGCGTGCGCGCCGCCCACGACGCCGTGCGGGCCATCGATACGGCACCCGGCCGCGGCGCCGGCACGACGCTGTCCGGCGTGGCGCTCACCGACCAGGGCGGCGAGCCCTACTGGCTGGTGGTGAACGTGGGCGACTCCCGGACGTACCGGGTTGCGGACGGTGCGCTGGAGCAGGTGAGCGTGGACCACTCCGAGGTCCAGGAGCTCGTCGACGCCGGGCGGATCACCGCGGAGCAGGCGCTCACGCACCCGCGGCGGCACGTCGTGACGCGTGCGCTGGGGGCACCGGACGACCCGGAGCCCGACTTCTGGTTCCTCCCCGTCCACGCGGGCGACCGGATGCTGGTGTGCTCCGACGGCCTGACGGCCGAGCTGCCCGACCGCCGGGTGGCCGAGCTGCTGATGGTCGAGCCCGACCCGCAGACGGCCGCGGAGCGGCTGGTCGGCGAGGCCCTCGCCGCGGGGGGCCGGGATAACATCACCGTGATCGTGGTGGACGCGACGGGGCTGACGGACGCCCTGGAGCGCACGGCGCCCCGGGACGGGCGGCCCGACCACGACGACGACGAGGACACGGTGCCCCGGCGGTCGCCGTGGAAGGGGGCGCTGACGTGACCGTGCGCTACGTGATCGGTCCGGCCTACGCCGTGGTGCGCGGCGGTGCCGTCGTCGTGCTGCCGGAGAAGGTGACGCCGGAGCTCGTCGACGAGCTGTGGACGACGCTGGGCGAACGCGCCGGCGTGGTGCCGGTGCTCGAGGTGCTCACCGGGTCCTTCGGGGCGAGCCTGGCCTCCTTGCCGCCGTTCGCGATCGCGGTGGCGGACGGCCGACGGGTGCAGGTCGCGAGCCGCGGCGCGACGTCGGTGACGGTGGCGCGGGTCGACGGTCGTGACCACGTGTCCGGCGAGGGGGTCACCACCTGGGCGGAGCGCACGTTCGACGACGTGGTGGACCTCTCCGTGCAGGTCGGCGTGACCGAGCCGGACGATCTCGTCGACGCGCGCGCCCTGCCGTTGGACGCGGGTGTGGTCCTCGTGCGGTCCGTGGGCCTGCGGCTCACCGAGGACGCGCTCGCGGCGGCTCCCGTCCGCCGCCAGGACCCAGTCCGCGAGCCGTGGGAGGACACGGGGCCGCCGGAGGTGGACGACGTGCCGGCGGCCGCCGCGCCGAGCGCGCCGGCGCCGGTCGTGCCCCGCGCCCCGGTGCCGTCCGTCGACACGGCGTTCGCCTCCGAGGCGACGATCGCCCCGGAGTCGACCGTCGCGCCGGGCCTCGCCGTCACCTCCGACGACGTGCCGCGACCCGTGGCCGACGGCGACCTGGACCAGGTCTCGGGCGCGGACGTGGCCGAGACCCCGGCCGGGCCGGGCGCGCCGGTCGAGGAGACGTCCGGCTACGACCACCTCTGGGGCTCGACGGTGCACCGCGCGGTCGAGGCCGCGGCCGTGCGGCCGCCGAGCGAGGAGGACGACGAGGAGGGGCCCGGGCAGGCGGGCGCCGACCCCGCCGAGCCCGCGCCGGGTACTTCGCACGACGCCGCGGCTGACGCCGCCGAGGGTGCGGACGACGGGCTTCCGGAC
>JADHZE010000006.1 GCA_026934365.1 Isoptericola sp. QY 916 | reverse complement strand
GGCCCGCGCGCGACGGCCCCCCGCCGGCCCCGCCGGCGCCGACCCGTGTCGAGGTTCCCGCGCTGGGCATCGACGCCCCCGTCCGCGCCGTCGGCGTGGACGACCGGGGCCGGATGGACCTACCGGGCTCCGCCGACGTCGCCGGCTGGTACCGGTTCGGGGCGGCGCCCGCCAGCGACGGTGGCGCGACGGTCGTCGCCGCGCACGTCGACGACGCCGAGAAGGTGGGCCCCTTCGCCCGCCTCGCGGCCGCCGAACCCGGTGCCACCGCCCGCGTACGCACGGCGGACGGCGGCACCTACACCTACACAGTGGAACGGACCGAGGCCACGGCGAAGGCCACGCTCGTCCCGGACGACGTCTTCGACCGGGCGGGTCCACCCCGCCTCGTCCTGGTGACGTGCGGCGGCGCGTGGGACGCCCGCGCCCGGTCGTACACGGAGAACGTCGTGGTGACCGCGGTCCTCCGGGGATGAGGGCGCCTCGCAGCGCTCCCCGACCCGGTGGCCCGCCCACCCCGGCGGCCGTACGATCGGCCGTGCCCCACCGCGGTCGACCGTCTGCCGCGGCCGCTGACCCACTTCGAGGACACGCCCTGAAGCGCGACGACGCCGAGCTCGACGACGCGGGTCTCGACGTGCAGCGCCTGGGGCGACGGTTCGCCGACGGCGACGAGGCCGCGCTCGCGGAGGCCTTCCGGCAGTGGTCGGCGCTGGTGCACACGATCGCGCTCCGGTCGCTGGGCTCGCGCGCCGACGCGGAGGACGTCACGCAGCAGGTCTTCGTCTCGGCGTGGCGCGGACGGCACCGCTACGACCCCGAGCGGTCCAGGCTCCCGGCGTGGCTGGTCGGGATCACCCGGCACGCCGTCGCGGACGCCCACGAGGCCCGTGCCCGGGCGCGGCGGTCCCAGGACGCCGTCCGCCAGGCCGCGCCGGGCGGACCGCCCGCCGAGTCACCGGTCGACGAGGTGGCCGACAGGATCGTCCTCGACGACGAGCTCCGGATGCTCGGCGACCCCGCCGGGACCATCCTGCGCCTCGCGTTCTTCCGGGGCCTGACCCACGTCCAGATCGCCCAGGAGCTCGACCTGCCGCTCGGTACCGTCAAGAGTCACGTCCGACGAAGCCTGATCCGGCTGCGCGACCGATTGGAGGTGGACGGTGCCGCACATCGATGACGAGACGCTCGCGCTCTGCGCGCTCGGCGAGGACGTGCTCGACCCGGCGCAGCGCGACCACCTCGCCGGCTGCCCTGCCTGCGCCGCGACGGTGCGGGACCTGGAGCGGGTGTCCGCCCGCATGCGCGCCCCGGGCACCGCGCCCGAGCTGGTCCCCCCGGGCCCGGAGGTCTGGGCGCGCGTCCACGCGGAGCTGGGGCTCAGGGACGTGCCCGCGAGCCAGCCCCCGGACCAGGCCCCCGCCCCGGTGACCGACCAGCTCGCGGCCCGGCGGGCGCGACGCTCCTGGGTGCCCGCTCTCGTCGCGGCGTGCACGGCCCTGGTCCTCGGGCTCGTCGGCGGCGTCCTGTGGGAACGGCGCACCCTCGAGCCGGCGGAGACGACGGTCGCCAGCGCGACGCTCGACCCGCTGCCCGACTGGGCGGGGTCCTCGGGCGAGGCGGTGCTGCGCACCACGGCGGACGGGCGCCGCGAGATCGTCGTCTCGGTCGACGCCCCCGCGCCCGAGGGGACGTACCGGGAGGTGTGGCTGCTCACGCCCGACGTCAGCGGTCTGGTGAGCCTCGGTGTGCTCGAGAGCGGCGAAGGACGGTTCGACGTCCCGGAGGGGCTCGACCTCGCCGCCTACTCCGTGGTGGACGTCTCGGAGGAGCCCCTCGACGGCGACCCCGCGCACTCCAGCGACTCGGTGGTCCGCGGCTCGCTCGCGACCTGAACCTGACGGCGCCCCCGGCCCCTAGCGTGACGCCGGCACCACGACGGTATGGACGCAGCGCCACCCGGAGCCCTGCCGCACGAACCTGTCCACGGACCACTCCTCGTCCCGGAACGGCGCCCCGCACCACGCGCCCGCGGAGACCCCGCGGGCCAGCGTGACCGCGACGCCGTCGTGCACGCGCACCGACACCAGCTCCGCCGACATCCGGGTGTGCACCAGCTCCCCCGATGCCACGAGGCCGAGGAAGCCGGCACGGTCCTGCACCGCGCCGTCCGTCCCGACGAGGGTCCAGCCAGGGTCGAGGAACCGGTCGATCGCCGGCGCGTCGTTGGCCACGATCGCGGCACCCCAGTCGCGCAGCAGCGCCGCGAACGCCGCCGACGCTCCGGGCTCGTCATCGCCGCCCATCCTGCCCTCCCTCGCGCAGCGTCGATCCGATCGTCTCCCCGGGGCGACGGGCTCACGAGCGGGCCGGGGGCTCTCAGAGCGCGGCCGCCCTCGCCGTCGGCCTCCGCGTGGCTCGCGGGGCGCCGAGCACGTTCCGCACCAGCTCCACGACGGCGTACTGCATCCCGGCGCACGTCCCGAGCAACGGGACGCCGCCCTCCCGGGCCGCGGTGATCGCGCGCAGCACGGCCGCGTCGTCGGCGTACGGCGAGCCGGGGACGAGCCAGATCCCGTCGTAGGCGCGCACGTCGAACGGCGCGTCGGTGGGCACCCGCTCGGCCTCGATGCCGAGCTCGTCCGCGAGGCGCGGCACGAGGGCGTCGAGCCCCGGTGGCTGGGGTGGTCGCGGTGCTCGCCGAGCAGCGTGAGGGTCATGGCACGAGCCGCTGGGTGATCACCGACTCCTCGGGCCCGTGCTGCACGCGCGCGAGCGCACCGTTCACCAGCGCCAGGTACGGCGGCACGTGCCCGCACTCGACGTCCGCGAGCAGCGGGATCCCCAGGTCGCCCAGCACGTCCCGGACGGCGTCGCGCTGGGTGAAGCCGTCCGAGTCCGGCGCGTGCGTGCGGCTCACCAGCACCGCGCGCGCCGCGTCGAACCAGCCCGCGTGCCGCATCGCCCACAGGGCCCGGCCGACCTCGAGCGCCTCCCACTCGAGGATGTCCAGGTACACGACCAGGCCCTCCGGCGCGTGCTCCGCCGCGAACCGGGCCACGTCGCCGTACGGCGTGCCCGCGAGCAGCGAGACGGTCTCCAGGCAGCCGCCGATCAGCCGCCCCTGGACGTCGACCGGCGCGCCCGGGTCCTCGCCGTCGAGCCGCAGCCAGGAGCCGGCGGCGTCGAGCGTCCACGTCGACACCTCCGGCTCGTTCTCGTAGTCGTCCCAGCCCGACGAGCGGAACCGGCGCGGCGAGCGCTGCGCCAGCGCCCCGCCGTCCTGCGCCGACGCGGCGACGTCCCACCAGCCGACGATGCCCTCCGGCACGTCGTAGGGGGTGTCCATGAGGTTCTGACCGTGCAGCGTCGCGACGCCGGTGCGCAGCGTCAACGGCAGCATGAGGGTCGAGACGTCCGAGAACCCGACCAGCCACGTCGGGTCCGCGCCGAGGGCGTCCCAGTCGAGGCGTCCCAGCAGGTCCGTCGCCAGCTCCCCGCCCCACGGCGGCACGACGGCGCGCACCGCCGGGTCCGTGAGCATCGCGGTGACCTCGGCCGCGCGCACCTCCGCCGGCGCGCTGACGATCCCCTCGCCCGTGGGCGTCTCGCCGAGGCGCACGTCGTAGCCCTTCGCGCGCACGACGTCGGCGGCGTACAGCAGCCGCTCCTGGAGGGCGGGGACGACGCCGGCAGACGGCGCGGTGACGCCGATCGTGTCGCCGGGACGGAGGGGGCGCGGGTAGCGGATCGTCATGGCCGGACTCTGCCCGAGCGTCGGCGTCGGGGGCAACGGGAATCGGGAGCGGACGGTTGTCCACAGGCGGGGATCGGGCCTGGTGCGGGGGCGCGTCCTTGGCTAGAGTCGAACACATGTTCGAGACTGTGCTCGAACCCAGGCTCTGACTCTCGCTCGACGACGAGGAGGTGACGCGCGGATGTCTGCCGCAGTGCTCGAGCGCGCGACCGACGACCTACCGGTCGTCACCACACCGTGGGACGACGTGCTCACGCCGGTCGGCCCGACGACGGTCCACGACGTCTCGGTCGCCCTGGACGACCTGGAGCGGATCCAGGCGCGGATCGACGCCCTGGAGGGCGAGAAGCTCCTGGCCGTCGAGCGGGCGCGCCGGGCCGCCGTGCGGTGCGAGCCCGACCTCCTGGCGGGCGAGCAGCTGCGGGTGCTGCGGGCGGGCACGGCACGTCGGCACGAGCTCGCGCGGCGGGCGTTCGTCGCGGACGTCGCGACCACGCTGCGGCTCGGCGAGCGGCAGGCGGACCATCTCGTCGACACCGCACAGATCCTGACCTCGTCCGGCGCCGCCACGCTGGGCGAGCTGTGCCGCGGCCGGTTCGGAGCCCGGCACGCGACGGCGATGGCCGACGTCCTCGCCGACCTGCCCGACGCCCAGGCACGGGCGGCCGTACAGGCCGAAGCGCTGCCGCGGGCCGCGACGGCGACGCCGGCCCAGTTCCGTGCCTACCTGCGCCGCGCCCGTGACCGCGCGCACCCGGAGCCGTTCACCCTGCGGCACGCGAGGGCGGCCGCGAAGCGCGGCGTGTTCGTCGACCCCGCCGCCGACGGCATGGCCTGGCTCAGCGCGTACCTGCCCGCCACGACCGCCCACGCAGCCCACGACCGGCTGACCACCGCCGCCCGCACCGCCCAGGAGTCCGGGGACTCGCGCACGCTCTCCCAGCTCCGCGCCGACGCGTACGCCGCCCTCCTCCTGTCCGGCGCCGAGCCCGCGGCCGGTCCCGTCCCGGACCTCGCCGACCACGCCCGCCGGATCGTCCCCCGCGTGCAGGTCACGGTGCCGGTGATGGCGCTGCTCGGCCGCTCCGACGACGCCGCCGAGCTGACGGGGCACGGCGCGATCGACCCCAAGGTCGCGGCGTTCCTCACCGCCCGGGCGCCGTCGCTGCGCCGCCTGCTCGTCGACCCGGTGTCGGGCGCGCTGCTGCCCGCCGACCCCGGCACGTACGCCGTCCCGGCGGCACTGCGCACGTACCTCGAGGCGCGCGACGGCACCTGCCGCTTCCCCGGCTGCACCCGTCCGGCGCCCCGCTGCGACCTCGACCACACGGTCGCGTGGGCCGACGGCGGACGGACGACGGCGGACAACCTGGCCCACGTCTGCCGCCGCCATCACGTGATGAAGCACGAGACGCGGTGGTCGGCGTCGCAGGAGACCGACGGCACCATCGTGTGGACGTCACCCACCGGCCGGGTGTCCCGCGACCCTGTCGCCGATCCCGTCGACCTCACCGGTCGGGAGCTGGTCCCTCCGGATCCCGCGGAGCTACCCGAGCCGCCGTCGTGAGTCGCTCGGACCACGCACCTCTCACGGGAGGGAGGGCGACGCTCTGCCCGGCCGCAGCCTCAGAGCATCCCGCGCTCGCGGGCGACGGCGGCGGCCTCGGTGCGCGACTGGGTGCCCAGCTTGGTGTTGATGTGCGCCAGGTGGGACTTCACGGTCGCGACGGAGACGAAGAGCTCGCGCGCGATGGCGTCGTTGGAGCGGCCGGCCGTGACGAGGCGCAGCACCTCGAGCTCGCGGGCACTGAGCGCCTCGCCCGGCGACCGCATGCGGCCGAGGAGCCGTCGCTGCACGTCGGCCCCGAGGGTGACCTCGCCCGCCGCGGCGGAGCGGATGGCGCGGGCCAGCTCCTCCGTGGGCGCGTCCTTGAGCAGGTAGCCGGTGGCCCCCGCCTCCACGGCGGCGAGGATGTCGGCGTCCGTGCCGTAGGTGGTGACGACGAGCACCGGCGTCGCGTGCCGGTGCACCACGGTGCCGGTCGCCTCGGCGCCGCCGAGCCGGGTCCCGCCCGGGCCGGCGTCGCCGAACCGCAGGTCGAGCAGGACGACGTCGGCCCGCCCGCCGTCGTCGAGCCAGGCGAGGAGGTCCTCGGCGGTGCCGGTCTCGTGCACGACGCGCATGTCCGGCTGCCCGTCCACCACGGCCCGCAGCCCGGCGCGCACCACGGGGTGGTCGTCCGCGAGCACGACGTCGATCATGGCACCTCCACCGGCAGCGTGACCGCCAGGGCGGTGCCCGCGCCCGGCGACGTCTCGAGCGCGACGCTGCCACCCAGCTCCTGCGCCCGCGACCGGACTGACGGCAGCCCGAAGCCGCGCCCGGTGGCCCCCGCGGCACGCGCGACGGCCTCCGGGTCGAAGCCGCGACCGTCGTCCACGACGTCGAGGGTGACGGTGTCCCCCTCGTAGGTGAGCGTGAGCCGGGCACGACCTGCACCCGAGTGCTGCGCCACGTTGGCGAGCGCGGACTGGGCGACGCGCAGCAGCGCCGTCTCGACGGGCACGGGCAGGGGCCGGACGTCGCCGGCGGTGCGCACGGACACGTCCAGCGGCTGCCGCGCCGCCACACGGCGCAGCGCGGCGACGAGGGTGGTGCGGTCGAGGTCGGGCGGCGTGAGGTCCTGCACGACGCGGCGCGCCTCGGCGAGGCTGTCGCGGGCGGCGCCGCGGGCCTGGCCGACGAGGTCTCGGGCCCTCGCGTCGTCGGTGCCGACGGCGTCGTCTGCGGCCCGCAGGAGCAGCTCGATCGCGGACAGCGACTGGGCGAGGGTGTCGTGGATGTCGCGCGCCAGGCGGGCCCGCTCCTCGGTGACGGCCCGCTCCCGCTCGGCCTGGGCGAGGTGCTGGCGCACCTGGGTCAGCTCGTCCACGGTCCGCTGCCGCGTCTGCGACTCGCGCACGAACGCCTCGATGCCCAGCACGACGCCCACCGCCACGGCGGCACCCAGCACGGGGCCGAGCACGAACCCGGTCCACGGGTCGTCGGCGTCGGCCTGCACCAGGAGGCCCTCGGCGACGGCGAGCGCCGTCGTGACACCCACGGCGAGGACGCCGCGGTGCGGCCCGAGCACGTGCATCTGCAGGATCATCAGCGGGAAGGCGAGCCAGAGGGCGGCGGGCGAGAGCCACAGCAGCACCACCCACGGGACCACGAGGGCGGCGATCCACGCGGAGTCCGGCCACCAGGCGCCGCGCGGGGTGTCGACGGCCCGGTCGTGCACCCGCACCGCCCGGCGCCCCGCGACGTACACGGCGACGAGCACCGTGGCCACCACGACGGACGGCCACGTCCGCCCGGGCGGGGCCTGAACGACGGCGACCACGGCGAGCGCCGCGAGCAGGACGTCGAGGCCCAGGATCAGGGCGCGCGTCGCCGACGGCTGGGGGCGGTGGATCACCCGATCCACGGTAGCCGCGCGGCGCGCCGGCGCATCGTCCGAAAGGTGGAGCGTGGGGGCCACCCTTCGACGCCGCAGGATCACCCCGGGTCCCGATGATCGCGGGCGGCGTGCCACAGAGGCTGGAGTCAACCCCGTCCCCTCGACCTCGGAGGTCCTCCCGTGTTCGTCGCCCTGCGCGACCTGCGCCACGCTCGTGGCCGCTTCGTCCTCATGTCCGTGGTGATCGTGCTGATCACCTTCCTGGTCACGTTCCTCGCGTCCCTGACGGCGGGCCTGGCCCGCGAGTCGACGTCGGCGGTCACCGACCTGCCCGCCGACCACCTCGCGTTCTCGATGCCCGCCGCCGGCGACTCCCCCGAGTTCACGGCGTCCCGCGTGACGAGCGACCAGTGGGAGGGCTGGGCCGACGTGCCCGGCGTGGAGTCGGCCGAGCCGCTGGGCCTCGCGACGACGCGCGCCGGCTCGGACAGCACGACGGCGTCCGTCACCGCGCTGGGCGTGACGGACGGCTCGGGCCTCGTGCCGGGCGGGGTCGACGTCGACCCCGGCACGGTGGTGCTCACGCCCGGAGCGGCGGACGCGCTCGACGCGAGCACCGGCGACACGGTCACGCTCGGCGGCGCCAAGCTCACGGTCGCCGCGACGGTCGACGCCGACGAGTCGTTCTCGCACACGCCGGTCGTGTGGACCACGCTCGACGACTGGCAGGCGGTCGGCGCGCGCGGCGCGACCGGCGACGACGACGTCGCGACCGTCGTCGCACTCACCACGGCCGACGACGGAGTCGCCGACGCCGACCTGGCCGGCGCGGACGCCACGCTCGGCACGACGACGGTCACGACGTCGGACGCACGCTCGGCGGTGGCGTCGTTCGCCGGCGAGAACACGTCGCTGTCGACGATGCAGGCTTTCCTGCTGGTCATCTCCGCGCTGGTGGTGGGCGCGTTCTTCACCGTCTGGACGATCGGCCGCTCGGGCGACGTCGCGGTGCTCAAGGCGCTCGGGGCCTCGACACGCTACCTGCTGCGCGACGCGCTCGGGCAGGCGGCGGTGCTGCTGGTCGGCGGCGTGGCGGTGGGCACCGGCCTCACGGTCGCGGGGGCGTCGCTGCTGCCGGACGTCGTCCCGGTGGTCGTGACGACCGCGACGACGCTGGTGCCGGCCGCCGCCCTGGTGCTGCTCGGCCTGGCGGGCGCCGCCGTCTCGATCGCCCGCATCACCCGCATCGACCCGCACGCCGCGCTCGCGGCGCGCTGACATCGCTCGCACAGACAGCACACAGGAGGATCCCGATGGACCTGCACCTCGACCGCATCACCCTCGTCTACCCCGACGGCGACGGCACGCTCACCGCCGTGGACGACGTCGACCTCGCCGTCCCGGCCGGCACGACGACAGCCCTGCTCGGCCCGTCCGGGGCGGGCAAGTCCAGCCTGCTGGCCGTGGCCGCCGGGCTGACGAACCCCACCCGCGGCGCGGTCCGCATCGGCGACGACGTCGTCTTCACGCCCACCACGAGCGTCGCGGACGCGACCCGGGCACGCCTGGACCGCATCGGCATGGTGTTCCAGTCGCCGCAGCTGCTGGGCTCGCTCACCGCGCTGGAGCAGCTGGAGCTGCATGCGCACCTGCGGGGCCGCCGCCCGTCGAGCGTGCGGGCGCGGGCCCTGGAGCTGCTCGACGCCGTCGGCGTGGCCGACCACGCGGGCAAGCGGCCCGCTCAGCTGTCCGGCGGTCAGCGGCAGCGCGTCGCGATCGCGCGCGCCCTCGTCGGCCGACCCGAGGTGCTGCTGGTCGACGAGCCGACGTCGGCGCTCGACCACGAACGCGGCACCCGGGTGGTGGAGCTCATCACCGGCCTCGCCCGTGAGACCGGTGCGGCGACGCTGCTGGTGTCGCACGACGCGTCGACCCTCGCCACCGTCGACACCACGGTCCGGATGCTCGACGCCCGCCTCGAACGCGTCGCCGAGCCCGCCTAGCAGCTCGGGCAGGGCTCCGGCGCACGCCGCGCGCGCCGGGCCAGGCGTCCGGCGTCGACGGCCTGGGCGATCCGCTCGCCCCAGGTCGCGCGCCGGAGCCGGACGCGGAACGTGCTGGCGGCGGCGATGTCGGACGTGACCGCGCCGACCTTCTCCGGCGCGCACCGGCCGTACTTCGCCAGGTAGGCGTCGTCGAGCAACCCGTGCAGCTCCGGGGCCACCTCGGCGAGCACCACGGGCTGCCGGGTGCCGTCGACCTGGAGGTGAGCACGACCGGCGGTGCCCAGGGCAGCGCCCGGCGCGGCACGCACGTACAGGTCGTGACCCAGCTGCACCACCCAGCCGCGCCACGGCCGGCCGGGTTCGCGCGCGAGGACCACCTGCACGGCGGTCGCGGCCTCCAGGGCCTCGAGGACGTCGAGCTCGTGGAGGAAGGCGGCGGCGCGCGTCAGCAGGGTCACGACGGGTCGAACAGTGACCTGGGCCACGCGTATTCCGCACGGGCGCAGGTCAGTCGGTCACCAATCGATCGGGTCGCGCGAGATGGGGCAGGTCATGCAGTGCCCGCCGCCGCGCCCACGGCCGAGCTCGGCCCCGACGATGGTGATCACCTCGACGCTCGCACGGCGCAGCGCCGCGTTGGTCAGGGTGTTGCGGTCGTAGGTGAAGACGACGCCGGGCTCGAGGGCGACGGCGTTGTTCCCGGAGTCCCACTGCTGGCGCTCGGAGGCGTACACATCGCCCGCCGTCTCCACGACGCGCAGCTTCGGCAGCCCGAGCGACCGGGCGACGACGTCGACGAACGGGGTGTCCCCCTCGTCGGTGACCTCCACGCCGGGTTCCGCGTCCGACGGCCGGAGCGTGAAGGCGTGGATGCCGTCGACGATCGTCGGGTGGACGGTGACGAGGTCGCGGTCGGCGAACGTGAACACGGTGTCCAGGTGCATCGCCGCGCGCAGCCGCGGCATCCCCGCGACGACGACCTGCTCGACGTCGCCGCCCTCGAACAGCGCCTTGGCGAACTGGGTGATGCCCTGCCGCGACGTCCGCTCGCTCATGCCCACGAGCACCGTGCCGTTGCCGACGGGCATGACGTCGCCGCCCTCGATCGTGGCCTGCGCCCACTCCTCCTCCGGGTCGCCCCACCACACCCGCGAGCCGACGTACTCGGGGTGGAAGGAGTAGATCGCCTTCATCAGCAGCGTCTCCTCCTTGCGCGCCGGCCAGTACAGCGGGTTGAGCGTGAGCCCACCGTAGATCCAGCAGGTCGTGTCGCGCGTGTACAGGGTGTTGGGCAGCGGCGGCAGCAGGTACTCGGGGGTGCCGGTGGACTCGCGGGCCAGGTTCACGTAGTCGCTGCGGAAGTCGGCGGGCAGGTCGTGCGTCGACAGCCCGCCGATGAGGAAGCGCGACAGCTCCCGTTCGGTGAGCGACTCGAGGTACGCCCGCGTGCCCTCCACCAGGCCGAGGCCCACCTGGTTCGGCACCACCTTGCGGTCCAGCAGCCAGTCCCGCGCCTGCGGGATCGCCATCGTCTGCGCCAGCAGGTCGTGCAGCTCGACCACCTCGACGCCCCGGTTGGTGAGCTTGTTGACGAAGTCCAGGTGGTCGCGCTGCGCGGACTCCACCCACATGACGTCGTCGAACAGCAGGTCGTCGGAGTTCGTGGGGGTGAGCCGCTCGTGGGCGAGCCCGGGCGAGCAGACCAGCACCTTGCGCAGCCGGCCGACCTCCGAGTGGACGCCGTGGGCCGGGGCGGTGGGCTGCGCGGACGGTGCGGTGGTCATGGGGAGAACCTTTCGGTCGGACGGACGGTGAGGTCGGGGACGGTCAGATCGAGATCCAGCCGGCGGCGAGGCCGACCACCGCGAGGACGGCGATCGCGACCACGACGACGAACAGCACCAGCTCGGCCGGGGCGAACACCTTGCGCCCCTGCTCGCGCCGCGTCATGACGAACAGGATCGTCGCGGGCGCGTAGAAGAGGAACGAGACCAGCACGAGGCTCAGGCCCGCGGCGAAGACGAGGAAGGCCGTGTAGACCGTCGCCAGGACCGTGACCACCAGGTCCCCGCGCAGGGTCGACGGCGGCGCGCCGTCGTAGGTCTCGCGCGTGGCGCGCAGCTTCACCGCGTAGAGCGCGGCGAGCAGGAACGGGATGAGCGTCATGACCGCGGTCATGTCGAGCGCGAAGTCGAACGCGTCCTCGGAGAAGTACGTGAGGATCAGCACGACCTGCGACAGCGACGTGCTCAGCAGCAGCGCGTTGACGGGCACGTCGCGGTCGGTCGACCGGGTGAGGAAGCGCGGCATGTCGCGATCCTTGGCGGCGACGAACAGCACCTCCGCCGCCATGAGCGTCCATGCCAGGTACGCCCCGAGCACGGAGATGATGAGGCCGACGCCGACGAAGACGCTGCCCCACTCGCCGACCGCCGCCTCGAGCACCCCCGCCATCGACGGCTGCCGCAGCTCCGCGATCTCGGCCATCGGCATGATGCCGTACGACACGATCGTCACCGACGCGAAGATGGCGAACACGCTCACGAAGCCGAGGATCGTGGCCCGGCCGACGTCCTCGCGCCGGCGCGCGTGCCGGGAGTAGACGCTCGCCCCCTCGACGCCGAGGAACACGAAGACCGTCACCAGCATGGTGCCGCGCACCTGGTCGAACAGGGAGCCCGCGTAGTCGGCGCCGCCCCAGTTCTCCGCGAACGCGCTGGGGTCGAAGACGAACAGCGCCAGCAGGACGAAGACGATGATGGGGATGACCTTGGCGACGGTGACGATCCGGTTGATCGCCGTCGCCTCCTTGATGCCGCGCCGCACCAGCAGGAAGAACAGCCACAGGCCGACGGTGGACAGCGCGAGCGCGAGCACCGTGTCCCCGGCGCCGAGGGCGGGGATCCACTGGCCCAGCGTCGACATGATGAGCACCCAGTAGGTGACGTTCCCGACGCACGCGCTGGCCCAGTAGCCGGCGGCCGCGAAGAAGCCCGTGTACTCGCCGAAGCCCGCCTTCGCGTACGCGTAGACGCCGGCGTCGAGGTCGGGCTTGCGCATCGCGAGCCGCTGGAACACGAATGCGAGCATCAGCATGCCCGCGCCCGCGACGACCCACGCGATGAGGGCGCCCATGACGCCCGTCTCCTGTGCGAACCGGCGCGGCAGCGAGAACACCCCGGCCCCCACCATCGAACCGACGACCATCGCGGTGAGGGTCAGGAGCGACACCTTCGTGGTCGCACTGCCCGTCGACGTCGCGGTGTCCTGAGGCGCCATGACTCGTGTCCTCCTGAGGTCGGGCCTACCGGGTGCTGCGGCCGATCGTTCCACCGTCGCGCCTGGTCCGCGCGTCGGCCGGGCGCGCGGCGCCACGGCTCGCTCAGCCGTGCGCGAGCACCTCGAGGCCCACGACCACGACCCCGAGCACCACCTCGGCGAGCAGGAGGAGCCACTTCTGCCACGTGGGGATCGCCGCGCGCCGCACGGCCACGTACCCGACGAGGCCGAGGCTCGCGACGAGCGCGTAGGTCGAGGCGGTGAGCGCGCCCGCCGTCGTCCACGCCCCGCTCGCGGCCGCCCCCAGGAACACGAGGGGCAGCACGACGACGCCGCCGGCACTCGAGACCACGCCCACCATGTGGCGGCTCTCGGCGCGCGTCGGGAGGTGGTTGTGCACGACGACGTGCGACACGAGGTCGGCGAGGAAGACGGCGAGGAGCGTGCCGCCGACGGTGATGACCAGCGTGGTCGCGGCCCGGCCGGGCGTGAGGCCCTCGACGTGGCCCCGGAGCGCCAGCACCACGGCCAGCGCCGCGAACGTGACGTACACGCGCTCCTTGAGCCGGTCGGCGCGCTGGTCCGGCGTGAGCTGGTCGCGACGACGCCGGCGGCGCTCGCGGCTGTCGGACCTTCGGCTCATGCGTGCACCGTAGGCACGTGGTCGGCTGTTGACATGCGGGCGAGGTCCGGGCATCCTCGTGAAACGACTCAATTTGAAGCGCTTCAAAGTAGAAGTGGGAGAACGATGACGACCTCGACGGCACCGGGAAAGATCCCGGGCAGGACCTGGTACCGCACCACGGTGGCGGGCATGGCGTCGTACCTCGACGCCGGCGCGATCATCACGACGGGCACGGCGCTGGTGCTGTACAAGGAGCCCCTGGGCATCAGCGACGCGCAGTTCGGCCAGTACTCGGCCCTGCTGACGTTCATGATCGCGGCGGGCGCGCTCGTGGGCGGCCGGCTGGCCGACCTGTTCGGCCGCAAACGGGTCTTCCTCACCACGATGGCGGTGTACGTCGCGGGCGCCGCGGTCCTCGTGGCCGCGCCCGGCACCGGGGCGCTCTACGCCGGCGTCGTGCTGCTCGGCCTCGCCGTCGGCGCGGACCTTCCCGCGTCGCTCGCGATGATCGCCGAGGAAGCGCCGCCCGAGCACCGCGGCAAGCTCATCTCGTTCTCCCACATCCTGTGGCTCGTCGGCATCATCGCCGCGCAGCTGTTCGGCATCGTCGTCGGCGGCATGGGCATGACCGGCGGTCGGATCATGTACGGGCAGCTGCTGGTGCTCGCCCTCGTCGTGCTGGTGCTGCGGGCCGGGATGCCGGAGTCGTCGCGCTGGCAGGCGGCGCACGCGGGCACCGCGGGCGCCGGTGCCGAGGCCGTCGACCTCGGCACCCTCAAGCGGCTGCTGCGCGGCCCGTACCTCATGCCGATGGTCGCCGTCGCGCTCTTCTACGCCCTGGTCAACGTGGGCGCGAACACGGGCGGCCAGTTCTCCACGCTCATGTACACGGAGATGGCGGGCTCCACCGTGCGGTTCGCCTCCACGGTCGGGTTCGTCACCTTCGCCATCGCGTTCGCGGCGACATACGGCCTGATGCGGATCGTGGACGGCGCGCACCGCATGCGCTGGTTCGCCGTCATGGCGGTCTTCTACACGCTGGGCTACCTGGTCCCGGTGGTCTTCGGCGTCGAGGTCTGGACGCTGGTGACCATGGGCGTCGTCGGCTCCATCGCGGGGGCCGTGGCGGGCGAACCGATGTTCAAGGTGTGGGCGCAGGAGCTCATCCCCACCACCTACCGCAGCACCGCGCAGGGCGTGATGATCGCGTTCACCCGCGTGGTCGCCGCCGTCGTCGCCCTGTGGACGCCCACCCTGCTCGCGGCCAGCCCGAACGTGCTGTTCGTGTTCGTGGCGGCGTGCATCGCCGTGGGTGGCGTGATCGGGTGCTTCTGGATCACCCGGTACCCGCGCGTCGCGGACGACGAGCCCGCCGCGCCGGCGCCGTCCACCACCGCCGTCCGCACCGACGAAGGAGCCCGATGACCGTCCCCGCCCCCGCCCTGCGCGTCGAGCACCACGCACAGCCCGCCCTCGGCGCCGGCGAGGACCGGCCGCGGCTGTCCTGGCACCTCGACGCCGCGCACCCGGCCTACCGGCAGGGGGCGTACGAGGTCGCCTGGCGCACGACGGCGCCCGACGGCACCGTCCTCGAGGACGCGGCCGCCGTCGTCGACGGCGACGCGCAGGTCCTCGTGCCCTGGCCGGGCGCGCCCCTCGCCCCGCGTGCGCGCGCCGAGGTGCGCGTGCGCACCCGGGACGGCGGCGCGGACGGGACCGCGGACGACGGCGGCTGGGGCCCGTGGAGCGAGCCCGCCGTCGTCGAGCGCGGGCTGACCGCGGCCGACTGGACGGCCGACCTGGTCGGCCCCGGGTACGACGAGGGACAGGTCGAGACGCGCCGCGCCCCGCTGCTGCGCCGCGGGTTCGACGTCCCCGGGAACGCGGTGCGGTCCGCGCGCCTGCACCTCACCGCGCACGGCCTGGTCGAGGCGGAGCTCAACGGGCGGCGCGTCGGCGCCGACGTGCTCGTGCCCGGCTGGACGCCCTACGACGACCGCCTGCGCGTCTACGCCTACGACGTCACCGACCTGGTGCGCCCGGGCGCGAACGCGCTCGGCACCTGGCTCGCCGACGGCTGGTTCCGCGGCCGGTACGGCTTCGAGGGCGGTCACCGCAACCTGTACGGCGACCACGTGGGCGTGCTCGCCCAGCTCGAGGTGGTCACCGACGCCGGGACCGTGGTGGTGGGCGGCGACACCGCGTGGCGCAGCGCCCCCGGCCCGCTCACCCGCGCCTCGCTGTACGACGGCGAGACGTTCGACGCGCGCCTGCTCCCCGCGGGCTGGTCGGAGCCCGGCTTCGACGACGCCGCCTGGTCGCCAGTCGTCGTGCACCCCCTGGACCGGTCCGTGCTCGCGGCCCCCGACGGCCCGCCGGTGCGCTGCACGGGCGAGCTCGCGCCCGTGAGCGTGACGCGCGCGCCGGGCCCGGACGGCGAGGACGGCTGGCTCGTCGACTTCGGGCAGAACCACTCGGGCCGCCCGCGCCTCGTCGTGCCCGCGGCCCCCGCCGGGACCGTGGTGCGCGTGCGGCACGCGGAGGTGCTGCAGGACGGCACCCTCTACACGCGCACGCTGCGCGAGGCGGCCGCCACCGACGAGGTCGTGACGGACGGCACGGGGATCACCTGGGAGCCGCGGTTCACCGTGCACGGGTACCGGTACGCGCACGTCACCGGCTGGCCCGGCGCGGACGCCCCGGCGATCGTCTCCCGCGTGCTGCACAGCGACATGGCCCGCACGGGCTGGTTCGCCAGCAGCGACCCGGCGCTCGACCGGCTGCACGAGAACGTCGTCTGGAGCCTGCGCTCCAACTTCGTCGACATCCCCACCGACTGCCCGCAGCGCGACGAGCGCCTCGGCTGGACCGGCGACATCCAGGCGTTCGGGCCCACCGCCGCGTTCCTCTACGACGTGCACGGGATGCTGGCCGACTGGCTGCGGTCGCTGTCCGCGGAGCAGCGGCGGTTCGACGGCACCGTGCCCGTGTACGTGCCGTGGATCCCCGGCGGCACGTACTGGCAGCCGACGCAGGACATCGCCGGGTGGGGCGACGCCGCGACCCTCGTGCCCGAGGCGCTGCACCGCGACTCCGCCGACGTCGGCCTGCTCGAGCGGCAGTACGCGAGCGCCGTCACCTGGGTCGACAAGGTGGCCGGCCTCGCCGGGCCCGACCGGCTGTGGCACACCGGGATGCAGCTCGGCGACTGGCTCGACCCGACGGCCCCGCCCGAGGACCCGCTGCGCGCGCAGACCGACCCGCACCTCGTGGCCACGGCCTACCTCGCCCGCTCGGCGCGGGCCGTCGCGGACATGGCCCGGACGCTCGGCCGCGACGACGATGACGCCCGCTACGGGGAGCTCGCCGACGAGGTCGCCGCCGCGTACCGCAAGCGCTACGTCGACAGCGGCGACGCGATGCACGACACCCAGACCGCGCACGCGCTGTCGATCGTCTTCGACCTGCTCGACGGCGACGACGCGCGCCGCCGCGCGGGCGAGCGGCTCGCGGCGCTGGTGCGCGACGGCGGGAACACCGTGGGCACCGGGTTCGCCGGCACGCCGCTGGTCGCCGACGCCCTGAGCAGGACCGGGCAGCTCGACGCCGCGTACTCGCTGCTGCTCAGCCACGCGTCGCCGTCGTGGCTGGCGATGGTGGACCTGGGCGCCACGACCATCTGGGAGCGCTGGGACAGCATGCTCACGGACGGCACGGTGAACCCCGGCGAGATGACGTCGTTCAACCACTACGCGCTGGGCTCGGTGGCCGACTGGCTGCACCGGGTGGTCGCCGGCCTCGCGCCGCTCGACCCGGGGTACCGCACCTTCCGCGTCGCCCCGCGCCCCGGCGGCGGGCTGACCCACGCCTCGGCCCGGCACGTCACGCCGTACGGCACCGCCGAGGTCGCGTGGCGGATCGAGGACCGTGCGGACGGAACGGAGCTGGTGGTGCGGTGCGTGGTGCCGGTCGGCACCACCGCCGAGCTGGACGTGCCGGGCGCCGCGCCCGCCGTCGTCGGACACGGGGAGCACGAGGTGCGCGTGCGGCGCGGCTGATCAGGCCCGGGCGCGGCGCTGCCGCGCCCGGCCCACCGCCTTGACCACCTCGACGAGCAGGAAGACGACGACGGCCAGGCCGAGCGTCTTGCCCCACTCCTCGAGGCCGATGGGGGAAGAGTCGAACCAGTCGTGCATGAACGGCGTGTAGACGAACACGCACTGCAGGGCGAGGAGCGCGACGGCCGAGATCCAGATGACGCGGTTGCCGCGCAGGACGTCGAGGGTGAGGCTCGACCGGTCCAGGAACCGGCAGTTGAACAGGTACGCGAGCTGGCCGAGCGCCAGCATCGTCACGGCCGTGGTCTGCGCCTCGGCGAGCGGCGCGCCCTGCGCCCGCTCGGCGTAGAAGACGAGCAGCGTGGCGCCGCCGATGAGCAGGGACACGATGAGGATGCGCCGCACGAACGCGGCATCGAGGATCGAGGCCTTCGGGTCGCGGGGCGGCCGGGACATCACGCCCGGCTCGGCCTTCTCGTACGCGAGCCCGAGGGACAGCGTGACGGCCGTGATCATGTTGATCCACAGCACCTGCACGGGCGCGAGCGGCAGCACCAGGCCGAACAGCACGGCCACGAGGATGACCAGCGACTGCGCGCCGTTGGTGGGCAGCAGGAAGAGCACGGACTTGCGGATGTTGTCGTAGATCCGCCGCCCCTCCTCCACGGCCCGCTCGATGGTGGCGAAGTTGTCGTCGGCGAGCACCACCTCGGCCGCGTCCTTCGTGGCCTCCGTGCCCTTGATGCCCATCGCGACGCCGACGTCGGCCTGCGTGAGCGCGGGGGCGTCGTTGACGCCGTCGCCCGTCATCGCGACCACCTCGCCGTGCGCCTGCAGCGCCGACACGATGCGGATCTTGTGCTCCGGGCTCGTGCGGGCGTACACGTGCACGTCCTGGACGACGCCGCGCAGCTGCTCGGTGCTCATCGCCTCCAGCTCCGCGCCGGTGAGGACGGCGGGGCCCGTGCCGTCCGGGCCGACCTCGTCGTGGACGATGCCCATCTCGCGGCCGATCGCCACGGCGGTGCCGGCGTGGTCGCCGGTGATCATCGTGACGGCGATGCCGGCGTCGCGGCACTGGGCGATGGCGTCGATCGCCTCGGGTCGCGGCGGGTCGACGATGCCGACCAGGCCGCACAGCTCGAGGCCGGTGAGCGAGTCGGCGAGCTCCCCGGCCGGCGCTCCGCGACGGGCCGCCGCGAGCACCCGCAGCCCCCGGCCGCCGATCTCGTCGATCTGCGCCTCCCAGAACGCGCGGTCGATCGACTGCGCCGTGCCGTCCGGCGCGGTCTGCGTGGTGCACCGGTCGAGCACCCGGTCGGGCGCGCCCTTGAGGTGCACGACCTCCGCGCCGTCGGGCGCCCGGTCGAGGGTCGCCATGTACTTGTTCTCGGACTCGAAAGGCACCAGGTCCCGCCGCGACCAGCCCGTCGTCTCGAAGCCGGCCTTCATGCCGAGGCTGCGCAGCGCGCCCTCCGTCGGCTCGCCGACCAGCCGCCAGTCCTCGCCCTGCCCGCCGGGCTCCCCCGGCACCACGCGCGCGTCGTTGCACAGCATCATCACGGCGACGACCGCGGTGAGGTCCCGGTCGTCGACGAGGTCGGCGTGCCGCGACCCCTCGCCCGCGAGCGTGAGCTCGCCGACGGGTGCGTAGCCCGCGCCCGCGACGTCGAACGACCGGCCGGCGGTGCGCACCGTCCGCGCCGTCATCTCGTTCTTGGTCAGCGTGCCCGTCTTGTCCGAGCAGATCGTCGTGACGGAGCCGAGCGTCTCGACGGCGGGCAGCTTGCGCGTGATGGCGCGGCGGCGCGCCATCTGCTGCACGCCGAGCGCCAGGGTGATCGTCACCAGGGCGGGCAGCCCCTCGGGGACGGCGGCGACGGCGAACCCGATGGACGCCGAGACCAGCTCCGGCACGGAGAAGTCGTGCACCACGCGCCCGACGACGACCATCACCACGGCCATGCCGAGGATGAGCACCGCGAGCAGCTTGCCGAACCGGTCGAGCTGCTTGGTCAGCGGCGTCTCCAGGCTCGTGACCTCGGAGATCATCGTCTGGATGCGGCCGATCTCGGTGCGCTCGCCGGTGGCGGTGACCACCCCGACGCCCTGGCCCGCGGCCACGAGCGTGCCGGAGAACAGCATGCTGGTGCGGTCGCCCACCCCGGCGTCGGGGTCCACGGGGTCGACCCGCTTGCTCGCCGCGACCGACTCCCCCGTGAGCGCCGACTCCTCGACGCGCAGGTTGGTGGCCTGCAGCAGGCGCACGTCGGCGGGCACCCGGTCGCCGGAGCGCACGCGCACCACGTCTCCCGGCACGACGTCGTCGGCGTCGATCTTGGCCCACGCGCCGTCGCGGCGGGCCTCGGCGTGCACGGACAGCATCTGCCGGATGCCGTTCAGCGCGCTCTCGGCGCGCCCCTCCTGGATGAAGCCGATCGCCGCGTTCACCACCGCGACCAGCAGGATCACGGTGAAGTCGACCCAGTCGCCGAGGATCGCCTTGAGCACCGCGGAGACCAGCAGGATGTAGATGAGCACGTCGTCGAAGTGCACGAGGACCCGCTTCCACAGCGGGTCCTTCTCCGGCGGCGGCAGCCGGTTGGGACCGACCTCCGCGAGCCGCGCCGTCGCGTCGGCGGCGCTCAGCCCGCCGTCGTCCGTGCGGAGCGCCGCGAGCACCTCGGCGGGCGGTCGTGACCAGGGGCTCGCGTCCGTGGCGACGTCCTGCGCAGATCCCATGCCGCCCATTCGACCGCGGTTCGTCCCGTGCCGCGCGGCGGGTCAGCGACCTGTGTCGTACGGCACCAGCTCGAACACCGGGTGCCGGTCCGCCTCGGCGACGAAGACCTCCACCGGGGAGTCGACGGTGGCCGCGAAGTACGGCCGGGTGGGCCGGGACCGGCGCACGTACTGCCGCAGCACCGGCCCGGCCTCCTGGGCCGAGGCTGCCCGTGCCACGAAGACGTGCCGCGAGAACCCCCGGCGCAGCAGCACGCGCGGGTCGGCGCGCACGTTGTGCACCCAGGAGACGACGCCGTACGGGGCGACCAGCCAGCGGCGCCCACCGAGGGTGACGAGGGTCGCGGGGTTCGTGCGCGGGGCGGCCGAGCGCCGGCCCCGGGTGGTCAGCAGGAAGGTGTCCGGGACGAGCCCGAGCCGGACGAGCACGCCGATCACCGCGTCGCCCACGTCGCGGGACCGGCTGCGCCGGAACGTCCGCGGCTCGTGCGGGCCGTCGGTCATGCCGGGCTCCCTCCCCCGAACTCCTGCGCCCGCAGCCAGGCGAGGTGGGTGTGCACCAGCGGCAGCACGGACGCGCCCTCGCCGCTGGCCGACGCGACGCGCTTCATCGAGCCGGCCCGCACGTCGCCGACGGCGAACACGCCGCGCAGCGTCGTCTCCAGGCTGGCGGGCGGGCGCCCGTCCACCCAGCGCTCCTGCGGCACGTCGCGGCCGGTGAGGACGAAGCCGTGGTCGTCGCGCGCAAGGCCGTCGGGCAGCCAGCCGCAGTCCGGCTCCGCGCCGAGCAGGCAGAACAGGCCGTCGGCGTGCGTCTTCGTCCGCTCGCCGGTGTCCAGGTCCTCGGTGATCAGCCACTGCAGGCGCCCGTCCCCGCCGCCGTCCGTGATCACCGTGCGCGGGCGGACGGCGATGGTGGGCGTCGCCGCGATCTCGCGCACCAGGTAGTCCGACATCGTCTCGGCGATGCTCCCCCGCCGTACGAGGATCGTCACCGAGCCGGCGAACTTCGCCAGGTGCACGGCGGCCTGGCCGGCGGAGTTGCCGCCGCCCACCACGACGACGTCGCGGTCCGTCATCTCGCGCGCCATCGAGCTCGCGGCGCCGTAGTGGACGCCGGTGCCGACGTGCTCGTCGACGCCCGGCACGCCGAGCCGGCGGTAGGAGACGCCGGTCGCGAGCACGACGGTGCGCGCGCACAGCTGTGCGCCCTCGACGTGCACGTGGTGGTGCTCCGGCTCGTCCGCCGGGCCGGGCTCGATGCGCGCCACCGGGCGCCCGGTGTAGAAGCGGGCGCCGAACCGCCCCGCCTGGATGCGCGAGCGCAGCGCCAGCCGCATCCCCGAGATGCCGCGCGGGAACCCGAGGTAGTTGCGGATCATCGAGCTCGACCCGGCCTGGCCGCCGATCGCGTCGCGCTCCAGCACCACCGTCGACAGCCCCTCGGACGCCGCGTACACGGCGGCCGCCAGCCCGGCCGGCCCCGCCCCGACCACGGCGACGTCGGCGATCTCGCCCGGCGGGATGGAGTCGTAGCCGCCGTACATCGCCTCCGCCACGGCCGACGCCGTCGCGCCCGACAGCACCCGCCCGGCGAACGTGCGCACCACGGGCAGGACGGCGCCCGGGCCCGCCGCCAGGAGGATGTCGCGGGCGTCTGCGGCGTCGGGTGCGAGCACGCGGTTCGGGACGCCGAGCCGTTCGAGCAGGTCGCGGACGGCGGCCGCGTCGCGGTCGCCGGGGGGCGCGACGATCTCCGTGGACGTCACGGTGGGGCGGGCCACCGACCAGCCCCACTCCGACAGCAGCTCGACCAGGGCGGTGTGGAACTCCTCGTCGCGGGCGCCGCGCGGGATGCCGACGAACGTGTCCATGTCGCGGCGCAGCAGCGCGGCCCGCATCTCGTCCAGGGCGTCGGCGTACTCGTCGCCGGAGATCAGCGCCACCCGTCGCGCCGTCGAGACGACCGCCGGCACCTGGTGCAGCAGCTCGACCCCTGCCGCGTCCGGCAGCCGCCGCTCCGCCGCGATCATCGCGACCGGCTCCCGCGCGGCCACCAGGTCGCGCAGCCGCTCCAGCGCCGCGTCGGCGGTCCCGACGAGCTCGACCCGGTAGTCCCGGTCGTACCGGGCGCGGAACTCCTGCTCCACCTCGGACGCGTGCGCGTCGGCGACGAGCAGGATCACGGGACGCGCTTCCGGACGCTCGGGCATGCGGTCAGGGTAGGCGGCACCGCAACCCTGAGCAGATCTTGAGGCGATCTTGTCCTGCCGCGGAGGTCGCCCCGAGGTCCGCAGCGCAGGATCGAGTCCGTTCAGCCCCTGATCACCTCCCGGAGCACCATGTCCGTCTCGTCGACCGGTCCCCTCGGGGCCGCCGCGCGCACCTCCCCCTGGGCGCGCGGGCGGGTCCCGCGGCCGGCGAGACGCGTGGTGCTCCGGGAGGAACACCCCGGCGAGCCCCGATGACGCCCGCCCTGCCCCCGGGCACGGCGGCCGCGTGGCAGTCTCTCGTCGACGACCTCGACGGCGACCGGGCCGCGGTCGCCGGCTTTGCGGGCTCCTGGGCCGGCCTCCTGCCGCACCGCACCGGCGCGCTCCTGGGAGCCCTCGCGCGGACCGACGCCGACGGCGCCCGCGACGTGCTCCTGACGCTCGCCTGCACGGCGGACATGCTCGGGATGGACCGGCTCGCGGACGCCGCGTCGCAGGGGCTCGACGCCCTCGAGGAGGACGGGGTGGACGGCGCACAGCGGCACACCGACCGGATCACCGACGAGGCCCGGACCGCCGCGATCGTCGTCGCGAGCGCCCTCGCTCAGGAGGGGTGGTCGAACCTGTAGCCCACACCGCGCACCGTGCGGATCCAGCGGGGCGACGCCGCGTCGTCGCGGAGCTTGCGGCGCAGGTTGGTCACGTGCACCTCCACGCTGCGCCGGTCCTGGTCCGTGACCAGGGTGCCGGTGTCGTACTCGCCGGCCCACAGCACCCGGACCAGGTCGTCCTTGGGGATCGCGCGCCCCGGGGCGCCCGCGAGCGCGGCGAGGAGGTCGAACTCGCTGCGCGTGAGGTGCACCTCCGCGCCGTCGACGTCGACGGTGCGCGCCGCCACGTTCACGACGAGCCCGTCGAAGGACGGGACGGCGGTCGCCGGGGCCGCCGGCGGCGCCTCCCTGCGAGGGCGGCGGAGCATCGCCTCGATCCTGGCCCGCAGCTCCCGGGGGCGGAACGGTTTGGTCTGGTAGTCGTCGGCGCCGGCGTCCAGCCCCATGAGCGCGTCGATCTCGTCCGTGCGGGCCGTCAGCATCACGACGTACGTGTCGGACACCGCGCGGATCCGGCGGCACACCTCGAAGCCGTCGATGTCGGGGAGCCCCACGTCGAGGGTCGTGACGAGCGGGTCGAAGCTGCGCACCAGCTCCACGCCCTCGCGGCCCGACGCCGCGGTGCGCGTGACGAAACCTGCCTGCGTCAGCACCGCGTGGAGCAGGTCGCGGACGTCAGGGTCGTCCTCCACGACGACGGCGGTGCGCTCGTAGGCGTCGCTCGAGGGGGCGTCGCCGCTCGAGGGGCGGGGTCCGGCCAGCATGACGACACGCTAGCGGGACGTCGTCCAGGACGCAGCGCACGTGGCACGTCCCTAGACTCGCCGAGGGCGGCGTCCGGAGCCGCCGGCGAGGGAGTGATCATGACGAGCACGTGCACGCACCTGGACCGGATCGTCCCCGTCGCGCCCGAGGCGCTCGGCACGTGCCCCGAGTGCGTGGCCGCCGGCGGCACCTGGGTGCACCTGCGGGCCTGCCTGGAGTGCGGCCACGTCGGGTGCTGCGACTCGTCGCCGGCGAAGCACGCGACGGCGCACTTCCACGCCACCGACCACCCGGTGATGCGATCCCTCGAGCCCGGCGAGCACTGGGGCTACTGCTTCCCGGAGGAGCTCCTCATCTCGGGCCGAGACATGCCCGCGACCGCCTGACCCGGGTGCCGCGTCCGACCTGCTGGCCTGTTCCCGGACCGCCGTCGGGCGCACAGCCTTGCCTTGGAGCGCGCTCACACTTCTACCGTGGCGGTCATGACGAGAGACGAAGCCCTCAGGGACGCACTTCGCCTGGCCGTCGACCCGTCCGGCGGGGTCTCGGTCGAGTCGTTGCGCGAGCTGGTGCGCGACGACGACGCGACGGAGTGGGACATCGCGACGACGGCCACCCACCTCGGGGTCAATCCCCACACCCTGCGCTACTACGAGCGCATCGGCCTGATCCGCGTCGCGCGTGACCCGGCCGGACACCGCAGGTACGACGCCTCCGCCGTCCGCCGGCTGGTCTTCCTGACGCGGATGCGCACCTCGGGCATGCCGATCAGCGACCTGCGCCGTTACGTCGAGCTCGCCGACGCCGGGGAGGGCACGGCGCCCGAACGCAGGGAGATGCTCCTGGAGCACCGCGACACGCTGCGCTCCCAGATCGCCCAGCTGCAGCTCGCCCTGGCGGCGACCGAGTACAAGATCGCGACGTACCGAAAGGCGCCCCGACCATGACCAGCGCTCCTGCTCCGCAGCACGACATCGACAGCCCCGCGAACCTTGCCCGGCGCCGTCACGGCCAGGCCGTCCTGTCGCAGATCGACGGCCATCAGGGCGAGGCGGTGATCGACTCCCTCGCCGACATCAGCCCCGCACTGGGCCATCATGTCGCGGCCTTCGCGTTCGGAGACGTCTACGACCGCCCCGACCTCGATCCCCGGAGCCGTCAGCTCGTCACCCTGGGTGTCCTCACCGCGCTCGGGGGATGCGAACCCCAGCTGAAGGTCCACATCGGCGCCGCGCTCAACGTCGGCCTGCGGCCCGAGGAGATCATCGAGGCGCTCCTGCACGCGGCCGTCTACTGCGGCTTCCCCCGTGCCCTCAACGCGACCTTCGTGGCTCGCGAGGTCTTCTCCGCACGGGGTGTGACCGCGCCGGCACACCCCTCGTGAGCGCGGGCGTCCGCGGTCAGGAAGCCGCCGCGGCGGACCGGAGGACGTGGTCGACGAGCGTCCGCAGCTCGTCGGTGGTCTGCAGCTCGCCCTGGTGGAGCAGCAGCCGGTAGTACACGGGCCCGTACAGCAGCTCGATCACCAGGTCGAGGTCGGCGTCGGCGCGAAGCTGGCCGGCGTCGCGGGCCACGGCCAGACGCTGCCTGGCGTCCTCGACGCGCGGGCGGTACAGGTCGTCGACGAGGCCCCGGGCGAGCTGCGGGTCGTGCTGCGTGTCGGCGATCAGGCCGACCAGTGCCCGGCCGAACCGGCGGTCGGCCAACAGCCCGCGCAGCAGACCCTCCATCTGCTCGACGAGGTCGGCCCGCAGGTCGTCGGTGTGCGGGAAGTCGGCCGACGGGTTCGCCGCGTCGTCCAGCGCCTCGAGGACGACCGCGCCCTTGGAGGGCCACCAGCGGTAGATGGTCTTCTTGCTGACGCCCGCGCGCGCGGCGATCGCCTCGACCGTCACCGCGCCGTACCCGTGCTCCCCGCACAGGTCCAGGCTCGCGTCCAGGATGGCGCGTCGGCTCGCCTCGCTCCGAGGCCGGTGGGGGGCGGCAGGTGAGGCGCTCGGATCGGGCATGACACCGATCTTAAAGGAAACGGTACGGAGCGTATTGACACCCAACCACGCGCCCGAGCACACTTCTCAAGACGAAACGCATCGTGTCGTTTCTTCCTCGACGCCTTCCGACCTTCAGGAGCTCATCGTGACGAGTCAGCGCCCACGGCCCGCCGTGCCGCTCCGGCCACAGACGCTCCCGCGGTCGGCGCCGGCCGCCGTCGGGGTGTCGTCGCGGGCCGTGCTCGCCCTGCTCGACCGGCTCGCCGGCGACTCGGTCGAGTGCCACTCGCTCATGGTCGTGCGGCGCGGGCACGTGGTGGCCGAGGGGTGGTGGGCGCCCTTCACGGCGGAGCGACCGCACCTGCTGTACTCGCTCACCAAGTCGTTCACGGCCATCGCGGTCGGGCTCGCCATCGAGGACGGGCTGCTCTCGCTCGACGACCGGATCGTGGACGTCCTGCCCGACCACGTCCCGGACGACGTCTCCGACCAAGGACGTCGCCTCACCGTGCACCACCTTCTGTCCATGACGACCGGTCACGACACGGACAGCCTCGCCGAGGCGTGGGAGCTGGAGCCCCGCGACCTGACCCGGGGCTTCCTGCGCGTGCCCTTCCCCCACCGCGAGGGCACCCGGCACGCCTACGACAACGCCACGACCTACGTGCTCGCTCGCATGGTCGAGCGCGCGACCGGGAGCGGCCTGCCCGAGCTGCTCGCCGAGCGCCTCTTCACGCCCATGGGCATCACCGAGGCCGAGTGGGACCGCGTCGGCGACGGTGCCGCGTTCGGGTTCCACGGCCTGCACCTGACGACCGAGGCCGTGGCCGCCTTCGGCGAGCTGCTGCTCCGCCGCGGCCGCTGGGGCGACCGCCGGCTCGTCCCGCCCTCGTGGGTCGAGGTCGCGACGGGGCGCCGCGTCGCGACGCACCAGGTCGACGGCTGGTCGGACAACCCCGACACGCGGTGCGGGTACGGGTACCAGTTCTGGATGTCACGCCACGGCTATCGCGGCGAGGGCTCGTTCGGCCAGCTGTGCGCGGTCGTTCCCTCGCACGATCTCGTCGTCGTCGCGACGAGCGCGCTCAGCGGGGGCGGCGAGACGCTCCTGGAGCCGATCTGGGAGTGCCTGCTGCCCGGGCTGGACCGCCCCGACGACGCCGCGGACGACGCGCAGCTCGCCGACCGCCTGCGAGGCCTGGCGCTCGCCCGCCCGAGCGGCACGCTCGGGCCCCGGCACCCGACCGGCGCGCGGGTCGTGGCGTCCGCCGCCGGCCCGGCCCTGCCCGACGGGACCCCGGTGACCGTCGAACCCGCCGAGCGCGGGTGGCTCGTGCGGTTCACGGCCTCCCCCGGCGTCCAGGTCGATATCGAGGTCGGCCACGACGACTGGCGGGAGAGCGAGCCGCTCGGCCGCCCCGTGGTGGCGGCCGGCGCGTGGCAGGGGGACGTCTTCGTCGCCGACCTGTACGTCATCACCACTCCGCACCGCCTGCGGACGGTGGTCGACACCCGCACCGGCGCCGCGTCCGTGACGTGGAACGTCGTGCCGCTGACGGGCCCCGGCCTCCTCCGCCATCTCCAGTCCCCGCTGATGACCCGGCCCGACGTGGCCTAGCGACCCCTTCACCACCACCGTAAGGAGCTCCCTCATGACCCACCAGGACCTTGCCCGGCGCGGACCTCAGGACGACACCGCGCACGACCGCCCCGAACTGCGCCGAGCGCTCCAGGACGTCGTCGACTCCGGCTTCACCGGTATCCAACTCCGCGTCGACGACTCCCGCGGCACCTGGAACGGTGCCGCGGGCTCGAGCGTGCTCGGCGAGCCCGGCGCGCCGTCGACCGACGGACACATCCGCATCGGCTCCAACACCAAGACCTTCGTCGCGGCCACGGTCCTGCAGCTGGTCGCCGAGGGTGCGGTCGATCTCGACCGCGCGGCAGCCGACTACCTGCCAGACCTGCCCGTCGATCCTCGGATCACCGTGCGGATGCTGCTGCAGCACACCAGCGGGATCTTCAACTTCACCGGCGAGATCTACGGTCCCGACGCCGCCGTCGAGGGCGGGGTGCCCTGGAACGGGCTGACGATGGTGCGCGGCATCCCCTGGCAGGGCAAGGAGTGGGTCGACGCGCGGTTCCGGCACTACCCGACCGAGGAGCTCGCCCGCCTGGCGCTCTCCCGCCCGGCCCGGTTCGAGCCGGGCACCGACTGGAGCTACTCCAACTCCAACTACGCGCTGGCCCGGCTGATCGTCGAGGGGGTGAGCGGACGCTCGCTCGCCGACGAGATGGACCGCCTGGTGCTGTCCCCCCTGGGGCTCACGCAGACCTCGGTGCCCGACACGTCGACGTTGCCCGCACCCCACGCCCACGCGTACTACCGGTACGAGGAGGACGGCCTGGAGACGATGGTCGACGTCACGGCCCAGGACCCGTCCTGGATCTCGAGCGGCGGCGACATGGTCTCCACCACCCGCGACCTCCACCTGTTCGTCTCCGGTCTGACGGGCGGCCGCCTCCTGCCCGCTCCTCTGCTCGCCGAGATGCTCGCGCCGCACCCACCCGCCGGGTACGGGCTCGGGGTCTTCGTCCAGGACACCGCTCACGGCACCCTCATCACGCACAACGGAGGCATGGGCGGCCACGGCGCGCTCATGTACTCCACCCCCGACGGCAGCACCACCCTCACCGCGGGGATCAACTACGTGGACGACGCCGACCAGTCCCTCGGCGCGGCTTTCCAGAGCGCGCTGCAGCGACTCGTCGACGTCGTCTTCGGCGGCCGGGAGACGGCACCGGGGCCGACGGCCCCGAGGTGACCCCGGCCGGGCGGACCGCCCGGCGCCTCACGCCCCTCGCGGCGCCGGGGCGGGGCTCACCAGGTCGCGCGTGATCGCCGCGACGTCGCGCGCGCCGACGAGCGCCATGGTGAGGTCCAGCTCCGCGAGCACGTTGCGGATCACCTCCTCGACGCCGTCCTGCCCGGCCACGGCGTACCCGTAGAGGTACGGCCGCCCGAGCAGGACGGCGTCGGCCCCCAGGGCGAGGGCGACCAGCACGTCGGCCCCGGTCCGCACCCCGCTGTCGAGCAGCACCGTGGGGCCGGGCCCGACGGCGTCGCGCACGGCGACGAGGGCGTCGAGCGACGCGACGGCGTTGTCCACCTGCCGCCCCCCGTGGTTGGAGACCACGATCCCGTCGACGCCGAGGTCGAGGGCCCGGCGCGCGTCGTCGGGGTGCAGGATCCCCTTGAGCACGACCGGCAGCCGGGTGCGGTCGCGCAGGGTGGCCAGGTGCTCCCACGACAGGCCCGGGTTGGAGTACACGTCGAGGAACGTCTCGACGGCCGCGCGCGGCTCGGGCGAGCGCAGGTTGTCGCGGAACCGCCCGGGGTAGGCGCGCGTCATCGCGAGGAGCGAGCGCACCGCCCCGGCGGTGACCTGCACGGCGTCGCGCGCCCCGGACGCCGCGGCCCGCGCGACCCGCTCGCGGACCAGCTCGCCGAAGCGCGGGTCGCTCGTGTACTGCGCGATCCCGAGGCCGCGGGCGAACGGCAGCGAGCCGAGGTCGAGATCTTGCGGGCGCCAGCCCAGCACCGTCGTGTCGAGCGTGACGACGAGCGCCCCCGCGCCCGCGGCCTCGGCCCGGGCGATCAGCGAGTCGACGAGGTCCTCGTCGGTGCTCCAGTAGAGCTGGAACCAGCGGGCCGCGGCGCCCATCTCGGCCGCGCAGGCCTCCATGGGATGGCATGCCTGGTTGGACAGCACGAACGGGACGCCGGTCGCGGCGGCCGCGCGCGCGACGGCGAGGTCGGCGTCGGCGCCCAGGAGGGCCGCCGCGCCCACGGGCGCGAGGAGCAGCGGGCTCGCGTGCCGGGCACCGAACAGCTCGACCGACGGGTCGCGCTCGACGGCGCCGGCCGCCATGCGCGGCACGACCGCCCACCGGTCGAACGCCTCCCGGTTGCGCCGCATCGTGCGCCCCTCGCCCGCGCCGCCGGCGACGTACGCCCAGGCCCGCGCGCTGCTGGCGCGGCGGGCGGCCCGCTCGAGGCCCGCGGCGCTGGTCGGGACCCGGGGACGCCGGCCCAGCACGCCCGCGCGGTAGATCGCAGACTGCCGGGCCAGCCCCGCCCCGGGCGCGCTCATCCCACGGGGCGCACGCGCAGGATCTCGGTGCGCGCGATCGCGCGGTCGCGCACGTCGAGCCGCGCCTCACGGTCGGGGTCGGCCATGAACGCCGCGAGCGCCTCCTCGTCGGGCATCTCGATGAGCTGCACCTCGGTGGGCTGGACGGCGCCGTGCGCCGCGTCGTCGGTGTGCGCCACGTTCGTCACGCGGTGCAGCACCCGTCCGCCGTGCCGCGGCACCAGCGCCAGCACCTCGGTCTCGTAGTCCGCCAGCGCCGGGGCCTCGCCGTCGGCCGCCCACAGCAGCACGCACAGGGTGATCGCCATCGTCCACCTTCTCTCTCGTCGTCCGCCGATCCTGTCAGTCCCGGGCGGTCCGCGCGGGCGACCCGCCGGTCGTCGCGCCGGTCGTCCCGCCGCGGAGCGGGTGCCCCACGGGCGCCCACCGGCCGGCCACGTGGTGCACGCCCGGGCCGACCGTGCGCCCCGGCTCGTCGAGCGGGAGGTCCAGGTGGGCGGTGACCCCCGGCGGCACCTCGAGGTCGAGCTCGAACCGCCCGGCCGCCAGCCGCCACGAGACCTCGATCGGCCCGTACGGGCTGTCCAGCCGGGCGGACGCCCGGTCGAGCTGGCCGGTCACCAGCGGGCGCACCAGCACCTCGCGGTAGCCGGGTGCCGCCGGCGCCAGACCGGCGACCGAGCGGTGCAGCCAGTCGGCGACCGCCCCGTACGCGTAGTGGTTGAACGACGTCATCTCGCTGGGGTGGATCGAGCCGTCGGGCAGCAGCGAGTCCCATCGCTCCCAGACCGTCGTGGCGCCCATGCCCACCGGGTAGAGCCAGGACGGACGGGTGCGGGTCAGCAGCATCGCGTGCGCCAGCTCGGGGTGGCCGGCGTCGCACAGGGCGTCCAGGATCAGCGGGGTGCCGAGGAACCCCGTGCTCACGTGGAAGTCCGCCTCGCGCACCAGCGCCACCAGCCGGTCCTCCGCGCGGCGGCGCTGAGCGTCGGTGTCGAGCAGGCCCCAGACGATCGCCAGCGCGTAGACGGTCTGGCAGTCGCTGCGCACCGTCCCGTCGGCCGCGACGTACGCGCCGCGGAACGCGGCCGCGACGTCGGCCGAGAACCGTGCGTACCGCCGGGCGTCCGCCTCGTGCCCGAGCACCTCGGCCGCGCGGGCCAGCAGGTGGGCGCTGCGCGCCAGGTAGGCCGTCGCGACGACCGCGGGGTCGGCCTTCACCGCCGCCGAGTCGTCCGGCGGCGCGTCCGGGTCCAGCCAGTCGCCGAACTGGAAGCCGGTGTCCCACAGCAGGGTGTCGCCCGCCAGGGCGCGGGCCCGGTCCACCCAGGCCCGCATCGAGTCGTACTGACGCTCCAGGACGCCGACGTCGCCGTAGCGCTCGTACAGGGTCCACGGCACGTGCACCGCCGCGTCCGCCCAGCCGGCGGCCGGCGTGTGCTTCCCGCCGTCCGGCCCGGGTCCGCGCAGCTCGCGCACGACGTCGGGCACCACGTACGGGACGCCCCCGTCGGGACGCTGCTCCGCCGCGAGGTCCTGCAGCCACGAGCCGAGGAACCCGCCCACGTCGAACAGGAAGCTCGCCGTCGGGGCGAACACCTGGATGTCGCCCGTCCACCCGAGCCGCTCGTCCCGCTGCGGACAGTCTGTGGGTACGTCGAGGAAGTTGCCGCGCATGCCCCACACGACGTTCTCGTGCAGCCGGTTCACGTCCGGCTCCGAGCACTCGAACCACCCCGTGCGGCGCAGGTCGGAGCTCACCACCACGGCCTGGGCGTCGCCGGCACGGACCTCGGCCCCCGTCACCTCCGCGTAGCGGAACCCGTGGAACGTGTACGCGGGCTCCAGCACCTGGGTGCCGCCGGCGAGGACATAGGTGTCCGTCGCCTTCGCCGCGCGCAGCGGCCGCACGCCCAGCTCGCCGTCCTCGAGCACCTCCGCGTGCCGCACCGTGACGGTGTCCCCGCGCTCCCCCGCCACGCGCAGGCGCACCCATCCGACGACGTTCTGGCCGAAGTCGACGATCTGCCTGCCGGTCGGCGACGTGCGGACCTCCCGTGCGGGGACGGTCGCGACCTCGCGCACCGGCGGTCCCGTCGGCGCGACCAGCCGCGCGATGTTGGTCGCGGTGTCGGCATCGAGCACGTCGACGGGGCCGTCCGCGACGGCGTCCGGGGCGAGCGGCAGCCGCAGGTCCGTGGTCTGGCCGTCGTACAGGTCGTCGGCGAGGATCCCCGTCGTCCCGGCACGCCAGGCCTCGTCGGTGACCACCGTCTGACGGCGACCGTCCTCGAGGGTGATCTCCAGCTGGGCGAGCAGCGCCAGCCGGTCGCCGTAGGAGTCGCGCTGGTGGGTCCACGTGAGCTGCCCCCGGTACCAGCCGTTGCCGAGGCCCACCACGAGGCGGTCCGCCCCGGGCGCGCGCAGGTGCTCGGTGACGTCGAAGGTCTGGTAGCGCAGGCGAGCGTCGTACGCCGTCCAGCCCGGGTCGAGGAGGTGGTCGCCCACGCGGCGGCCGCCGATCCACGCGTCGTAGACCCCGTGCGCGGTGACGTACAGGCGAGCGGACGCCACCGGGCCGCCGAGGTCCAGGTCGCGGGCGAGCACCACGGCGCTGCCGTCCAGCCCTCCGACGTGCCGGGGGCTGACGAACCGCGCCTCGACGTCCTCCGGCCTCAGCAGCCCGGCCTCGATCGCGAGGCGCTCGCTCCAGGGCGACCACCCGTCGTCGGACTCGATCCGCACCTGGACCTCGACCCGCTCGCGCGAGCGCAGGTCGCGGAACGGCCAGGGCACGAGCACCTGCTCGGGCCCCGTCTCCCGCCGCTCCGCCGCGGCGCCGTCGGCGGTGCGCAGCCGCACCTCGTACGCGCGCTGCACCCCGCCCCCGGTCCGCGTCCAGGACAGCCGGGGGGCGGCGGAGCCGATCCCCACCTCCGGGGCGCCGTACTCGGCCACGAGCCGTTCGATGCGCATCGTCGCGCCTCCTCGCGGGACGGACCCGCCGTCGGGATCTTCGAGCGTCCTGGACGCGGGGTGCCCCACAATGGACCAGGAGCGGAGATCATATTCATTCGACTGTTCATACGGTCCGAGGACGGGAGCGAGCTTGACCGAGGCGCTGTACGCCCAGGTGCACGAGGCGCTGCGGGCACGCATCGTCGGCGGCGACCTCGCCGTCGGGGACCGGCTGCCGGCGCAGGCGGAGCTGGTCGAGGAGTTCTCGGTCAGCGCGATCACGATCAAGCGCGCGCTGGACATGCTGCGGGACGAGGGCTTCGTGACCCGGCGTCCGCGCATCGGCACGATCGTCGTCTCCACGACGCCCGCCGGCGGCGCGCGCCCGGACGGGGGGAGCCGCCTGCCGCTGGTCGGCTACGTCGTGCCGGGGTTCGACGACGCCTTCGGGTCGCACCTGCTCGGAGGGCTCCTCGACGCGTCCAGCGAGCGGGCCCACGTCGTGGTGGGGATGTCGCGCGGCGACTCCGAGCTGGAGGAGCGCCTCATCGAGGAGCAGCTCGACCGCGGCCTCGACGGGCTGGTGCTGCTGCCCACGTCGTCGCAGGCCATCCCGCAGAGCGTCGCGGCGCTCGTCGGCCGCGGCTTCCCCCTCGTCATCGTCGACCGCACCCTGACGGGCGTGCCCGTCAGCACCGTGACGTCCGACAACGTCACCGGCGGACGGCTGGCGGCGGAGTACCTCTTCGAGCTCGGGCACACCCGGATCGCGCTGGTCCAGTCCCCCAACGCCGTGTCGACCCTCGACGAGCGGCGGCGCGGGGTGGTGGCCGCGCACGCCGCGCACCAGGTACGCCTCGAGGAGTCCCAGGTGTACTCCGGCGTCCGGTCCGTGGTGCCGGGCTCGGACGTCACGCCCGAGGACGACGTCGACGGCCTGGTCGGGTTCCTCGAGGCCCACCCCGACCTCACCGCGTGCGTGGTCACGGAGTACCACTCCGCGCGCCTCGTGCTGCAGGCCGCGCAGCGGCTGCGCCGTGCCGTGCCGGGCGACCTCTCCGTGATCTGCTTCGACGCCCCGCCGGAGTACGTGGACGCCGCGGTCCCCCTCACCCACGTGGAGCAGGACCAGCACGCGCTCGGGGCGCGCGCCTTCGAGCTGCTCGAGCGGCAGCTCGCCGAGCGGGGCGACGTCTCGCAGGACACCGTGCCCGTACGGATCCTCGCGGGCGGGTCGACGGGACCGGCCCCGGCCCGGTAGCGCGCGGCCCGGCCCGGGCCGCGCGCTGCCCGTCATCCCCGCGCCGCCCGGACCTCGAGCGCCATCACGGCGCTCAGCAGGGTCGAGTACCCCACCTGCGTCGGTGCCGGCCGGGTCCAGTCGTCCCCCGGCCGCAGCACCACGCCCGCGTGCCGCAGGCTCTCGACCGCGGCCATCGGCGCACCGTCCGCCGGGCGCGCGCCGCCGTACGGCACCAGGCCGTGCTCCCACAGGGCGTCGGTGCTGGTGCGCACCAGGTCCTCGACCGCGGGGACGGACCGCTCCTCGAGCAGCAGCGCCGCGTACCGGTACCAGACGCCCTTGAACAGGCCGACGTCGCCGCCCGCCGTGTCGGGCACGTCGTCGTCGACCAGGTCTCCCTCGCGCCGGAAGACGCCGCCCGTGGCGAGCTCGCGCACCGACGTGAGGGCCGTCCGCTCGGCGGCGTCCAGCCAGCCGGGGTCCCCCGTGCACCTGTACAGCTCGACGCAGGCCCCGATGTACAAGCCCTGGTTGTAGGTGAAGCGCCAGTGCGTGTCGACGTCCGTGCCGCCCTCGCGGCCGAGCCCGTCCTCGACGAACCCGTCCGGCCCGACCAGGTGCTCCTCGAGCCATGCCACCGTGCGCAGCGCACGGTCGAGGTAGGCGCCGTCGCCGGTGCGCCGCGCCAGCCGCGCGCCGAGGATCGCCAGGGGGCCGTTGGCCGGGGTGTTCTTGTAGTCGGGCTGCTGCTTGCGCCACGACAACGACGGCCCGTGGACGTCGTTCCACCCGAGCGACACCACGTGCTCCCACAGCGCGACGACGTCCGCCTCGAGGGCCGCGCGCTCGCCGTCGTCCGGCGTCGCCTCGGCCAGCCGCAGCAGGGCGAGGGCGTACCAGAGCATGTCGTCGAAGTAGTCGTTGAACAGGCTGCCGCCGTTGCGCTCGCGGATGTTCGCCGCGGTCGCCCGCGCCGCGTCGAGGCACGTGCCGTCGCCGGTCCGGGCGAAGGCGTCGAGCCGGCAGTCGACGACGTGCGCCAGCCACCAGTAGTTGAACGTGGCGTCGGCGGGCTCGGGGTGCCCGTTGTGCAGCAGCTGCGGCGTGGCGGCCCCGTAGAGCAGGTCGATGCTGTGCTGCGCGACGTCGGCGCGCCCCGTCCAGGTCAGCGCGCGCGCGGCGTCGTCGGTCGTGGTCGTCATCGGTTGGCCTCCAGGATGCGGTCGCCCTGCGCGGCGGCGTCGGCGAGGGCGGCGGGGCCGTCCAGGGATCCCGACATCACCTCCTGCAGGGCGGGGATGAGGGCGAGGGTCTCGACGTCCGAGTACCCGGGGACGGGCGGGCGGACGGAGGCGACCTCGATGGTCTCGACCATCGGGGCGAAGCGGTCGTCGACCGTGCCCACCGCGCGTCGCGACGCCTCGACGTTCGCCGGGATGTTCTTGCTGATCTCGGCGAACGCGAGGCTGTTCTCCTGGTCCGCCGCCCACCACTTCATGAGCTCCCACGCACCCTCGGGGCAGGGGGCGTCGGCGGGGACGACGAGGCCGAAGCCGCCCATGGAGGCGCCGGAGTCGCCCCGCGGCCCCACGACGGCCGGGACGACGCCGTACTCGAGGCCGTCGACGGCGTCCCAGGTGGGGAGGTTCCAGGGCCCGTCGTACTTGATCGACACCGCACCCTGGGCGAAGGCGTCGATGCCGTCGGAGAAGCCCAGCTCGTACACCCGCCGCTCGTGCAGCAGCTCGTCCCAGAAGTCGAGGACCTCGAGGCCCTGCGGGGAGTCGAAGGCCGTGTGGCGCTCCGTCGGGTCGAGGAGCTCGCCGCCCGCCTGCTTGAGCCACATGCTGAACAGCCCGACGTCCTGGATCTCGAAGCCCGCCCGCGTGAGCCGCCCGCCCTCGCGGACCGTCAGCGCCTCGGCGGCGTCGGCCAGCTCCGCCCACGTCGTCGGCGGGCGGATGCCGGCCTCGTCGAGGTGCGCCTTGTTGTAGAAGAGCGCCCGCGTGTCGACGATGAGCGGCAGGCCGAAGGTCTCGTCGCCGACGCTCATCTCCCGCACCGACTCCGCGTAGAAGGACCCCAGGTCCACGCCGTCGCGCGCCGCCCAGGAGTCGATCGCCTGCAGCGCACCGCGGCGGCCGTACTTGGCCGTCTGCCACCGGTCCCACAGCACCAGGTCGGGCACGTTGCCCGACGCGATGCCGGTGAGCATCTTCTCCTCGAGCACGCCCTGCGGCACGTATCGGAACTCGTACTCGGACTGCGCCGCGTTGAACGCGTCGAGCTGCGTCGTGATCTGCGCGGCCTGGTCGCCCGCCCAGCTGCCCCACATGGTCAGGCGACGGGCGCCCGCGTCCGTGTAGCGGGGCTGGTTCGGCGCGGCGCAGGAGGACAGGACGGCGGCGCCGGCGCCCAGGCCGAGCGCCCGCAGGATCGCGCGGCGGCTAACGGGCGTTGACATGGGAGACCCCCTCGATGATGTAGCGCTGGGCGAAGACGAACAGCAGCAGCACCGGCAGGCTGGTGATCACGGTCCCGGCCATGAGCGGGCCGTAGTCGGTGGCGTAGTCGGTGACGAACGACGCCAGCCCCACCTGCACCGTCCACATCTCCTGGACGTTGAGGACGATCAGCGGCCACATGAAGGAGTTCCAGCCCGCCTGGAACGTGAGGATCGCGAGCACGGCAGCGCCCGCCTTCGCGAGCGGCAGGTAGACCTGCGCGAAGATCCGGAACTCGGACGCGCCGTCGATCCGCGCGGCCTCGCCCAGCTCGTCCGGGACGGAGGAGAAGAACTGCCGCATGAAGAACACGGCGAACGCCCCGGCGGCCCCGGGCAGGATGATCGCCCACCAGGTGTTGAGCAGGCCGACGCCGCCCTGCCCGACGACGTCGTTGCCGCCGGCGAACGGGATGGCGCGCAGCACCAGGAACGAGGGCACCATCGTCACGATGCCGGGCACCATGAGCGACCCCAGCAGGGTGACGAAGAGAGCCCGCTTGCCGCGGAACTTCAGCTTGGCGAACGCGTACCCGGCGAGGGAGCCGAAGAACAGGTTCAGCACGACCCCGGCGACGGCGAGCAGCATGGAGTTGGCGAAGTAGCGGCCGAACGGCACCTCCGTGAGCACGCGGTCGTAGTTCTCGAGCGTGACGGTGCGCGGGATCAGGTCCAGCGCCCCGGACAGGATGTCGCCGGCCGGCTTGAGCGACGTGACCAGCGTCCAGAACAGGGGGAAGACGGTGAGGACCGCCACCGCGACGACGGCGATCCACCAGGCGACGGCGCCCACGCGCTGCGCCGGGGTCCGGTGCTTGGTGTGCAGCACGGCCGGCCGGGAGGCCCCGTCGGCAAGGGTGGCGGTGGCCGCGACGGACAGGCCGGGTGCGGTCTGCGCGCTCATGTGTTGTCCCTCCCCGTGACGCGGGCGTTGATGACCGCGAAGATCGCGATGATCGCGAAGAGCACGAACGAGATCGCCGACGCGTAGCCCATCTCGAGGTTCCCGAAGCCCTGCGTGTAGATGTAGTAGACGAGCGTGATCGTCGAGTTGCCCGGGCCACCCTTGGTGAGCACGTAGGCCTGGTCGAACACCTGGAACGCGCCGATCACCAGGAGGGTCGAGACGAGGAACGTGGTGCGCGACAGGCTCGGCATGACGACGTAGCGCAGCTGCTGCCACCAGCCCGCCCCGTCGATGCGGGCGGCCTCGTAGAGCTGCGGCGGGATCCCCTGCAGGCCGCCGAGGTAGATCATCATGTTGGTGCCGAAGCCGGCCCAGACGCTCATGATGACGATCGCCGGCATGGCCCAGTTCGAGTCGTACAGCCAGGCCGGGCCGTCGATGCCGAACCAGCCGAGCGCGACGTTGACCATGCCGAACTGCGGGTTGAGCAGCCACAGCCAGATCGTCGCGGTCGCCACGGTCGACGAGACCACGGGGACGTAGAAGAAGGTGCGGAAGAGCGTCGAGACCCGCACGTTGCGGTGCAGCAGCAGTGCCGTCGCCAGCGCGACCACGATCCCGAGCGGCACGAACAGCACCGTGTAGTACGCGGTGTTCCGCAGGGCGATGAAGAAGTACGGGTCGAGGAAGAGCCGGCGGTAGTTGTCGAGACCTACCCAGCCCGAGTCGCCGATGACCGAATAGCTCGTGAAGCTCATGACGAGCGCCATGCCCGCCGGGATGACCACGAAGATCGCGAACAGGGCGATCGGGAGGGCCACGAAGAGCCACGCCCACCTCTCCTGGATCCTCCACTGCCGTGAGGGTCTGCGTGGTGCCTGGGCCGGGGGCGCGGGCTCCGCAGCCCTGCCCGGCGGCGCCGTCGCCGCCGTCGTCACCGTCATGGTTCAGATCGCCTCCTTCGCCGATCCGCACGTCCGCCTATGCGTCGTGCCTGAACACTTCCGCCCCGGGTGCCCCGGGGACGTGGTACCCGACGACGTCGAGCACGAGCTCGCAGAACATCGAGTCCGCCCAGCTGAACCACTCCCTCGTGAACTCCTCGGGGCGGTCCACGTGGTACGACTCGCACATCCGCCCGCGTGCCGCGTTGGCCGCGAGCATCGACGCGACGAGAGCGCGCTTCTCCGCCGGGTCCGTCGAGGTCAGGCCCCGGACGGCGGCCGAGATGGGCCAGACGTAGCGCGGCGGCGTGTGCGGGCTGCCGAGACCGTCACCGGTCGTGCCGCGCACGTAGGTGGGGTTGTCGTCGCTGAGGGCGAAGCGGCGCGTCGCGACGTAGAGCGGGTCGTCGAGCGCCACGCCGCCGGTGAGCGGCAGGGAGAGCAGGCTCGGCATGTTCGAGTCGTCCATGAGCAGCCGGTGGCCGAGGCCGTCCACCTCGTAGGCGAAGATCCGCCCGTGCTCGGGGTGGTCCACGACGCCGTGCCGGCGGGTGGCGGCATCGAGCTCGGCGGCGAGCTCCTCGGCCCGCGCGGCCAGGCCCGGGTCGGCGAGAGGGCCGAGGGCGAGCTCCGCGAGGTCGCGCAGCGACGCGGCGGCGAACAGGTTGCCGGGCACGTTGTAGTGGTAGACGCACGCGTCGTCGCTGGGGCGGAACGCGCTCCAGGTCATGCCCGTGACGGCGACGGGCGACCCCTGGCCGTCGCGGACGAGCGTGTCGGTCGGCGGGCAGCCGTCGCGCTCGAACCGGTAGTCGGACCGCGCGTCGTGGTCCTGCTCGGTCCGGACCGTGGCGACGACCAGCTCCGCGGCCTTGCGGAACGTGTCGTCGAGGTGGTCCGTGCGCCCGGTGGCGAGCCACAGCTGGTGCGCGAGCTGGAGGGGGAACGCGAGCGAGTCGACCTCGTACTTGCGCTCCCAGACGCCGGGCGTCATCGCCGTGCGGTCGGCCTGGTGCCCGGCGCCGTCCGGCGTCCGGTTGAAGGCGTTGGCGTACGGGTCGTGCAGGATCTGGGTGCTCTGGCGCCGGACCAGGGCCGCGACGACGTCGCCGATCCCCGGATCGAGGTCGAGCAGGGCGAGGTACGGGCGCATCTGTGCCGCGCAGTCGCGCAACCACATCGCCGGGATGTCGCCGGTGAGCACGAAGGCGGTGCCGTCGGGCTCGAGCACGACGGCGTCGCGCAGGGTGCGCCGCATCGCCTCGGCGAAGACGGCGGCCGTCGGGGCGTCGAACGCCGCGGCGACGCGGTCGGTCACCTCGCGCAGCACGCGCTCGTCGAGCATCGGGGGGCCACCCTGGTCCGTCACCACGCACTCCATCGTTTGGATATATCGAATAGGCGGGAACATACCAGCGTCGACGGCGGGTGACCAGAGCGGGCACGACGAAGCCCGCGGCGCGTCGCGCCGCGGGCTCGCCCTCGGGTCCCGGCCCCGTCAGCCCGGGTCCACGTCTCCTCGCCGCACCGCCCGCAGCAGCCGGGGCGGGACCTGCACCGTGCGGCCGGCCACGACCACGGGGACGAGCGCCGGCGGGTCGGCCTTCCACCGCGCGCGCCGGCTGCGGGTGCGCGAGCGGGAGGTCTTGCGCTGGGGGACGGCCACGGCCGCTCCTCTCGTCGGGTCGGTCTGGGGGAACCCCCGGCTCAGCCCTGGCGGGCCTTGAACCGGGGGTTCTGCTTGTTGATCACGAACGTCCTGCCGCGGCGGCGGACGACCTTGGCGCCCGGCAGGCGCTTCAGCGACCGCAGCGAGGCCCGGACCTTCATCGGGCGCCCTGCCCGTAGCGCCGACGGAACTTCTCGACGCGGCCCGCGGTGTCGACGACGCGCGCGGCCCCGGTCCAGAACGGGTGGCTGGCGCTCGAGATCTCGACGTCGACCACGGGGTAGGTGTTCCCGTCCTCCCACTCGATCGTGCGCGCGGGGCGGCCGGGCCCGGAGGCGGCGTCCCCCGCCAGCGTGGAGCGCGTGAGGAACGCGGTGCCGGCGCTGGTGTCGCGGAAGACGACGGGGCCGTAGGTGGGGTGGATGCTCTGCTTCATGGTGGTGTCTCCTCTCACCAGCTGGACTTGGTGACGCCGGGCAGCTCGCCCCGCAGCGCCAGCTGGCGCAGACGGATGCGGGACAGACCGAAGCGGCGCAGGTAGCCGCGGGGGCGGCCGTCGACGACGTCGCGGTGGCGCAGGCGGGTGCTGCTCGCGTCGCGGGGCTGGCGCTGCAGCTCCATGACGGCCGTGGCCCGCTCCTCCGCCGTGGACGACGGCGACGCGACGACGCGCTTGAGCTCGGCCCGCCGGGCGGCGTACCGCTCGACGACGTCGCGGCGGCGCGCGTCGGCGGCGATCTTGGACGTCTTGGCCATCAGCGCTCCTCGCGGAAGTCGACGTGCCGGCGCACGACGGGGTCGTACTTGCGCAGCACGACGCGGTCGGGGTCGTTGCGGCGGTTCTTGCGGGTGACGTACGTGAAGCCCGTGCCCGCCGTCGAGCGGAGCTTGACGATCGGGCGCAGGTCGGTGCGGGTGGCCATCAGACCTTCTCTCCTCGTGCCTGGATCCTGGCGACCACGACGTCGATGCCGTCACGGTCGATGGTCTTGATGCCCCGGGCGCTCACCCGCAGCGTGACGGTGCGGCCGAGCGAGGGCACCCAGTAGCGCTTCTTCTGGACGTTCGGGTCCCAGCGGCGCTTCGTCCGCACGTGCGAGTGCGAGATCGCGTGGCCGAACCCCGGGACCGTGCCGAGCACCTGGCAGCGGGCGGACATCGATACCTCCATTATGAGAACGGTTCTCATCAGGGCGCTACAGTGACAGACTTGAGAACTGTTCTCAAGTACCGTCATCCCCAACCCACCGGAGGTGCTCGTGATTCCCGACCGCCCGCACGCGCCTGCCACGCCCGCCGCACCGGCGCTGAGCGTGCTCGTCGCCGTCGACCCCGTGCTGCGCGACGCCGCCGCGGCGAGCCTGACCCTGGGCGCTCCCGACGTCGTCGTGGTGCGCCACGACCTGCTCCCTGACGACGGCGCGCTGCGCCGCGTCGTCGTCGACGCGACCGGCGTCCTGGAGGACGAGACGGTGGCGCTCGAGCACGCGTGCGTGTCGTGCAGCGTGCGCGAGGACGCCGTGCCTGCCCTCGCCCGCCTCGCCGACGACGGTCGCTGGGCCCACCTCGTGCTCGCCCTGCCGGTCACCGCCGAGCCGCTGCCCGTGGCGCGCTCCCTGGCGGCGCAGGCCGAGCCGGGCGGGGTGCTCGAGACCCTCCGGCTCGCCGCGACGGTCGGCGTCGTCGACCTCGACGCCCTGGAGTCCGACCTCCTCGGCGACGACCTGGTCGACGAGCGCGGGCTCGCGCTCACCGACGACGACCAGCGGCCCGTCGGTGAGGCGCTGGCCGCGCAGCTCGAGCAGGTGGACGTGGTCGTCACGACCGGCGCCTCGGCCACGGGCGGCGGCCTCGTCGACCGGCTGTGGCAGGAGTCACTGCCCGGCGACCCGCGGGCCGCGCTCCAGAACCTGGTCTCCCGGCTGCGGGCGGTCGCCGGTCGCGGTGTCGTGCGCGCGACGGAGACCGGCTACGCCCTGGGTGTCGTCTCCGACCTGGACCGGGTGCGCGACGGGCTGACCCGGGCGCGCCGCGAGGTCGTCTCGGGCGACCCGGCCGCCGCCCAGGCGACCGCGGAGGACGCCCTGCGCCTGTGGGCGGGCACACCCGGCGGAGACCTCGAGGGGGGCGAGTTCGCCGACGTCGCGCGCGAGCTCGCGACCGTCGCGCAGCGTTGGCGCGACGAGCTGCGGCTCGTCCGCCGCGACGCGGCCGAGGCCGCGGGCCG